>CAIQOK010000022.1 GCA_903873415.1 uncultured Verrucomicrobiota bacterium | reverse complement strand
TCAGTCGAGGTGCGGGTGGAGGAGCTGGTATGAGAGGATCGCACTAATTGGACCTCGGCGAGACGGATGGATTTGGAGTTCATCCCGCAAAGTCTGCCAGCCCCTGCTCACTCCGCATAGATGGGTCTGCCGGGCGGATACCTTGGGTTTAATGTTCCCGCCAGCAAGCGCGTCCACGCTTTTCGCTTCATCAAAAACAGGATTACACCGGAGTCTGATCTTTTCTGTTTTTCACTTCGAAATCATTTGAAAAAATGAAGCTATTAAATCAAATGAAACTAAATCCTAAACTGGTTTTTTCAGTCGTCTTTTTCTCGGGCGCTTTGGCCGGCATTTCAGCGCAGTCCACTCCGAGTGACCTCGCTGCGAGCGGTTTTTTTTTGAGGCGGCACCTTTTTCTGATTTAGTCCCAATTCCCCCCGATGCTTTGACGCTTTCAAGCTTGATGCTTCCCGCAGCGCAATCGCTTGGATCTTCAGGTTCCTCGCCGGTTTCAGGAGGTTCCGGAATACCGCCAACCCCCTATGTCCCGGAGCATTCTCTGCTCACGCTGGCAGGGGTTGGGGCGGCGGCAATGTTTTTGGGGCGGCGCCGGAAATAATCACGGGCGCTGAAGCCGGGTAAGCCTCTGAAAAAACGGGTTGAGGCTCCGCTTTGAGGGGTGCTGTTTCGCAATGCTTTTGCAAAGGAGTGACTCTCGATTTGAATGCCCGGGTTTAGCTTGGGGCCTTTGGAATCGGCCGCTTGCAGAAGGGAGTGTTTTGATTCACTCCAAGGTTGAGGCGCCATGCCGATAAATCTCGAATAAGGGTTTGACAATCGGCTCCTTGGATCTATGATTTTTGAGACAATTTTATGGCTGAGAATATTCCAAATCCGCTGTCCGGCGCCGTGCCGACCAAGAAAACCACCGGCCGGGTTCAGCCCAAAAAGGAAACGGTAAGGATCAACCTCCCGCCAAAGCCGACTGCGGCACCGACCATCAAAATGCCCACTCTCCCGCCGGGCGGGCCCAGTGGTGGCAGTGCTCCTCTGTCGATTTCCAGCGCGGCTCCGGCGGCACCCGCCCCGGCGGCTGCCCTTGCTGTTCCCCGGGCCGCCTCGGCACCGGTCGCCCAGCGTCAAGCTTCCCAAACTCAAACACAACCCCGCTCCAGCGCCCCAGCTTCTCCCCGGGCGGCCGTCCTTGGCCCGCTGGATACCGGACTGGCTATCGCCGCCGGTGCGGTGGGTTTGATTGCGGTTGGCAGCGTGGTCTATGTCGCTTTTTTCATCCTCCAATAAGATTTTTTCAACCTTTACCCCATTAGTTTTTATGGCATCTCAGAAGCTTGTTACGTTCACCCAGGATAATTTCGCCTCCGAGGTCATCCAATCCCAGTCCCCCGTTCTCGTTGATTTCTGGGCTGAATGGTGTGGTCCGTGCAAACAAATCGCGCCGCTCTTGGACGAATTGGCGGAGGAATATGACGGCCGCATAAAACTGGGCAAGGTGAACATTGATGATCACCCGGGTCTGGCGGCCGAGTACGGCGTGCGGGCCATTCCCACGATGCTGCTTTTCAAGCAGGGCAAAGTTGCCGAGCAACTCGTTGGCGTGCGCAGCAAGCGCGATCTCAAGGCCAGCTTCGATCGCTTGCTGGCCTGAGGCCCTTTCGGGCTGCCGGGCGCCATGCCGATTTTTTTCAGTCCCGGCCAGCTCAGTCAACGCGCTGAATTCTACCGTCAGCTTGGGCAATACGCCTCGGCTGGAATCGGCGTGGTTCAAGCCCTGGACCAACTCCAGCGCCAGCCTCCTGCTGCATCCTATCGGAAGCCGGTTCAGCGCGTTTTATCCCGGCTTGCTCAGGGTTTACCCCTCACGGACTCACTGGCCGGCGAGCCGCGGTGGCTTCCGCACTTCGATCTTGCCCTGATTCAGGCGGGGGAAATGAGCGGCCGGCTCGACGCCTGTTTCCGTCTGCTGGCTGAACATTATAGCGATCGTGCCCGGCTGATGAGGCAGATGGTTTCGGATCTGATGTATCCGGCGTTTGTGCTGCATCTGGCGGTTTTTCTTTTTCCATTCCCGGATTTTTTCGCCTCTGGAAATCTCACGCCGTATCTTTTGAAGACGCTGGGTTTGCTTTTTCCGCTTTACGGTTTGATTGCCGCGCTGGTTTACGCGGCCCAAGGGCGGCACGGCGAGAGTTGGAGGGCGGCGGTGGAGAGGGTGCTGGCGCCGGTGCCCGTGCTGGGGACAGGGCGGCGTTTTCTGGCATTGGCCAGGCTGGCCGCGGCTTTGGAGGCCTTGCTCAGCGCCGGTGTCACCATCATTGAGGCCTGGGAACTTGCCGCCGCAGCCAGCGGGTCGCCCGCCTTACGCCGGGCGGTTGCAGGATGGAAGCCGCTGTTTGATTCCGGCGGGACACCCGCCGAAGCGATCAGGGGTTCGGGGGATTTCCCCGGTTTTTTCGTGAACCATTATCACACAGGCGAGGTCAGCGGCCAATTGGACCAGAGCCTGCGCCAACTGCATCGTTTTTATCAGGAGGAGGGGGTGCGCAAGTTGCATGCGGTGGCTCAGTGGACTCCCCGCGTGGTCTATTTGGCTGTGGCGCTGACAGTGGCCTACCGCGTGGTGGGCTTTTATATGGGCTATTTCAAGCAAATTGGCGAGGCGGGCGGTTTTTGAAATCGCGCCTTGCGGTCGGCCGCCCGGGAAACCAATTTCAGAGATGACCTTGAGCGGAATTTTGTCGGATGAGGAACTGCGCGGCCGGGAATTTCCTGTGACGCGGGAGAGGGTTTTTCTTGGTCATGCCGGAGTGTGTCCCCTGCCGCGCCGGGTGGCGCAGGCGGTGGCGGATCTCGCGGAGCAATCGACCCGGGGGGATCAGGAGGTTTCTGTCCTTGAGGCGCTGTTGGACAAAGGCCGCCGACTCACTGCCGAACTGCTGCAGTGCCGGCCTGAGGAGGTGGCTTTGGTGGGGCCGACCTCACTGGCTTTGAGTTTCGTCGCCAGCGGACTTAAATTCCGTCGGGGTGACAATATCCTGATCTATTTCGATGATTATCCTTCGAATGTGTACCCTTGGATGGCGCTGGCGGCCCAAGGGGTTGAGGTCCGGCTGATGAACACGCGTGGACTGGGCCTGATCCGGCCGATGGATGTGATGGGGCAGGTGGACGAGAACACGCGTTTGGTTGCTCTAGCCTCCTGCCATTTTATCAGCGGTTACCGGATTGATCTTGAGGCGATTGGCAAATTTCTCAGGGACCGGGGTGTGTTGTTTTGTGTGGATGGGATACAAACGCTGGGTGCTTTTCCGACCCTTGTTGAGCATGTGGATTTTCTGGCAGCCGACGCCCACAAGTGGTTGCTCGGCCCATGCGGCGCCGGAGTGATGTATGTGAGGCGTGAGGTTCAGGCCCGACTGACGCCGCCCGTTTACGGCTGGCATAATGTGGTTAGTCCTCAGTTTGTGGCCCAGGACCAGATCGTTTTCCGGTCGGATGCGCGGAAGTATGAGGCTGGTACCCACAATTTGCTGGGTCTGGCGGGGTTGACGGCCGGCTTGGAGTTGCTCCTAGAGGTCGGGGTGGAGGCCATTGCTGACGAGCTCCGTCGCAAGAGAGCGTGGCTGGTACCGGCATTGCAGGCCAAGGGTTGCTCGGTTCTCCATCCGGATGCCTCCCCGGCCAAT
Organism: uncultured Verrucomicrobiota bacterium; assembly: GCA_903873415.1. Taxonomy (GTDB): domain Bacteria; phylum Verrucomicrobiota; class Verrucomicrobiia; order Limisphaerales; family CAIQOK01; genus CAIQOK01. The sequence goes on along the minus strand of CAIQOK010000022.1, from coordinate 26,660 downwards.
GCCAGCGGGATCATTTCTTTTTCTCTGCCCGGGTCGGATACGGCCGTACTGCACCAAAAGCTGGCAGCGGCAAACATCACCGCGAGCCTCCGGACGGATCGTTCCGGCCAGCGTTATCTGCGGATCTCGCCCCACTTTTACAATACAGACGCGGAGTTGGAACGGGTTTTAGCCTTGCTGTAACGGTGGCGCCTCGGGAGTTGGGGGCTTGGGTTTGCTGCGGAACAGGCGCGCGGCGTCCGCATGCGCCATCAGAACATCCGGATCGCGCTGCAACGCATCGTAGTAATGCCTTGGAAAGCCCGTGCCTGTCTCCGTCGCCACCAATAGGGCGGCCGTGCTTTTTATCAAAGTCTCGGCGCAGCCCCTTTCCACCGATGCGGGCGCATCCAGCGCCTCATCCATCGACACGATGAGTTTCGACAAGGGCTGGAGCCAGACAAACCAAGGGTCGTCAGTCAGCAGGCGGAGGAACTGGGTGGCGGAGGTGATGGGCCCGATGCTCTGCTCATAACCCGCTCGTTCCGAATCGACCAAAGCCTTGTGGAGGTCGAGCAGCGCGTTTCGCAGTTGGGAGAGGTGCTTCTGAAAACCGATTGTCTCGGGTGTTTGATGATTGTGCATACGGATGTTTTTTGGGTGGGGATTACGACCGGAGTATAGGGGAGAAGCGGGCCGGATTTTTTCCGGGCGGCAAAACGGGGCTTTCCATTTTCAGGGATCGAACTTTGTTCCGCGCGGCAAGGGCGCTGGCGTCATCTTCTATTGTTTCGCCGCTGTGCTGGAATGCGCCATTAAAACCGTGCGGCTGGGTGGAGTGGGCTTTTAAGTTTTCCCCCGGCAAAGCCTGAATGTCAAAGTTCGATTTTTGCAGGAGGCTGCAGGGGCGGTTAGCCGAATGATCCACAAAGCTATCCGTAAAAATTGTATCCTTAGGGGCCATGTTTCTTGTCAGGTTCATGCGCCAATGGGGGCGCGCCTTTGGCAATCCGGCGTCAGGTCAAAGCTCCGGGTAACAAGTGGGTGCCGGAGTTCGGACTTGCCGCGGGGATTGCGTCAATTGCCAAGAGGGTAGTGCGATCGTGGCGGTGCGACAAGCCTCCTAATAAGGGAGAGAGGCAAGAGGCGGAGGACGGGCGGGGTTTCTTCGCGCTTGCCGCTTACGTCGGCTGCCACAGGGCGGAAACGCGCCATTAATTCATCAGATACGAACTGCTATCATCATCCAAAAAAACGGCCGCCTGAGGCTGAAGGTAGGACTTGACCCTTGGTGGCGGCGCGAGACAATTGAACCGTATTTTTATGAGTATTTCAACCAATGTCGTCAGCCTCCATCCCTACTTCAAAGCCAAACCCGGTCAGCTCGCCGAAGCCAAGGCCATGCTTCCGCGGTTCGTCGCTGCCACTTCGGCGGAGAAGTTGGTTCTTCACTATGATTTCACCATCAACGGCGACGAGATTTTCTGTCGTGAATCCTACGCAGGCGCGGAAGGTTTGCTGGCTCATCTGGAAAATGTCGGCGCGGTGCTGGGTGAGTTTTTGAAAAGCTGCGATCTGACGCGCATCGAAGTGCACGGACCGGCCGGCGAGCTGGCCAAGCTCAAGGACGCGCTCGCGGGACTGAATCCTGTCTGGTTCGTTTACGAATGCGGTCTGAATCGCTGACCGTGCCGGGGTGGATCCGGCCCTTAGGGGCTTGGTGCGTTAATCTGCTTTGATGGAATTGTGTGAGTCGGCCCTTTCAGGCGTGACAAGCCTCTTTCGAGTTGAAAACTCCGCGCCGGAATTGAGCGGGGCTGCCGGATAATCATGGAGGCGACAAAGCCTGGCATTTGGCTGGTTTCTGTAAGCAGACCGGTCGGTGGTCCCATCACGAGCAGGATGGCCGGGCAGCAACGCCGGTGCGTCTGAATGTATGGCGGATATCTTCGAGCCGTTCCGGCCGGTGTGCACTCCGAGCCAAGCGCCTTGGTTTGCCGCATTCCCGGGCTTAAATCATCCGCATCTGCACCGTATCCACGATCTCTGTGCCGACGGAGATGGCACCGATGATGACCACGGTAGCCCCGGGGTGGATTTGCCCCTGAGACAGGAGCTGGTGCAGAGCCATTTCAATCGTGTTCTGGGGATTGATGAAGTCGAAGGGGGCGAGGAAGGGTTTGACGCCCCAGCTGAGCGTGAGTTCATTGGCCCTTTTTTCATTGTCACAGAGGGCGAAAATTTTCGAGTGGCGTGGGCGCATCCAGGCGGTATGCCTGGCCATATTACCGCTGCGGGTGACGACCACAATGGCTTCGGCTTTCAGTTCGTTGGCCATCACAACGGCGCTTTTGACCAACTTCTGACGCGGGGTGGTCAGGTCGGATTGCTCGAAGAAATTAGCTCCACCGCTCCGCTCAATCCGCCGGGCGATCCGGTCAAACACCTCGATGCACTTGAGTGGATATTTACCCACGGTGGTTTCCCCGCTGAGCATGATTGCGTCGGCCTGTTCAAAGATGGCGTTGGCCACATCGGTCACCTCGGCCCGGGTAGGCATCGGGGACTCAATCATGCTTTCCAGCATGTGCGTGGCAACGATGACCGGTTTGCCCAAACGCAGGCATGTTTTGACAATCCGCCGCTGGACGATGGGCAGCTCTTCATAGGGGATTTCAATGCCCAGATCGCCCCGGGCGACCATGATGCCATCGGCCTCCTGGACAATGGACTCGAGGTTTGCCACGGCTTGTTGGTCTTCGATCTTGGCGATGACCAGCGGGCGCGGCTTGCCCGGCTCGAACAATTCCTTCAGTTGAAGGAGATCGCGCGCTTCCCGAACGAAAGAGAGCGCTATCAAATCGACACCCACCTCCAAGCCCAGAGCGATGTCCTTGAGGTCCTTGGCCGTGAGGGCCGGCAAGCTCACTTTGACGCCCGGGAGGTTGATGTGGCGGCGGCTGCCCAGAGTGCCCTCGGTGAGCACTTCGCATTCGACCTTGTTGCCGGCCTTGGCCAGCACCTTCATCTGAATGGCGCCATTGTCGAGCAACACCACGTCGCCGACACTGATGTCATTGATGAAATTGGCGTAATTGACATCCACCGAATGCTCCTCTTCGCTCCGTTCGCCGCGCACGGTCAGCGTGAATTTCTGCCCCGGCTTCAGATCCAGAGGCACCCCTATGTCCCCCGTCCGTATGGCCGGCCCTTGGGTGTCCATCATGATCCCCAAATGCGTCTGTCGGGCGGATGCGGTGGAGCGGATGTCTTTGACGACACGGCGGACCCAGTCGTGTGGGGCGTGGGACATGTTGAGGCGGAAGACGTTCACACCTGCGTCGGCAAGGCGGCCGAGCATTTCGGCCGAGTCGCTGGCCGGGCCGAGGGTGGCAACAATTTTGGTTTTTCGCAAAGCGTTCGCCTGCATGCGCGCGAGGGTATGGCCCAATGAACGGAAGGAAAAGTTTAATTCATTCAAGAATCTGGCCTTTTTGACAGCGCTTGGGTTCTAGCACTTGTCTTTCATATCCCGGCCTTTTCGCAGGCAGGGATAATCATGAGGCTGGCAACGGCCGGTCCGGCGGCTTTGAGTCACGCATTGCCAGTGGCAGCGCCCCCGAATCAGGCTTTCAACAATCGCTTTCGCACGGCGAATCCAAACGGATGTGGCCAGCCCAATCAGGGTCGGGTCGGGGTGCCCAGCAACCGCTGTACGAGCCGCACTTGGTCAGGATGTTTGGCGGCGACATTGTTGCGCTCTGCCGGGTCCTGATGAATCTGGTAGAGTTCGAGCGCGGCCGTGGTGTTGGTGCGCACCCCCTTCCAGTCTCCCACACGGGCGGCCTGGGCAGGGTCGTTTTCTACGGATTTCCAGTGGAATTCCTCGTGGACCCGGGCTGGTTTTTTGCCCAGCAAAACCGGCAGGAGGGAGATGCCATCGAGTTTTTCGGGGGGGCGGGTCAGAGCCAGTTCGGCGGCGGTCGGCAGAAAATCCCAAGCGGCGCAGGGCTGGTCGCTCGTGCGGCCGGGGGGGATGCATCCGGGCCAGCGAACCAGCAGCGGCACGCGTAGCCCGCCCTCATAGACACTGCCCTGTCCGCCGCGCAGGGGGCCGGCACTTTTGAAAAACTCCGGCGGGATTCCCGTTTCCCGCAGTGGTCCGTTCACGCTGGCGAATATCACCACGGTGTTCGTGGAAAGTCGTTCCCGCTCCAACGCATCGAGAATCTGCCCCACCCCGTCATCAAGCCGCGAGACCAGCGAGGCGCGGATCCGGGGGAGCGGGGGCCAGGAGTCGTTGGCATATCTGGGATGGGCCGCTGAAGCCAGATTTGGGATTGTGACAACCAGAGGATAGGCGACGCACAGAAAGAAGGGGCGGTGGTGGTTGAGCGGTTCTGGTTTGTTGCCGTGAATGAAATTCACCGCTGCGGTGGTCAGCAGGTCGGGCATGAAGCGCTCGTGGCGGCCGCCTTCGTTTTCTGCAAACTCTATTTGCCCGTCGAACCCGGTCACCGGATCGTGCCGCCACAAGCGGGGGGTGAAGTAATCCCGGGCATGCGCCAAACTGAGAAAACCCGCAAACTCGTCAAAGCCGTATTTGTCAGGGGTGCTCGCACCGGTATCCCCCAAACCCCAGGTTCCGATCAAGCCGGTGTGATATCCGTGGCTTTTCAAAAACGCGGCAACCGTCAGGGATTCCGGCGGAAGCGCTTGGTTGAAGCCGGTCCGCAGGCGCACCGGCTCCAGACCGGTCATCCAGGCCGCCCTAGCCGGGGCGTCCTCCGGACTGCCGGTGTAGAAGCTCGTAAAGCGGATGCCCTGTGCGGCAAGCTGATCGAGTCTCGGCGTTTTGATCAGAGTCTGGCCATAGCATCCCAAGTCCCCATAGCCCAGGCTGTCCGCGAGAATCAGCACCAGGTTGGGGCGGCGGGGTGCGGGTGCGGGCATCTTGATTTTTGACGGTGGCTTGTTTGTTGTTGCGGCCAAGGTCGGCCCGCAAACCAACGCGAGTATCGCCAGTCCCAACCAGCACTGCGCAGAGAGCCGCGGAATTCCGGGCCGGTTTTTTTTCATAGTCAAGCGCACTCTGGGGCAGGCACAAGGGAATGTGCAATCCAAATTGCGGGCGTCCACGGCGGGAGCGTGTTTGTTTTTCGGGCCGGGCCGGCTGAACCGCCCGGGCCGGCTCCCGGCTGGGTGGTGGAAAATCACGCTGGAATAAGACTTTTCAAATCGGTTTACAGTCGGCAACTTAAGTGCATGGTTCCCGACGAACAGCCGAATGTTGATCCGGTGCAAGCTACCGACGGTGCGCCTTTACGCCCGCGCCGTCGCTCCCGCCGGGGCGGTCGCCGCCATTCCCGCGCCCGCGGCCCCCGTCCTGATGCCACGGGCCTGCCTCCCGAATCCCCGCAGAATCCAGCCGACATCTCGGACCCCGTCGATGCCGCCGATGATGCCCCTTCCAGAGAAGCCACCCATTCGGAATCGCCTGAACCCCGGGATGTGACTGCTACGCCCTATGAATCGGATAGTGCTGCGGCCGGGCAGGATGAGCCCGATTCCCCTCCTGACCGCATGCCGTCACCGGCGCGCGAGCCGATGCGCGAAAGCCCGCCTTCCAAGCCCCCCGAAATTTTTGCCGTCTCCAAGGCCATCGATCAGGTCAATCACGTGATCGCCGACCTGAAACAGGTTCTCGTAGAAATGGAGGAACTGCTGGAGACTCTTGAGCTGGCTGAGAGGCAGAAGATTGACGACGAGCGCGAGTTGGAATCCCTGCACAGGGCCTTGCGCCGTATGCATAATCCCCGCGAAGGCGCAAACCGGCACTAGTCGACGTCTGCCCTTGGCCACCAGCCTTCAGTTGATTGAGGCGGCGGAGCGTCTCCGGTCCGCCGTGAACTGCTGTCGTTTTTCACCTCCCATCGCTCTGATTTACAATCCGTTGGATTACGCTTGGGCCGTGCATGAGGCTTATCTGCGAAAGGCCGGGGGAGGGCGTAAAAAGATCATCTTTCTGGGGATGAACCCGGGCCCCTTCGGCATGACTCAAACTGGCGTGCCCTTCGGGGAGGTGGCCGCTGTGCGCGACTGGCTGGAACTGGAACGGCCGGTGGGCAAGCCTGCCCAGGAACATCCCAAGCGCCCCGTCACCGGGTTTGCCTGCACCCGCTCCGAGGTGAGCGGACGCCGGCTCTGGGGGTTGTTCGCATCGCGCTTCGGCCGGGCCCGGGATTTTTTCGAACAGCATTTTGTTCTGAACTACTGTCCGCTTGTGTTCATGGAAGCGGGCGGGCGCAACCTCACCCCCGATAAGTTGCCCGTCTGCGAACAGGCAACCCTCTTCGCGGTCTGTGATGAACATCTGCGGGAAGTCGTCCGGATTCTGGCCGCGGAGTGGGTGATCGGCGTGGGTGATTTTGCATATAAGCGGGCGGTACATGCCCTGCAAGGAGAGCCGGTGCGACTAGGCCGCATTTTGCATCCAAGCCCGGCTAGCCCGGCGGCCAACCGCGACTGGTCAGGGCAAGCCACAGCCCAAATGCGGGCGCTGGGGCTGTGGGATTAGCCCGTGTGCGGGCGCCGGCATCAATTGAGCCTTGAAATCGCAGGCCGGAACTCTACTTTGGCCCCATGTCCGCCGCCGAATTTGACATCCATTACGTAGCCCAACTCGCACGCCTCTCGCTATCCCCGGAGGAGGAGGGAACCCTTGCCTCCCAACTCACCAGCATCTTGGGCTACATCGAAAAACTTAAAGAAGCGGACGTCACCGGCGTCGAGCCCACGGCCCATGCTTTTCCGCTCGTCAACATTACCCGTCCGGACGTCGTGTCCCAGTCCTTGTCCACCGAAGCGGCCTTGCGTAACGCGCCCCAGCAGGCCAACGGCCTGTTCCTAGTGCCTAAAATCGTGGAGTGAGGTCTAAACCAGTCCCGAATACCGACTGCCTGAACCCCTGCTCATGCTGAACCAACTCACCATTTCTGAACTCACCACGAAACTAGCCCGGGGCGAAACATCCGCGCGCCAGACCTTGCAGGCCTGTCTGGATCAAATCCAGCGCGTGGACGACAGGGTTCACGCCTTTCTAAGCCACGATGCGGCCGACGCTCTGGCGCAGGCGGATGCTGCGGATCAGGAGCTGGCCGGCGGCGGTTCAGGCAAGCCGCTGCTGGGAGTTCCCATTGCGATCAAGGACGTCATCGCGGTCAAAAACCAACCCCTGAACTGCGCCTCCAAGATTTTGGGTGATTTCATTTCGCCCTACGATGCCGCGGTGATTGAAAAATTGAGGGCCGCCGGAGCGGTCGTTTTCGGCCGGCTCAACATGGACGAGTTCGCCATGGGCAGTTCCACGGAGAATTCCGCTTTTGGCCTGACCCGCAATCCTTGGGATCTGACCCGTATCCCCGGAGGATCTTCGGGCGGTTCGGCTGCCGCAGTGGCCGCCGACGAGTGTTTGGCCAGCTTGGGCTCGGACACCGGCGGGTCCATCCGCCAGCCCGCTGCCCTTTGCGGCTGCGTCGGCTTGAAACCCACCTATGGCCGTGTCTCGCGCTATGGGTTGGTGGCTTTCGCCTCCTCTCTGGATCAAATCGGTCCGTTTACCAAGGATGTTCGGGATGCGGCTATTCTGCTGGGAGTGTTGAGCGGGCACGATTTGCGCGACTCAACCAGCGTGGCCCTGCCCGTGCCGGACTACGCGGCGGCCCTGACCGGCGATCTCAAGGGATTGAAACTGGGGCTTGCCCGGGAATATTTGGTCGACGGCTTGGATCCCGAGGTCAAGGCGGCGGTGAATGCGGCGGTGAAACAGTATGAAAAACTCGGTGCCGAGATCGTCGAGGTTTCCCTGCCGCATACCGAGTATGCGGTGGCAACGTATTACATCGTCGCCACCGCCGAAGCGTCCGCGAACCTGGCCCGGTTCGACGGCGTGCGCTACTGCGAACGGGTGGCCGGGGGGGATCTCATTGAAATGTATTCGCGAACCCGGGGTGCGGGTTTCGGGCCGGAGGTTAAACGCCGCATCATTCTGGGCACCTACGTGTTGAGCGGAGGTTACCATGACGCCTACTATCTGCGAGCCCAGAAGGTTCGCACCCTGATCCGCAACGATTTTTTGAAGGCCTTTGAGACCGTCGACGCCATACTGACTCCCACCACCCCCACGGCCGCCTTTAAAGCCGGGGAGAAATCCGGCGATCCCCTGCAGATGTACCTGTCCGACATCTTCACCATCTCGTGCAATCTTGCGGGTATTTGCGGGCTGAGCCTGCCTTGCGGATTCACGGGTAACACCCAACCGCGCCTGCCCATCGGCCTGCAATTGCTCGGCAAACCCTTCGGTGAAGAAACCCTGCTCAAACTCGCCCACGCCTATGAGCAGAGTGCTGGATGGCACAAGGAAAAGCCGCCGTTGGCGTCCGCCTGAATCCGCAACGAAGGACGGTGTAAAGCACCCGGCATCAGGCGGATCAAATAAACCAATGTGAACCGGGGTTTGACCTTCGCCTGAGTTGAGGGCGGGGGTGAAGGTGTTTTCGCGGGGTTTTTATTCTGCCGTCCGGATGCTGCGGCCTGTTTCCGGCGGTTGAGCCGGCTTGGTTTCCTGACTTCCAAATTTGCGCCGACCCGTTATGTTGTGGGCCGATTTATGGCGAACTTAGAATCCGTAACCGCACCGAATCCCGCATCGCTGGGCTACTCCATGCCGGCCGAATGGGAACCGCACGCCGCCACTTGGCTGGGCTGGCCTCATAACGAGTCCGATTGGCCGGACAAAATTGACGCCATCCGCTGGGTGTATGGCGAGATGGTGCGCAAGATTTCCGCCGGAGAACTGGTCCGCATCCTGTTGCGGGACCGGGCCGAGAAAGCTTTTGCGGCGGGTTATCTCAAGCGCGCCGGTTGCGACCTGAAGCGGGTTCAATTTGTCATTCACCCTACCAACCGGGGTTGGACGCGGGACAGCGGTCCCATTCACGTTACCAAGGTGAAAAGTGCCGGGCGGAAAGCTCAGAGCGCCATCGTCCACTTCCACTTCAACGCCTGGGCGAAATACAAGGATTGGCAGAAGGACACGCGCGTTCCGGAAACAGCCGCCAAACTGCTCAAGCGGCCCCTGTTTGACGCGCAATTCAACGGGAAGAATTTCATCATCGAAGGCGGCGGCATTGAGGTAAACGGACGCGGGACATTGCTGACCACCGAGGAATGCTATCAGCATCCGAAGATCCAGGTGCGCAATCCGGGCATGACTCGGGCTGAATACGACGGTCAGTTCAGGAAATATCTCGGGGTGAAGAATGTGGTCTGGCTGAAAAACGGCCCCGTGGGGGATGATACCCACGGGCACATTGACGACATCGCCCGTTTCGTTAATCCGAAAACGATAGTGCTCATCAAGGAATCGAACCGCCGCGATATTAATTACAAGCCGCTCGCGGAGAATTGGGAACACGTTGAGGATCTGCGGCTGGAGGACGGGTCCAAACCGGAAGTGATTCCGTTGCCGATGCCTGCGCCGGTTTTTTACGGGAAGTGGCGCCTGCCGGCGAGCTACGCGAATTTCTACATCTGCAACGCTTGCGTCATCGTCCCGACTTTCAACGATGTGAACGACCGCGTTGCGCTGGGTGTTTTGGGTGACCTGTTCACGGACCGCCCGGTGGTGGGCATTCATGCCGTTGACCTGGTGCTCGGGTTCGGGTCGCTGCATTGCCTGACGCAACAGGAGCCGGCTTGAGTTGGATGATGCCATTGGCGCGTCGGGGCTGCGGCTGGCGGGGTTTTGTTTCCGGCATTCATGGGCGGAAGGAAGTCCGGATTGCCGCGGCTTGCCCAGGGGGTTGCGGCTTGGCAGACTGAAGCGACATGCGCGAACAGCTGCGGATCTGGGCGGAAACCACGGAAACCTTCGTTCTGGAGGTTATTTTCGATGAGCGCCGCGGCACCGTCGCCAACCTAATGCGCGGCCTGCTCTTTGGCTGTTCCAAAATCTTCCAGGTCATCGTCAAGCTGCGCCGCTTTCTTTACAACGTCCGCATCTTCCGCGATTCCACTCTGGGCGTGCAGGTCATCGCCATCGGCAACCTCACGGTGGGCGGCACCGGCAAGACCCCCGTGGTTGAGAAATTCGCCCGCGAACTCCGCGACCAGGGCCGCAACGTGGCCATTCTCTCCCGCGGCTACCGATCCAAACCCACTCCGCTTCACCGCAAGCTGCTCAACAAGATCCTGCTCCGCGAGGACACCACGCCGCCCCGCGTGGTGTCCGATGGCAAATCGCTGCTGTTGGATTCCGAGATGGCCGGCGACGAGCCCTATATGCTCGCCTCCAATCTGCGGGATGTGGTGGTGCTGGTGGACAAGGACCGGGTCAAGGCCGGGCGCTACGCGATCGAGAAATTCGGCTGCGACACGCTTCTGCTCGATGACGGGTTCCAGTATTGGAAGCTGCGCGGGCGGCGTCAGGATGTGGTTTTGATCGACCGGCAGCAGCCGTTTGGCAACGAGCGGCTGCTGCCGCGGGGCACTCTGCGGGAACCCCCGTCGCATCTGGCCCGGGCCAGCGTCATTTTCATCACCAAAAGCGACGGGCAGACCCAGCAACTCCGCCAGCGCATCACTGCCCTCAACCCCACCGCCGGCATCATCGAATGCGTGCATCACCCGATGTATCTCGAGGACGTGTTCACCGGTCAGCGTCTGGATCTGGAAAGTTTGAAGGGCCGCAAGCTTGCGTCTTTGAGCGGCATCGCCCAGCCCGAAAGTTTTGAGGGCAGCCTGGTCAAGTTGGGCGGCGAGCTGGTCTATTCCAAACGGTTCGCCGATCATCACCGCTTCACCCAGCAGGAGGTGCTCAACGCCATCAACCGCAGCAAAAAGCGCCTGGCCGAAGTGCTCATCACCACCCAGAAAGACGCCGTGCGCTTCCCAAAGATCGACCGCCGCGATCTGCCGGTTTATTTCATGCGCGTCGAGATAAAAATCCTCAGCGGGGCCAAGGACTTCCAGGATTGCGTGCGCAAGATCTGCTTCCGCTAAGTCATGGACACGCTGCTTTACCTGATGGGTCGCGCGTTGGTCTCGGCCATCCAGTTGCTGCCGCTGGTGTGGGTGGCCCGTCTCGGAAGGGCCGGTGGCGCGCTGGCCTACGGGGTGGACGCCCGGCACCGCCGTGTGGCGTTGCGCAATCTGACCCGCTGTTTCGCCCGTGAGAAGTCGGCGGAGGAAATCCGCGCGATGGCCCGGGAAAACTTCCGGCGGATCGGTGAGAATTTCGCTTCTGCGATTAAAACCGCTTCCATGACCCGGGACCAGCTCGCCCCGCATTTTGAGATCACCGGAGGAACGGCGGTGCTCTCCCAGCTCACGGGTTCTCCGGCCCGCAGCGCGGTGGCAGCCATCGGGCATTTTGGCAACTTCGAACTCTACGCCCGTTTCAGTCAGTTCATGCCCTCCGTCCCGAGCGCGACCACTTACCGGGGGTTGCGTCAACCGGGGTTTGACCGGTTGCTGCGAAGTCTGCGGGGCAATTCGGACTGTGTGTTTTTCGAGCGGCGCACTGACGCGGCTGCGCTCAAGATCTGGATGCAGGAAGGCCCCGGTCGCATGTTGGGCTTGCTGGCCGACCAGAGTGCCGGGGGAAAGGCCCTGCGTCTTCCCTTTCTTGGTCAGGAATGCGGCACGTCCGCTGCTCCGGCGGTTTTGGCGCTGCGCTACAACTGCCTTCTCTTTACCGCCATCTGCTATCGCATCGGGCTGGCCCGCTGGCGCGTCGAAGCCGGGCAGGAGATTCCCACCCATGAAAACGGAATTCCCCGGAGCATGGAAGCCATCATGCGCGAGGTGAATCTGGCCTTCGAGGCCGCCGTGCGGCGGGATCCTGCCAACTGGTTCTGGGTTCACAACCGTTGGAAACCCGGTCCCCAGTCCATTCCCATTCCCGCAGCCCGGGAGCAGTCCCGGGACTAGGTCATGGCAGCCCGCGATCCATCAGCCGGCCCGGATCCCCGCCGCATTCTGGTGCGCGGCGTCAACTGGCTAGGCGACGCCGTCATGACCACGCCGGCATTGTTGCGCTTGAGGGAACGGTTTCCCTCCGCTCACATCACCTTGTTAACCCCGGAAAAGCTGGCCGATCTTTGGAGGCACCATCCGGCAGCGGACGAAATCATTTCTTTCGCCCCTGGCAGCGGGCTGTTTTCCATCGGCGGCAAGCTCAGGAATCTCCAGTTCGATCTCGCGCTGGTGCTGCCCAACTCCCCGCGCTCGGCCCTGGAGGTCTGGCTGGCCCGCATTCCGGCCCGCATCGGTTATACCCGGCCCTGGCGCAATTTCTTACTGACCAAGGCCGTTCCGCCGCGCGCCGATGCCATCCGGATGCGCAAGCGCTCCGGGCTGGAGATCCGGGCGCTGATTGCGGGCAAGGCCGTTGCAGCCGGAAAGGCATGGCGGGCTTCAAACGGTTTTTCAGCACACCAAATCCACGAGTATTTGCATCTTGCTGCGGCTCTCGGCGCCAATTCTGAACCCATCGCCCCGCGGGTGGTGGTCACACCGGAAGAAGTCAGGGCGGCCAGGGAAAAGTTCGGATTAGAGAATCTGACCGGACCGGTTTTCGGTCTGAACCCCGGCGCGGAATATGGCCCGGCCAAACGATGGCCGGCAGGCCGGTTTGCCGAGGCAGCCCGGCGCGTTCAGGCCCGCACCCATTGCGTCTGGCTCATTTTTGGCGGCAATGGCGACAGGGAAATCGCCGACAGAATGGAGGCGGAGCTTCGAGGCTTGAAAATCAAGGTCAGCAACCTGGCAGGCCGCACTTCGCTTCGCGAATTGATGGTCCTGCTGCGGGGCTGCCGGGTTTTGCTCACGAACGATTCCGGCCCGATGCATGTGGCCGCCGCGCTCGGAACCCCCGTGGTGGTCCCCTTCGGCAGCACAGCCCCGGAATTGACAGGCCCTGGATTGCCGGGATGCACTGGTCACCATCTCCTGACGGCCTCAGCCGCTTGCTCACCCTGTTTTCTGCGGGAGTGCCCCGTGGATTTCCGCTGCATGAACGGCATCAGTGTGGACAGGGTGGTGCAAGCTCTGATCCAAGCAGCCGCCTGAGGTGAGCCCGGGGCCGGTTCAGCCGCCTGCCACAATTTTCACGATCTCCAGCCGGTCACCCGCCCGCAATTGACGCCCGGAAAATTCCGAGGGGGCGACCGCCTCGCCGTTGAGTTCAACGACGACGCTGCGTGGCAGAAGCTTTTGGGAAAGCAGAAAGTCTTCCAGCGAGCAGGGCAGGGCTGCGGCGATTGTCAGGCCGTTGGCTGTGATGTTGGAATTCATCGGGATGAACTGGAAAAGCGGGCGGATAAGCAGGGCCAGAGTAGTGCCGTTTTTATGCTGTTAGTGCCGAATCCCAGTCTTTCCATACCGGCTCGTAACCCAGCTTGCGGATCAACTCCGCAATTTCACCGGCGGAACGTTCGTCGGCAATGTTGAACTGGCCCGTGGCATTGGTTGCCTGGTTGGGCTGCGGCGCCCATTCGCCGGCCCCGGCCGCGAGCTCGACAATCTTTCCCCGCACTGTCTGGTGGATGTTCTCCTTGCCCGCACCGGTATACCCACCCGGTTCGGTATGGCTGCCCGCACTAACCATTGTCACTCCCAGAGGGATCAGTCCGTCGCGCAGTCGCGCCGCTTCACGCGTTGAAAGCACGATGCCGACATCGGGAAACATCAGGCGGAAGGCGCAGATCAAGAGGGTCAGCTCGCGGTCGGTCATGTGGGTGAGCGGCTGGAAATCGCCGGCGCAGGGCCGCAGCCGGGGCAGGGAGATGGTGACGGAGGCTTTCCAGCAATGCCGCAGCAGGTAGTCGGCGTGGGCAGCCACACTCAATGCCTCCCACCGCCAGTCTGCCAAGCCATAGAGCGGGCTGATCCCCAGCCGGCGGAACCCGGCGGCGTAGGCCCGCTCAGGCGTCTCCAGTCGCCAGTCGAAATTCCGTTTCGGCCCGGCCGTGTGCATCCGGGCATAAATCTCGCGCTCGTAGGTTTCCTGATAAACCACGAGCCCCTCCGCACCTGCGGCAACCAGCGGCCGGTAATCCTCCGTCTCCATCGGGCCGACTTCCAGCGACAGGCTGGGCCACTCGGCGTGAAGGGCGGCAACGCAGTCGCGGAGGTAGTTGCTGGAGACGAATTTGGGATGTTCGCCTGCCACGAGCAGCAGGTTGCGAAAGCCTTGGGCCTTTAGTTCCGCCGCCTCGCGCAACACCTCGTCCACCGACAGGGTGACGCGCAGGATCGGGTTGTCCCGGGAGAAGCCGCAGTAGGCGCAGTTGTTCACGCACTCGTTGGAAAGATAAAGCGGGGCGAAGAGGCGGATGGTCTTGCCGAAACGCTGCCGGGTCAGCAACTGGGCACGCCCGGCCAGTGCCTCCAGAATTTCCGAGCCGCCGGGGGAGATCAGCGCGGCGAAATCGGCCAGGGACAGGCGGCTTTTGCCCGAGGCTTGCAGGGCGCCGGCCGCACTGGTGGCCAGTGACTTTTTGATGAGGTCATCCAGCGGCAAAGAATTAAATTCAGCAACAAAACTCACGGCTTAACTCTATCAAGGAGGCCGGAAAAGTCCAAACATCGTGGCTGTGCAGCCGGACTATTTCGCGCAAGTCCGCAGGGGCCCGGGAAAATTTTATTGATGATAATGCGGCGGGCGGGAGGAGTTGGCCTTGATCCGTTCCAGTTCCATTGTCTCGGTGGCGGCGGACTGGCGCTGGACTTCCTTCTTGAGGCGGTCAAGCAGCTTGCTCTGCTCAACGACCACGGCGTTCAACTGTTCGGCCTGGTGTTCGAGATGGGCTACGACCGACTCAAGCTTTTCAATCCGACCTTCATCCGTCATGGAGGATAATCTGCCCATGTATCGTCCCAAAGTCGAGCCGGTGATCCTTCCATTGTCGCGCCCGGCCGTTGGGATGCTCCTTTCGTCCGCGCTCCGAGCAGGGCGTTACTTGGCGTTGCGCCGGGGCTGGAATTTAGGAACACTCGACAGAGATCGAATATCCAATGCCCAGTCAAAATCCAAAGCAAAACCGCCCGGCCCATTCCGCGCTGATTCTCGGGGTCGGTTCCTTCGCCCAGAGCCTCGGCGGAGCGCTGGCAGACGCCGGGGCCGATGTCGCCACCTACCTCACCCGCAACTACGGCCATTTTGGCCCCTCGCTTGTCGGTGCCACCTTTTCAAAGGAATCTTTCCCGAGTCCGGTCCCCCTGATTCGCGAGAGAAAGATTGCCGTGGTCATCCCCCAGTCCATCGACTGGGCGCTGCAGCCTTGGTCCAGTGATTTGGTGAACTCGGGCGCCGGTATTTTTAGTCCGACCGGTGAGGCGATGCGGATTGAGAGAGAGCGGGATTTTGCCCGTGAACTGTGCGGCCGGTTTCAAATTCCTTTTCCGAAATCCTTTGTCGCAGCGAACCGGATTGAGGCGGAGAAGATTCTTGCCGCGCATTCCCACCCTTTCGTCCTTAAAAACCCGCTCTGCTCGCCCACCAGCCCGATTCACACGGTTTTGTGCGAAACGGTGGAGGACACGCGTGCCTGGCTCCGCCACGTGAATTATGCCGAGGGCGTCTTTCTTCAGGAATATCTCGGCCGCGCCGAAGCGGGCCACATCGCTCTGATCAGCGGGGGCCAGATCCATTCCCTGGTCACAAATCAGGAATACAAATACGCATTCAACGGGAACATGGGAATCGTGGCCGGCGCGCCATTGGGCGGGATCGTCGAGCGGGATGAGCACGACAAATACGGCCTGGCACGCCAGCTCATCCATCCGCTGCTGCCCTGGTTGAGGCAAGTCAACTACCACGGCCCGATTCAGGTCACCGCCATTGAGCGCGATGGGCAATGGCATGTCATCGAATACAACGTCCGGATAGGCGTCACTTCCGGGCCGATGATTATGCGGATGCTGGAGGAGCCGCTGGAGAGCATTCTTAAAACCGCACGGAACGAGAAGCTGAAGCTGCGATTCCAGCCTGCGGTGAACTATGGATGTTCTCTCACGCTGGCCGGCTACGGATATCCCTTCACCCAGATCCGAGGTCCGCAACTTCCGCTTGAAGTTCAGGGCGCGTTCGACTGTGACGTCTGGTGGAACGAGGTGGCTGCCAATCCTGACGGCGGACTGATGGCCACGGGTCAGCGCATTGCTGATATCATAGCCCTAGCCCCGACGTTGGAGGCGGCGATCGCAAAGGCCTACGCCAACATCCGCAAACTCCGTGTCGTCGGCAGTTATTTCAGAAGCGATGTGGGTCAAAGCCTGTGGCCGCCCGGCACGGTGTGACAAACCAGCAATCCCCGGGCGCAGGCCTTCTGCGGCCGGGGTTTTCAAGCCCCCGCCCCCTTGCACCGCCCGTCCTGTTGTGAAATGAACGGAAAAGGAATTGGTTTGTTTTCGTGGTTCGGGAGGCTGGCCGCGGCGATTGGGTTTGGACGCACTTCCGGATGGAGGCGGGTCGGTGCGGAGTGTCAGGCCGGGTGCCCCAATCGCTTTTTGGTTCGATTACGACTTGGTTTTGCGGCATGCTGGTCTCTCTGAACAGGCTCGGAACAACTCCTTCCACCATCGCCGGTGAACAGTATCCCGCCGGAGAACTTGTCCGCCGGCTTTTGGCGCTGGCTTGGCGCTTTCGCCGGGATTGTCTGGCCTCGCTTGCTCTCAGCATTGCGCTGCTTTTGCTCGGCATAGCGGGTTTGCAGCTGCTGGGAGTGGTCATCGACGTGATCCGCCACGCGCTGGATCCGGGCCAGCCCGCGCCGGTTTATCCGCTGGGCTGGCGGCCTCCGCCAGAGTGGTCGGCCATGGGAATAGTCAGCGCCCTGGCGCTGGCCATCGTGGTTCAGGCCTTGGTTCGCGCGGCTCTGACCTATTCCTACAACATGGTCATCGCCCGGCTGACTCAGGGCGAAATTGTTCCTGAGTTGCGCGCCCAGCTCTACGCCAAGCTGCAACGTCTGAGCTTCGGCTTCTTCGACCTGCACGGATCTAATTCGATTTTCAACCGGGTTACCGGCGACGTGCAAAACACACGCCTGTTCATCGACGGGGTCTTACTTCAGGGTTTGACCCTCCTGCTCACGCTGGCGGCTTACGCGGTGTTCATGTGGCGGATTCATCCGGTCCTGACTTTGGCCTGCCTGTCTGTGTCGCTGCCGCTGGCCGGGCTGGCGCGGTTTTATTCCCGGCGGCTGCGGCCAGGTTATCTGCGAAACCGCGAGCTGACCGATCAGATGGTCCTCCGGTTTAGCGAGAGTGTGCGCGGCATGCAGACGGTCAAGGGCTTCGCCGCCGAATCGCACCAAACTCGGCGTTTCGAGGAGGCCAGCCATCAGGTCGCCGCACACCAGCAGCGGATTTTCTGGGACCTCTCCATCTTCACTCCCGGCACCCAGATCCTTTCACAAATGAGCCTGGTGATTCTCTTTGCCTACGGCGGGCGGCTCTATGTGGAAGGGAAGATCCCGCTGGGGTCCGGGCTGGTGGTCTTTGCCGGGTTGCTTCAACAGTTCACAGGGCAGGTGGCCAACATTTCCACGCTCGCCAATTCCGTCCAACAAAGTCTGGCCGCCGCCCGGCGGGTCTTTGAGGTTCTTGACACACCCGTCGAAGTGCAGAATCGGGCAACCCCCCTGATTCTAGCGGGCCTCACCGGGAAACTGGTTTTTGAACAGGTCAGTTTCGGCTATCACACGGACACTCTGGTCCTGTGCGACATCTCCTTTGAAGCCAAGCCCGGGCAGGTGGTGGGCCTTTTCGGCATGACCGGCGCGGGCAAGACTGCTCTCCTGAGCCTGATCCCGCGGTTTTACGATCCGCGATCCGGCCGGATTTTGGCCGACGGGTTGGACCTGCGGGATTTGGATCTGGACGCTTTCCGCCGTCAGATCGGGATTGTTTATCAGGAGAGTTTTTTGTTCTCAAACACCGTGGCGGCGAACATCGCCTTCGGGCATCCCCAAGCCACGATGGAACAGATCGAACGGGCGGCGCGGATCGCCTCGGCCCATGACTTCATCATCGCCCTGCCCAAGGGCTATGAAACTGTGCTTGGCGAATCCGGTGTGGACCTGTCGGGCGGCCAGCGCCAGCGACTGGCTCTGGCCCGGGCGCTTCTCTTGGAGCCACCCATACTCATCCTCGACGATCCAACCGCATCGGTGGATGCGGGGACGGAGAACGAGATTGTCTCCGCCCTGCGCGCGGCCATGGCAGGCCGGACCACCTTCATTGTGTCGAACCGGCTCAGCCTGCTGCGCCGCGCCGATGTGATCCTGGTGCTTGAGAATGGTCGCCTGACCCGGTCCGGGACCCACTTGGACTTGGCGCGCCAACCTGGTCCCTATCGGGAGACGGCCTTGCTACAACTGTCCGATCTCGAAGAAAGCGCGGATTTGATATGAAAAGGCCGGAGCGGAAACCTCAGGCGGAGGGAAGTGCCCAAGGCATCTCATCCCGGGAAGCTCTGACTTATTACCAACCGATGGAGGATCAGGAGGCGGACCAGGCACCGCTGCAAGTGGCGCTGATCCGCAGGCTGTTTGCCCGCACAAAACCCTACGCTGCCAAGCGGAACTGGCTGCTGATTTTGACCTGTCTGCGCGGCTTGCAGCTGCCTGCTTTGGCGTGGCTGATCGGCCATGCCATCAACGGTCCCATTGCAGGCCGCGATCTTCCCGGGATTTACCGGTATGCCTCTGGCTATGGCGCGCTGGCCTTGTTCACCGCAGTCACTTTCCATTTCCGCCAGCGCTTGGCCTTGGAACTGGGCGAGGCGGTGGTGCGCGATCTGCGCTCTGAACTGTTCCGCAAATTCATGACGCTGCCGATGGCCTTTTTCAACCGCACCAAATTCGGCCGCATCATCAGCAGAATGACATCAGACATCGACAGCGTTCGGGCCGGGGTGCAGGACGTGGCTTTCGTGGTTGTGGTGCAGGGGCTCCAGATGGCCACGGCTGCGGTGCTGATGGCTTGGTATAACTGGAAGCTCTTTTCCCTGATGCTTCTGCTGGCGCCGCTGATTTGGCTGGTCAACGAAAAATACCGGCGTGAAATGAGCCGGCGGCTGCGCAAGGTGGAGGAATCCTGGAGCCGGATATCCTCCACGCTCGCCGAATCGGTGAGCGGGGTGCGCATCACGCAGGCCTTTGTGCGGCAGGAAATCAACGCCGGCTTTTTCCGGAAGCTGGTGGATGTGCATGGCGAAAACAACGTCGGGGTCGCGCGCGCCTCGGCCGTCTTCGTCCCGCTGCTGCAGTTGAAGAGCCAGCTTTTCCTGAGCGCCATGGCCTTGGCAGGCGCTTACGGCACCCTGCGCTGGCACGGCTGGCTGCGCATGGAGGTGGGCGACCTGGTTATGTTTTTCTTTCTTGCCAACCTCTTTTTCGACCCGGTGCAGGTCATCGGAAACCAGTTCAATCAGGCGCTGATGGCCATGGCGGGGGCGGAGCGGCTGTTCCGGATGCTGGATCGGGACCCGGAATGGCGCGACGCCGCGCAGGCCAAACCATTGCCGGCCATCTCCGGCCGTGTCGAGTTCCAATCCGTGGGTTTTGAATACACTCCGGGCCGGCCCGTGCTCAGCGGCATCAGCTTCACGGTCGAACCTGGCCAGACCGTGGCGCTGGTTGGCCACACCGGGAGCGGCAAAACAACCCTCGTCGGACTGCTCCAGAAATTCCACCCGCCCGGATCCGGCCGGGTGTTTGTGGATGGCGTTGACCTGAGCGACATCACGGGCGACTCCTTGCGGTCGCAGATGGGGGCCGTGCAGCAGAATAACTTCCTCTTCACCGGCACGGTGCTGGAGAACATCCGGTTTGCCAAGCCGCAGGCCACGGAGGCCGAAGTGAGGGGGGCGCTCGCTGCCCTGGACTGTGTTAATCTGCTGGATTCGCTGCCGCAAGGCCTCCAGACCGAGGTGGCGGAACGCGGAGCGGCGCTCTCTTCGGGCCAGCGACAGTTGGTCTGTTTCGCCCGGGCGATGCTGGCCGATCCGCGCATCGTCGTGCTGGACGAGGCGACCAGCGCGATCGACAGCGTCACCGAAGCGCGGCTGCAACGCGCGCTGGCGGTTCTGTTGCGCGGCCGGACCTCATTCGTTGTGGCTCATCGTCTGAGCACCATCCGCCAGGCCAGTCTGGTTCTGGTCATGGATCAGGGGCGGATTGTGGAGCGCGGAACGCATGAGAGCCTGTTGATCCAGAATGGAATTTACGCGCGATTGCACCGCGAATTTGCGGGTGCGCAACCGGGCCAAGGTTGACTTCCCCGCGTTTCACCCCTCAGGCGGCCTGCCGGAACAACCGTCATGCCGTCGGCTACGACTTGATATCCCGCACTTGGAACGCCGCAGCCCCGGCCAGAAAGGTGGTCAGGTTGAACGCCAGCAGGACACAAAGCGACTGGCCGATGACATCCCAAGGTGTGGGATGCTCATAGATCAAGATCCAGGCGCGGAAATAATGAGTCAGCAGCCAGGGTTGGTAATCCTTGAAAAACGGGAGTCCTTCCATCACCAGGTTCATGAACAGAAAGGTGAGGGCCAGAACGGTGGCCGTCGCGGGCTTCATGTTGAAACAGGAACACATGAAAGAAAGCCCCAGCACCACGCTGGCATTGAGCGTCATGAAAACCTGCGAGATCAGATAGAATTTGAACCCCTCGGTTGCGGTAAGCACGTTGAAAACCATTCCGGGCGCGAACACAAACATCCCCCGCCATGGAAACCACAGGCGGGCAAAGCCCAGCGCCGTTCCGCCCAGCACCAGCACCAGCACGGCGCAGAAAACCACCCCCGCCAGCCATTTCACAAACAACAACTGGAAGCGTGAAACCGGACGCGACAGGATCATCCGCAACGTGCCGTCTTCGGATTCTTTGGCGACGAGATCGCCGCCGACCAGCGCCGTGTAAAGCGGCATCAGCAGGGCCACTTGGGGGATGAGCATCACCACCGCCACGGTGAGAGCCGAGATGTAATCCCGGGCCTCATAGCCATTGCCCCCGAGCATCCGCTCCATTTGGTTCTGCCAATGGCTGAGGCGGAACACCAGCAGCATCGCCACTTGGGCGAGCAGGAAGGCGCCAAAGCCGAGGTAGGTGCGTTTTTTTCCGAACAGTTTCCAGAGTTCGTTGCGGAGATGATGGTAAAGCATGGCTCAGGTTTTCCGGCGTGAGGGTTGGCCGCCACTCATCAAATTCAGGTAGAACTGTTCCAGTGTCTCCTCCGCGCAAGCGATTTCGTAGACAGCCCGCCCCTGTTCCACCAGGAATTTCACGATCTGGTCTGTGCCAACCCCTTCGCCCAAGGCCAGAAGCAGTCCCTCCTGCTGGCCGGTGATAAGCCGGGCTGCGAGCAGATCGCGCGCCGCCAGGACAAAGTCGTCCGTGCGGAGCCGGATCCATTTTTCGCGGCGTTTCGTCTCGGCCAGCGACCCCTCAAAAACCATGCGGCCCTGATTGAGCACGGCGATGCGGGTGCACAACTGTTCCACCTCGGTCAACAAATGTGAGGAGAGCAAAATGGTGAGTCCCATTTCGCGGTGCAGCCGCAGGATCGTCTCGCGCAGCTCGGCAATGCCCTCCGGGTCCAGCCCGTCGCCGGGCTCGTCGAGGATCAGTAACTCGGGCTGTGGCAGCAGGGCCTGAGCCAGAGCCAGGCGCGTGCGCATCCCGTGGGAATAGGTGCGCACTTTGGAGTGTTCACGGCCCTTGAGCCCGACCCATTCGAGGGTTTCCTCCAGGCGTCGGGGCGGGGTGGGGGCGGTGTAAGAGCTGAAAATCTCAAGGTTGCGCCAGCCGCTGAGGTAGTCGTAAAAGGCCGGAGTTTCGAAGATTGCCCCGACCTTCTGCAAGGCCAGCCGCCGCCGCTCCGACACATCATGGCCGCGGATGCGCACCGTGCCGCAGGTGGGCCAGACCTGGCCGAGCATCATGCCGATTGCGGTGCTTTTTCCGGCGCCATTGTGTCCTAGCAGGCCGTAGATTTGTCCCGCCGGCACGTTCAGCGACAAATCATCCACCGCGAGGCGGGCGCCGAACTTTTTGGAAACATTTTGGAATTGGATCACAGGATTAGCGGATGGTTCCTGCCAGTTCGAGGAGGTTTTTTAGGTGTCCGTCGGCGTAGAGAAAATTCTGCGCCTTCGATGGACCGCGGGAGCCATGAAATCCCGTCTTGTCATACATCAGCGGGATTTGATGGGGATTGAAATCGAGTCCCATCACGACCAGGTGATCGGCGTCCTGTGAGTTGAGGAGGCTGTTCCAGGAATAACTGCTGCCGGTGGTTTCAAAGAGCCGCCGCGCATCGGAGGGGCAGCGCAGCACCGCCGGATTACCCAGATACCCCGAGAGAACCGTATCCGGACCGGGCAGGTCGTTGGTGGCGGTGAGTGATTTGTCTCGCATGCTGGGCAGGCGGTTATGGTTGTCCTGCACATAGAGTTGGAGCGCCAACCCGGCCTGATGCAGGTTGCTCAGGCAGGCCGCCCCGCGCGCCGACTCCCGCGCCCGCCCCACCGCCGTCAGCAGCAAGGCGGCCACCAGGCCGAGGATGAAAAGCACCACCAGCAGTTCGATGAGGGTGAATCCGGGGTTTCTCATCGTCTGCGGAAGGTGCGGCCTGTTTCCATCTGGCGTTGAAGCTCCTCAAGAAGCGGTGCCAAATCGGCTTTGGTCTCGGGCGAACTTTGGCTGTAGAAGGTCTGCAGTCCCAAGGTCCGGATTTTGGCTTGAAGTTCCCCACTCAAAACCGGCTGGCTTTGGTCGGGCGCATTGCCGTTGCGGGCCTGAAGACGGGTTCCTGATTCCCTCAACTGGCGCAGGGATTCGTCGATCGTCTTGCGCCGCTGGTCTTCGGACAATTGTTCAAAGGAGGTCAGCATTTGTTTGAGTCCGGTCGGCAGGGTGGCTTCCAGAAAAGCGCCCCGCTCCGCTTCGGTCATCTGCTCAAACCAGTCCCGGCCGATGCGAGACAGGCGGGCCTGACGCCGCTCCTCGGGCGACAGGGCATTGAACATGCCGGCCAAGTTGCGAAGTGCGGCTGCGCGGTCGGCGGCGGAAAGGCGGGCCAGGTTCACCGACTCGGCGTAAGCGGCGACCTTCTCGGCGGTCATGCGGGAGTTTTTGGCCAAGGTATACCCGGCCAATGCCAACAACCAGATGCCAAGTATCAACCCGGTAATCCAGACCACAGGACGCCATCGCGAGGTGAGCATGGGGTGAGCCTAACTCACCGGGAAGTGGGGGACAACCCCGGTTTTCCGGCTTTGAAACTGTGTCTGGCAAATCTGGAGATTTTAACTGTGCAGCCGCGTCCGGCAACCTACATTGACGGCTGTGACGGTGCTCGAAGGAATACAAAAAAGCGCTGAGTTTCTCGCCGGCAAAGGCGTCGAGTCTCCGCGTCTCAATGCGGAGCTGCTGCTGGCGCACATTTTGAGGCTGCCGCGCATGAAGCTCTATCTGAATTTTGAGCGTCCGCTCACTCCGGCTGAGGTCGACCAGTTGCGCGCCGCAGTCCGCCGGCGCGGGCAGCGTGAACCGCTCCAGCACATCACCGGCACCACCTTTTTTTGCGGGCTGGAAATGGAAACCAACCGGAACGCTTTGGTGCCGCGCCCGGAAACCGAGCTGCTTGCCGAGGCGGCCTGGTCATTCCTTGCCACGCTCAACACATCCCCTTCGGCAGCGCTGGACTTTGGCACGGGAAGCGGCTGTATTGCCATCGCATTGGCCCACAAAACCCCCGGAGTCAGAGTTGTCGCGCTCGATATTTCCAAGGATGCCCTGGAACTCGCCGCCCATAACGCAGCTCGGCATCAGGTGGCCGACCGGATGGAATTCATCTGCGGTGCCGGTCTGGCCGCATTGCCCTCCCAGCGCCGCTTCAACCTCATCGTCAGCAATCCGCCCTACATCCCCAGCGGTGAAATTCCGTCGCTCGAACCGGAGGTGCGGGATCACGATCCGCGCCTGGCGCTGGACGGGGGGTGCGACGGTCTGGACTTTTACCGCGATCTGGCCGCCCGCGGGCAGGATTTTCTGGAGCCCAACGGTAAAATCATGCTTGAATTCGGCGACGGCCAAGCCGAAGCCCTGCGCGGGATTTTTGAAAGTCAAAACTGGGTTGTCGAAGCAATCCAAGCTGACTATAGTCAGCGCTTACGAATTTTGGTTGCGCGGCGATAACCCAATTTTGCCACGGATAACCGACAAACCCGGATTTGCAGCATACTCATTCCGCCGCCAATTTTCATCCGGGCCCGTCGGGGATTGAACACAATTTTTCATGGAAAGCTTGATAATAAAAGGCGGCGTGCCATTGCACGGCGAGGTCACCATCAGTGGCGCCAAAAACGCCGTGCTCCCCCTCATGGCAGCCACTCTGCTCACCGCCGAGCCCTGCACCATTCGGCGCGTGCCCAACCTCAGCGACGTGAGGTTCATGGGCCAGATTCTCACCTGGCTCGGCGCGAAGGTCGAGTTTGACGGGGACACTGTGCGTATCGAGGCTCGGAAAATCCGCGGCGCGGGCGATTATGACCTGGTCCGCAAAATGCGCGGCTCCATCTGCATCATGGGTCCCCTGCTGGGGCGGCTGAAGAAAGCCACCGTTTCGCTGCCGGGCGGGTGCATCATCGGCGCGCGTCCGATCAACCTGCACCTCAAGGGTTTTGCGGCTTTGGGGGCGAAACTCAAGGTGGAGAACGGATATGTCGAGGCCAGCGCCAAACGGCTCGTCGGCGCGGAAATGTTCCTCGGAGGCCGGGCGGGTTCCACCGTGCTGGGCACCGCCAATGTGATGATGGCCGCCACGCTGGCCGAAGGGATTACGGTGATTGAAAGCGCCGCCTGCGAACCCGAGGTGGTGGATTTGGCCAATTTTCTCAATGCGATGGGGGCGAAGATTGTCGGTGCTGGGAGCCCCACCCTCACCATCACCGGAGTGAAGGAATTGCATGGAGCGGAGCATGAAGTCATTCCCGACCGCATCGAGGCGGCCACCTACGCCATTGCCGCTGCGGCCACCGACGGGGAGGTTCTTCTGCGCGGCGCCCGCCCCGACCATTTGCACGCGGTGTTGGATAAACTCCGCGACGCCGGTGTGAAAATAGAACGCAAGGGACCCGATCTGCTGGTCCGCCGCAACGGCCGGTTGAAACCGGTCGACATCACCACTCTCACTTATTCCGGGTTCCCCACCGATGTTCAGGCCCAGATGATGGCGCTCATGGTCCTGACCCCCGGCATCAGCATCATCACCGAGCGGATTTTCGAGTCCCGCTTCATGCACGTCAGCGAGCTGGCCCGGCTCGGGGCGGACATTGAAATCGAGGGGCCCAGCGCCATTATTAAAGGCGGCAAGCCGCTCAGCGGGGCGCCGGTCATGGCGAGCGATCTGCGGGCTTCTGCAGCTTTGGTCATCGCCGGCCTGGCTGCCACCGGCGCCACCCAGATCAACCGCGTCTATCATCTTGATCGTGGCTACGAGAATATGGACTCCAAGCTGCGCGGGCTGGGGGCCAGGGTGGAACGTATCGAGGAGGCATGAGCAAGCTGCTCTGGGCATTAGCGATAGGTCTGATATTGTGGGGTTTTTATGGTGCCTATCACGCCTGGGAACTACACTTGGAATCGCAGGAGTCCCAGCGCAAAGAAGCCGCATCCAAAATCATCGTTCCCCAACGCCTGCCTGGATTGCCTTGGGAATTGGAATCCTCACTAGCTGACGCCCAGCGGCAAGGTGCACTGGCTCTGGGCAACTGGCTGGCCGTCTGTGGCACCCGATTGCAGGATCCGCGTAAAGGTTGGATTGAGCTGGATTACTGTGTGATGATCGCCTCCAAATCCCCCCAGGCCGCGCGCCATGTTTTCGCCGAGGTCAGCCGTCGCACTCCGCCCTCTTCGCCCATCTGGTCCCGGGTGCAGGAATTGCGGAAAAGTTACGAATAACCGCCCCCAAGCCCCGGATTCGTGGATCCCGGGCCGTGTGTTTTTGAAGGTGGGAGATCTGGAAGGTCCCGTCCCGACTTACAACTTGTGGAGTCTGTTCGCCCGGCTGACGGGACTCAATCCGGGGCATCACACCCAAGCGATCAAATCCCGGCGGAACTTTTATTTATGGCCGCGCAAGTGGTCGAAAGTGGAGCGGTGGCAGGTGTTGAAAGGCCAGCACGAGCGGCTGCGGATGTGGTTGGTGACAACTGCGTCGGCTCGCCCGTCAAACCACGGATGATCCCCTCGAATGGCTCGCCCACCCCGCCCACTCTGTCCGGCTGAACTTCAACTGCGGGTTTTAGGTTCGATAGGCTGCCGATCCTGGTTGCCCGTTTTCCAGAAGCAGGGCTGTAATATGTTTGCTGAGTCCAACCCGGAAGGGCTCATCCCAAACTGACCGAAGCGCAACAAATGGAGTCAAGTTACTGGCGCTTTCGGATCTGGATGTTCAAAAATTATGACCGCGCAAGAATTTTTCTGTAAATTGGTTGAGCATTTAAACTGAGTGCTGGGCTTGGGTTTTCATGCTGAGGTAAACTTTGCCGGATTCCCACTCCTCGCTGATCTCTGCCAGCAAGGCGGAGACGAGACGCAGGATG
>CAIQOK010000021.1 GCA_903873415.1 uncultured Verrucomicrobiota bacterium | reverse complement strand
CATTCTCTCACATTACTCCGGCCTCTCAGCTTTACACGGCTTTGTCTGTTTACCAGACTCGGCCCGGACCGCCGGTTTGTTTTCACCGTCCCGGTCCCGTCGAACAACAATACATTATCCGACCCGTGCCGCCTTGCAAGAGTTTTCTCAAAAAAAATAGCACCCCTCTTTTTTACGTTTTCCTTAGGGAAAACACCGTTTTTACAGTCCAACTCCCGGGCACCTGCAAAATCCAACAGCCCTCCGTCGCACTTTTCTCGCTCCACTTCCTCTGTTTTTGCACGCGGCGCCGTAATTCATGCCGCACTTCGCCCCCCGCTTCCCAAACTCCTGTCCTTCTATTCTCAAATTCCCTCTGCGATCCTGATTCCCTGCCTTCTAGGTCTCCCGCCAACACAATCCACCTTGGCCATCAAGCCCATGGCCCGCCCTCCATCCTTAATTCTAACCTCGCAAGCTGCCCCGGTTTAGCGCATCCTTATTCTCAATGGCTGACAACTCTGATCCCAAGCCTCCCGGCGAAACCCAATCCCGCCTCCACCAGCGGCGCGCCCGCTATCGTGGAACCCACCCTCGTACTTTCAGCGAGAAATACAAAGAACATGCCCCAGAACGCTACGCCACGACTGTCGCCAAAGTGCTGGCATCGGGCAAAACACCTGCCGGAACCCACCGGCCTATCATGGTCGCGGAGATTCTCTCCGTCTTGACGCCCAGCCCCGGCAAAATAGCCATTGATGTCACGCTTGGACACGGGGGGCACACGCTGGAAATCCTTCCCCTCCTGCGGCCAGGCGGGCGTTTGGCAGGTCTGGATGCCGATCCGATTGAACTGCCAAAGACCGAATCCCGGATTCGCGCGCTCGGTTATGGCCCCGAGGTTTTCACGGCGCACCGGAGTAATTTCGCCGGTCTTCCAAAGGTTCTCGCACAAGCGGGGCTGCCCGGTGCGGATCTGCTTCTTGCCGATCTGGGCGTGAGCTCAATGCAGATTGATGATCCGTCTCGCGGATTCTCCCTCAAATTGAATGGTCCACTGGACATGCGCATGAATCCGCATCGCGGCCAATCGGCAGCGAGTCTGCTGGCTAAGATCCAAGCCGACGCTCTGGCAGAGCTTTTGACTGAAGCGTCTGACGAACCGCTCGCCCTGGAGCTGGGCCAAGCCTTGGCGGGCAGGACGCTGGGCACCACTGTTGCCTTGGCTGCCGCGGTCCGAGCGGCCCTGCCCCGGCTCAATGCCGACGGCCTTGATTTAACAATCCGACGGGTTTTTCAGGCGCTGAGAATCGCCGTTAATGACGAGTTTTCCGCCTTGGACACCCTGCTGCGGCATCTGCCGGCGTGCCTGAATCCCGGCGGCCGCGTCGCGATTCTCACGTTCCATTCCGGCGAGGATCGCCGTGTAAAGAAGGCATTCGCCGCGGGGCTTCAGGACAACACTTATTCGAGTATCTGCCACGATGTGGTGCGCCCCACGACGGAAGAGCGCAACTCCAACCCCCGTTCCAGCCCCGCCAAAATGCGCTGGGCCATCCGTTCTCTATGAAATCCTCACACACCACCAAGCCCACGCCCGCACCCACCGCAGTCCGGACCCGCCTGAAACTGCAGCAAGGCCAGATATGGAAGCAGGGCGGTGTCTACTTTCGCATCGTCCGCTCCGAGCGGTTGCAAGTGGACTACAAGGAGATGACAAACCCGAACAGCAAGCGGGGCCAGCACCTGCAGGCGAGCAAAAAGGAATTTTGCCGCCTTCTCAAGGGAGCGACCCTCATGACCGCACAGGAACTCTTTCTGGCTCCGCCCGAGTAAACAGGTCGGCGTGGTTCAAACAACAGGGCACCGCACCCATCGCCCGGGCGCCGCCTCCAGCAGTTCGGGATTGGTCTCCCGGCAGGCTGGCCTGGCGAAGGGACAACGCGGCGCAAAGCGGCACCCCGGCGCGAAATGACCCGCCCGGGGAACATTCCCCGGAATCGTTGGCAGCCGCTCCGCCACCCCTCCGAGTCTGGGCACAGAATCCATCAAGGCCCTCGTGTAGGGATGCAGGGGACGGCGCAGGATCTCCCGCGCTGACGCCATCTCAACAATCTGCCCCGCATACATGACCACCACACGATCGGCGATATCCCCGACGATGCCCAAGTTGTGAGTGATGAGCAGAATCGCCATGCCCAGCCGCTGCTTGAGGCCTTGCAGCAGACCCAAAATCTGAGCCTGAATGGTGACATCCAGCGCTGTGGTCGGCTCATCGGCCACCAGCAGCTCCGGCTCGCTCGCCAAAGCCATGGCAATCATCACACGCTGCTGCATCCCGCCCGACATCTCGAACGGGTAGCTGGCCGTCCGCGCTTCGGGTGCGGGAATCCCCACCAGTTTCAACAGGCGGACAACCTCATCCATCGTCGCCTTCTCGGGCCGATGTAATTTGAGCATCTCCCGGATCTGGCGGCCGATGCGGAAAACCGGATTAAGCGCCGCTCCGGGCTCCTGAAAAACATAGCCCACGACACCACCGCGGATTTCCCGCAGTTCTTCCCGGTCCATTTTCAACACATCGCGACCATGGAGCAAAATCTCGCCGCCGGCATAGCGGGCGGGCGGCGTGGGCACCAGTCGTGCAATCGAATGCGCCGTCACGCTCTTGCCGCAGCCACTCTCGCCGACCAAACAAACCGTTTCACCCGCGCCCACCGTCAACGACACCCCGTCCACAGCTCGGAGTTGGGAGTGCCCGGACTGAAAATCGATCTTGAGGTTCTTGATTTCGAGCAGTGTCATCTTGCGGCGCGCGGTGAGGATGTCCAGATCATGGGCGATTGGACACTCCAATTTTTCACTGTGGGCTCCCAAAGTTGGAAAAGGGTGAAACTGCGGGTTCGCAGAAAAACCCGACTGACTCCCGGCCTGGCCCGCGTTCCAACGCGTGAGCTCCTCGTTCTCATTTCGGCGTCCGGTCGCCACGCCGCCTCAAGCATCCAACAAAAAACCACGGCCTGCGCCGTGGTTTGAGAAGCGGTGAAACGCGGAACGGTTGCTATTTCGCCAAAAGTTCGGCTACCAAACTCTTCTCCTCCTTTAACTCCGCTTCGGTCGCGCCGATCTTGGACTTGCTGAAGTCGTTGAGCGGAACGTTCTGCACAATCTCCCATTTCCTGCCATCCGTGCGGATGGGATAACTAAAGATCAGCCCCTTCTCGATTCCATAATCCCCCGGGGTGCAAACACCGACACTGAACCAATCGCCGGCCTTGGTGGGCGTGGTAAGGTTGCGGACGGTGTCCACCACGGCATTGGCGGCGCTGGCGGCGCTGCTCAGGCCGCGGGCCTTTATAATAGCCGCACCGCGCTGCTGAACGGTGGTGATGAAATCCTTCTCCAGCCATTCGCGGTGGCCAATGACGTCCGTAAGCGGGCGGCCATGGATTTTGCCGTTGAAAAAATCCGGATACATGGTGGCGCTATGATTGCCCCAGATGGCGAGATTACTGATGGCCGTGACATCCACGCCGGCTTTTTTGGCGAGCTGGGTTTTGGCGCGGTTTTCATCCAGCATCGTCATGGCAAAAAAACGGTCACCGGGGACGCCGGGCGCGTTGTTCATGGCAATGAGCGAATTGGTGTTGCAGGGGTTGCCCACCACCAGCACGCGAACGTCACCGGCGGCGTTCTTGGCAATGGCCTGGCCTTGGCCGGTGAAGATTTTCCCGTTGATGCCCAGAAGATCCTTGCGCTCCATCCCGGCTTTGCGCGGCACAGCGCCGACCAGCAGCGCCCAGTTCACCCCCTTGAATCCCTCCTCCAGACTGGATGTGGCCACAATGCCTTTGAGCAGAGGAAACGCGCAGTCATCCAACTCCATACACACGCCCTGCAAGGCGGTGAGCGCCCTTTCATCGGGCACTTCGATGAGGTGGAGGATGACCGGCTGGTTCGGTCCGAACATGGCGCCGGAGGCGATCCGGAACAGGAGTGAATAACCGATCTGTCCGGCGGCACCGGTGATCGCGACTCGGATGGGGGCAGTGTTCATAAAATAATTTTCAAAAAGTATGGCGGTAGGATCCGCGCCACGCAAGCGCGGAGCGAGCGGGATTGCGCCTAGGCCGGGTGGCGTAAGCCCACCAGCTCCACCGGGATAAAGGGTTGGGGGACAATGCTCCCGACCCGGCGGCGGGTCATACCGCCCGGGACCGCGGATTGGCCGCCGGGCTTCACTCCTCGAACAAGGCCTGCGCGAACTGTTTGGCGTCAAAGGGCTGCAGATCGTCAGGCTGTTCGCCCAGTCCGATGAACTTGATGGGCAGACCCAGTTCCTTTTGGATGGCGACAACCATGCCGCCTTTGCTGGTTCCATCGAGCTTGGTCACGATGATGCCGGTGAGGGGCACGGCCTTGTTGAATTCCCGGGCCTGATTCAACGCGTTCATGCCGGTGCTGCCGTCCAGCACGAGCAAGACTTCGTGCGGCGCGCCGGCCACCTGCTTGCCGATCACCCGATGAAGCTTGTGCAGTTCCTGCATCAGATTGTGCTTGGTGTGCAGTCGCCCCGCAGTGTCGATGAACAGATAGTCCGCCTTCCGGGCATGGGCGGCGGTGACGGCATCGTGGGCGACGGAGGCGGCGTCGGCACCGTAGGAACCGGCGATGACCTCGACCTTGAGCCGGGCGCCCCAAAGTTTGAGCTGTTCGATGGCGGCGGCGCGAAAGGTGTCACAGGCCGCGAGTAGGACCGTGCGGTTCTGCGCTTGAATGAGATGAGCCAGCTTGGCGGCGGTGGTGGTCTTGCCGGTGCCGTTCACGCCCACAATCGAAACGATGGTCGGGCCGCTGGCCGCGCGCACCAAATCGGGCTTGTTCGCAGCCAGGCTTCGCTCTATTTCCGCACCCGCAATGGCAAGATAATCCGGCCCGCCGCTGCCCTGGGATTCATAGGCCTGTTTGACAGCGGCGATAATTTGCGCCGTCATCGCCATGCCCAGATCGGCGGCGATCAGGGCGTGCTCTATCTCCTCCAGGGACTCGGCGGTGAGTTTGGGCGAGCGAGTGACGATGCGTTTGATCTCGTGAACCAGCTTGCTGTGTGTTTTGGCCAGACCGGCCTTGAACTTGGCGAAGAGTCCCATGGGAAAAAATCAACTGCGCAATCAGGCAAATACAACCCTGCCGGGGGCGGCAACCAGGAGGAAAACCACTCCGTTTTTATTGATTCGCATTGGAAAGAGTCGTCTTCCGCTCGGCCAGCTTGGCCTTGAGCTTTTCAACATGGTCATACGGCAACCGCATCGTCCCGATCAGCGGCTTGCCCTTGCTCATGCCGTGGCAGTCGGAACCGCCGGTGACAAGCAGCCGGTATTTGGCCGCCAGCGCGAGATAATTACGCGCCATCGAGGGCGTGTGCTTGGTATGAAAACATTCAATCCCGTCCATCCCGGCACGCACCAGCCCGGGAATCACATCATCTGTGCGATTCAGCCCGGGATGGGCCATCACCGCCACGCCTCCGGCCTGATGGATGAGCTCCATGCCTTCCAAGGCGGACATGCGGGCCTTGGGCACCCAAGCCGGGCGGTTTTTCTTGAGAAAACGCTCGAACGCCTCGTCCAGATTGGCAACAAAACCGGCCTGAGCCAAGGCTCGGGCCACATGCGGCCGGCCGGGCGACTGGCAGTTGGCAAGGCTGAAAACCGCCTCGACCTGCAGCGGAATGTTCAGCTCGTTGAGGCGCGCCACCATCTCGTGGATCCGCTGCTGACGCACCGCCTGGAATTTTGAGATCTCCGCCAGCAGTTTGGGATTGAGCGGATCGAAACCGTAGCCGAGCAGATGAATCTCGTTGCCGTTCTGCTCGGCGGTGAGTTCCGTGCCGGTGATAAACTCGATATTCACCGCCGCACAAGCCCGGGCCGCACGCTCGCAGCCCTCGACCGTGTCATGATCGGTCAGGGAAATCCCGGACAGCTTGTGCCTGGCCGCCTGCGCCACCAACTCCTCCGGCGAATAGGTGCCGTCGGAAAAATTCGTGTGTAAATGGAGGTCGGCAAACATCAGGTCACAATCCTCGCAGGCCTCATCATTTCGCCTTTGATCCTGTCGAGCAGGCCGTTGACAAACTTGCCGCTATCCTGGGTGGAGAACTTCTTGGCGATATCCACCGCCTCATTAATGCTGACAATGGGGGGGATGTCCTGCCGGTGAAGCATCTCATAGATGGCCAGCCGCAGGATGTTGCGGTCGACGGCGGCAATCCGGTGCAGATCCCAGTTTTTCGCGTGCTTGACGATGAGCTCGTCGGCCTGGTCCCGGTGTTCCAACGCGCCGCGAATGAGCGGTTCGGCAAACAACCGTAGAGCGGCCTCATCAGCGGTGGGAGGAGGCAGATGGACCGTTTCGTTCCACTTGGCCGGCCCCTTTTCATCGGCGATGCACGCCGCGCGCTGCGTGTGCCAGAACTCATCCAAGGCCTCCTCCAGTTTTTCCGGCGGATTCAAATCATACTCGAACAAAAACTGAACAGCGCGTTCGCGCGCCTCGCGTCTCTTACCCATAGAGGAGCATCATGCCTTAAATCGAAGCGGGAGAAAACAAAATCTTCAAACCACGCCGCGCGCCGCGGCTTGAACTGCCCACTCAGGCCGGCTAGTATAAGCCTTAT
The DNA here is from genome assembly GCA_903873415.1 of uncultured Verrucomicrobiota bacterium. GTDB lineage: Bacteria > Verrucomicrobiota > Verrucomicrobiia > Limisphaerales > CAIQOK01 > CAIQOK01. Next base: position 146,105 of record CAIQOK010000021.1, on the reverse strand, counting down.
GCCAGCTCCAACTGCGGCCAAGCTTGCCAAACTGCCCTTCTACATCGGCAACCTCCTCATGCTCGAGGCGGCCTTCATCTTGATTTTCCAGAGCCGTTCCCCGATCGATTTCTGGGAACTGCTCCTCTGCATCCTCTGCGTGGCCATTGGAAGCATCCTGGGGGTCTGGCCTTTCGTCTTGGAATACCGCGCCGCCATCCGGATGGCGGAAACCGGGGCCGCCGCCGACACGGCCGCGAAACTAAAAAGCCTTGAGCCGCTCGCGGCACAGATCGCCCAAACCACCAGCCAATGGCAGACCATCCGGGAAGCCGCCGACAAAACCGGCGCCGCCGCCCAATCCATCGCGGAGCGCGTCGCAGCCGAGGTGAAAAACTTCAACACCCTTCTCCAAAACTCCAATGACGGCGAGAAAGCCGCCCTGCGACTTGAGGTGGAAAAACTGCGCCGGGCGGAAACCGACTGGCTCCAAGTTGCCGTGCGGATGCTCGATCACACTCATGCCTTTCAGCGCGGCGCCCGGCAATCAGGCCAGCCAATTCTGATCGAACAGACCGGCCGGCTTCAATCAAGCTGCTTGGAAGCCGCGCGGCGTGTGGGACTGGCCCCCTTTGGGGGCGAGGCCGGAGAAAAATTCGATCCGAACCGCCACCGACTTGCCGATGGTGCGGTCCTGCCTGCGGAAAACCCAGTCATAGCCGAGACTCTGGCCAACGGATATTCCTATCAGGGAAAACAACTCCGCCCAGCCTTGGTTTCCCTCCAACCCTCCGGCCAGCTTTCCACCCCGCCGCCGCCTCCTGAAGCGACACCTGCCTCGACACCAACCAAAGGGGCTGTAGGATCCAAGAAGATCACGGGCCAAGGGGCCTTGCTCCTGCACCGCGGCTGAGAACCCAAGGCGAGCGATTGCAGCGGCAAAATCCAAACCTGAACCGCAGGTATTTCCGGCAAAGAACCAGCCCAGTCCGGCGACGCCGAAACCGACAGCATGGGCCCGAGCGGGCTTAACCAAAGCAACGGCCCAAGTTGCGGGTCCCTCATCGAATGATTCATTGAACGATGCGAGAAAACTTGGGCCGGCAATTAGCGCGGGGCCGCCCCTATCCAGAGCATGATTGGGAACCGGCCGCAACATCGCCGGTTCCCAATGGATTCCCCGGACCCGAAAGGGGTCCAGACAGGCGGGCTAGACCTCAACGGTCTTGCCGGGTTCGGGCTGGACGACCTTGATTTTAGGATGTCGGGCGTGGATCTGTTCAGCGAACCACTGGCGGGCTTCGGCCTCGCCATGCCCGAGCAACACGGTCCGGGGCTCAACCCGGCCGACGAAATCCAACAATTCCTCCCGGTTGGCATGGGCAGTGAGATCAAATTCCTGAATCTCGCATTTGCGCGTAGCCTCCCCGCCAGTAGCACTGAACACGAAAGTGTCCCCGTCCTTGGCCGCCCGGAGCCGCCCGCCCGGGGTTTCGGGATCGGTGTAACCGACGAAAAAGATGGCGTGCCGGGGATCGCCCATCATGCGCAGGGCCATGTCATGGGCGGCGGTCTTCTCGCTCATCATTCCGGCGGTGAGCACAAAAATATGAGCGCCGCTGAGTTTCATCTTCTCGGCTTTTTTCGGATCCAGAACGACAAGGTTCAATGCTTCGTTGAGCTGAAGATTGGGGTGCTGGCGATGCGCCCGGTGCGATTCGAGGTCGTAGATCTCCGTAAACACGCGACCCAAGCCGCCGATATAAACCGGTTGCGGCTTGAGCTTACCCTCGCGCATGAGCAGCGCCAACAGGGCGAGAATCTCCTGGGTGCGGCCCAAAGCGAAGGAGGGGATCAAAACGGAACCCTTGCGCTGGATGACCCGTTGCAGACAGGCGCTCAGCCTCTCGATTTCCTTTTCCCGAGAGAACCCGGCCGGCACCCCGCGACCGCCGCGGGTGGTTTCCATGATCAGCACGTCGGCTCGAACGCCCTCGAAACGGGCACTGCGCAAAATGGTCTGATCGTGAAAACACACGTCACCGGTATAAAACAGGCTCTCCTTCTTGCCGCGGACCAGCACGCCGGCCGAGCCCAAGGTGTGGCCGGCATCGAAAAACTCGAGGGTCGGCGAGATGTGGCCCGCCCGCGTTTTATGAAATGCAGCCCATTCGATTTGTCGGTTGTATTTGAACCCCTGAAAAAGCGGGGCGATTTCGTCCACCTCGTCGTGGGTGTAGAGGGGATATTCGCGAATGCCCAGCTCCTCGCGCTGGCGGGTCATCACGTTGACGGAATTGTGCAACACCCGCTCGACGATGAAATAGCTCAGTTCGGGCATCAGCACGTGGGCCTTGGGGAACTGGCGCAACGCCACCGGCAGGGAACCAACGTGATCATGATGGCAGTGGGTGATGACAACGGAGTCCACGTCCTTGTTCTTGGCCAGACCGTAGAGAGGGAGGCTGTCCCGCCCTTCACGTTTGGGGTGGGTGCCCGCGTCAAGCAGCAGGCCGTGTCCGTCTGTTTCCACCAGCCAAGAGCTGGCGCCAATACCCGAGTCGGGATTGAGATTTGTAATACGCATAAAATAAAATCGGCGGCAGTGCCGCAGGTTCGACCTCAACCGGAAGACCCGGCCGCAGGTGTTTGCATGGATCAAGGCTTATTGAGCCCCCTTGCAATGGGACAGCATCCACTACTTTTCCGCGCCGCCAAGCCTTTTTTTCGCAAGCGCAAACATCAACGCCTGCGGACTCTCATACCGGCTGAACCCGGCCGGAGCCTCAAAGCGCCGTGAATCCGGGCGCAGAATCTGAATTTGAGAAAGCTTCAGCAGGGCTGTGTTCCCACCCTCCTTCATCTGGATTTGAACTGGAAACCCTTTTAAATCCCCGGCGTTCCAAGTCACCGCCTCCAGCAACACAGCCCCGCTCTTGCTTTTCAGGAGAAGAATGTTTTTAGCGCACACATGCCCGTCCACCACCGTCTTTTCCGGCGACCGCTTCCCCGCACGCACGCTGGCCCCGGCCGCCGCCAAATCTTCAGACGACAGCGGCATCGAGACATAGCTTCTCGAATCCGGGTAGAGGATGAGCATGTCCTTTTTGTCCGGGCGCACGATGACGGCCAGCCGGCTCAAGCCGAATTGTTGCAACCCGGCCACTGCCCCGGCGGGGACCAACCCGCTCTGGATTTGCGCCATGTCCAGATCCATCCGCAAGCGACCGTCCCGAACATCAAAGGTCATGGGCGCTCTCAAGCTTTCCTTTCCCGATGCGTCCGACACCCGAACCCGGGCATTGGCGGTGAAGGCTGTGACACTGCCAAAGAGCTTCAACATGGCCACGCTCATACCAAAAGCGCCCTCGCTGATAGGCAGCTGGGCGAGGGCGGACGAGCCCGTAAAAACCACAAGCCACAGGGCAATCAACCCGACGCTGCCAAATCCTTTCATTCTGTTCATCGCTTGCATCATTTTGGATCGTCAGGCCTGGCTCAATCATAACGATGGATGTCCGGAGAAGGTAGTCCCAATGTTCGTGGCGTGAGGATCTGCCCAGAGCCCAAGCGGCATGAACGCCGCGCGCCGGGGGCGCAACACCATCAGCGAATTTTCCCGCCTCCAGACCTGTTTGCCAACGATTACCGGCAAAACCTCTGCAATCGCGGCACGATCCAGGGCGGCAACATCAGGACGCTCTTTGAGCGCCGGCATCATTTCCATTGGAATTTAAAAGGATTCGGGCTAGATTTCGCCCCATTAAACCGGTAAAACGCCCCATTCAAAAAAGTGTCATGACACCTCACCAGCGCTGCGACAAACCCATTTTTCTGCTTTCCTGCCTTTTGCTGGCAACGATCGGGCCGGCATCAGCCCAAAAAGTGCCGGTGATGGAAAAAACCCTGTCCAACGGGCTGCGCCTGCTACTGGTGGAACGTCATGACGAACCGACCATCGCCGGCGGCTGGGTGGCGCATGTCGGCAGCTCCAATGAAAAGCCCGGCATGACTGGTATCGCCCATCTCTTCGAGCACATGATGTTCAAGGGCACCCGCACCATCGGCACAAGCGATTATGAGAAGGACCAGGCCATCCTCAAACAGCAAGAGGAGGTCCGGGACGAAATGCGGAGTGAAGAGTGCCAGATGCGCAAGCGGCTGCGCCGGGGTGAAATGGACGACCTGCTCAAACCGGAGGACTGGACGCCGCGCTACCGGGAACTGCAGGCGCGGTTCAAGCAACTGGTGGAGGACGAGCGGAAATTCATCGTTAAAAACGAGTTCGACCGCCTGCTCAGCGGAGCCGGGGCATCTGGAATGAACGCCTTCACCTCCGAAGACATGACGGCCTATTTTGAAACCGTTCCGTCCAACAAACTTGAACTGTGGGCGTGGATGGAATCCGAGCGCATTTTCCATCCGGTCTTCCGCGAGTTTTATTCGGAGCGGGATGTGGTGTTCGAGGAGCGCCGCATGCGGACAGACTCGACGCCGCTGGGAAAATTCCAGGAGCAGTTCAATGCCATGTTCTGGGAGTCCGCCCCCTACAGCTGGCCGACGGTGGGCTGGCCCTCGGACATAGCCGCCATCTCCAAGGCGCAAGCGGACGAGTTTTACGCCACCTTCTACGCCCCGCCAAACATCACGTTAATCCTGGTGGGAGACTTCAAGCCTGAGGCCGCCGAGGCCATGGTGAGAAAATATTTCGAGCGGATCCCCCGGGGCAGCAAGACCGCGCCGGATGTCAAGACGCTGGAGCCCAAACAAATGGCTGAAAAGAGGATGCACGCGGAGGCTGACACCAATCCGCAACTGCAGATCCTCTGGCACACCGTCCCGTTCGGCCACAAGGATTCCTACGCCCTGGAAATCCTCGGTGAACTGCTCTCCAACCGCACCGGCCGGCTCTACAAAAAACTGGTGCTGGGCAGCGGCGTGGCGACCGACGTGGGGGCGGGCCAGAATTCGCAGAAATGGGAAGGCTCCTTCAGTGCCAGTGGCGAGGTGCGCGAGGGGCATAAGCCGGAGGAGGTCGAGCAGGGGATCTACAACTGCCTGGAAACACTCAAGCTGGAACCAGTGCCGGCGTCGGAGCTGCAGAAAGTGAAAAACAACTTCGCCGCCGCCGAATACCGCCGGCTCTCAGCCAACTCCCCCATCCTCATGCACCTGATCGAAAACGACGGTTTGGGCGACTGGCGCGAGATCAACGAGGCCGGGCCAAAATTCCAAGCCGTCACCGCCGCCGAAGTGGCGCGCGTGGCGGGAAAATATCTGACCCCCGAAAACCGGACGGTGGCCGTCTACACACGGAAAGCGGGAACCGCACCAAAAACAGCAGCCAAGGAATAACCCGCCACCGGACTTCCCCCACCCATTCCAAACCCTTCCGCTCATGAAAAAAATCCAGACGACCGCCTGCGCGCTGACGCTCCTGCTCTGTTCTGCGGGCTTCAGCCTGAAGACAACCGCGCAGGATAACGGCATAGCCGACCGCCCCGAAAAGCTCTCCTTTCCGCCGCTCAACTACGAACCGCCCGCGCAGGCCCGGTTCCGCGTGACGCTTCCCACCGGCCCCATAGCATACGTCCTGCCCGACCGCGAACTGCCTCTGGTCAACATCGCCATCTATGTGAAAACGGGGGAATATCTGGATCCGGCCGGTCAGGAAGGGCTGGCTGATCTGACCGGCTATCTGCTGACCCATAGCGGCACGAAATCCAAATCAGCCGACGCACTGGAGGAACGGCTCGCCTTTCTGGCGGCACACCTGAGCTCCGCCGTCAGCGGCAGCCAGGGCAGCGTGACCCTCAACCTCCTGTCCAAGGATGTGGACGAGGGCTTGGGAATTCTGCGCGAGGTGCTGACGGCGCCGCGGTTTCAGGCCGACAAAATCGAGTTGCGCAAACAGCAACTCCTTCAGGACATGCAGCAGCGCAACGACGATTCCAGCGGGATCGAAGGGCGCGAGGCGGGTTTTCTCGCCTACGGCGAGCACTTCTGGGAAAACCGGCAGCCTACCGCAGCCTCCATCCAGTCCATCACCCCGGCTGATCTCGCCGCCTTTCATCAGGCCTGGTTTTATCCCTCAAACCTCATCGTGGCGGTGAACGGGGACTTTGATCGCGCTGAAATGATCGGCAAGCTCAACGCGCTTTTCAGCGGCTGGCCGTTTGCGGGCAAACCCCCGGTGGCGGTGCCGACCAACACGGTCTTTGCCGCGCCGGGCGTTTATCTGGTCAACAAGCCCGAAGTCAATCAGGGCCGGGTTTCGATGCTCCTGCCGGGCGTCCGCCGGGACAATCCGGATTACTTCGCCGTGGCGGTGATGAACGACATTTTGGGGGGTGGATTCAACTCACGCATCGTCAACCGGGTTCGTGGCGAAGAGGGCTTGGCCTACGATGCGCATTCCACCTTTGCGGGCGGCACCTATTATCCCCTGACTTTCAGCGTTGGGTTCCAGTCCAAATCACGCACCGTGGGTTATGCGGCCTCGCTGGCCATGGAGGAAATCCGCCGCATCGCCGCCGAACCGGTGAGCGACCAGGAGCTCAACACCTCCAAGCACGGCTTTATCGACCGGTTCCCCCGGGCCTTCGCCACCAAGGGCCAGACCGCGGCAATCTTCGCGCAGGACGAATTCACCGGCCGCTACGCCACCCATCCCGACTATTGGAAAAATTACCGCAGCAGGCTCGCCGCCGTCACCGGGGCGGATGTGCAGCGCGTGGCCAGAAAATATCTCACCTTGGATAAACTGGTCATTCTCGCCGTGGGCAATAAGGAGGAGATGCTTCTCGGCCAACCCGGTCACCCTGTGAAACTCCAGGAACTGACCGGAGGCAAGTTCACCGAATTGCCTCTGCGCGATCCACTGACCATGCGCCCCCTTCCCCTGTCGCCGGCGAAATAGACCGGCCTGAATCGTTGAAGTAAAACAAAAGAAATACCAGTCCCCCATGCCCGCCAAATCAAACAACGCCCCCCACCTTTTTCAACCGCTGACAATCAAGTCAATCACCCTGCGCAACCGCATCGGGGTGTCGCCCATGTGCCAATACTCCTCGGAAGACGGACTGGCCAACGACTGGCATCTGGTGCATCTGGGCGCGCGCGCCGCCGGCGGCGCCGGCTTGGTCATCGCGGAGGCCACAGCGGTATCACCGGAAGGCCGGATCACTCCCGGGTGCGCAGGCTTGTGGGCTGACCGGCACGTTGAACCCCTTATCAGGATCAACCGCTTTGTGAGGCAGCAGGGAGCCGTGCCAGGCATCCAGATAGGCCACGCCGGACGGAAGGCCTCAGCCGCGCGCCCTTGGGACGGCGGGGCTCACCTGGAGGCGGAAGCGGGAGGCTGGCCCACGCTTGCACCGAGTGCGCTGGCCTTCGGCGCGGAACTGCCCATGGTGCCTCACGCCATGAGCATCGCCGACATCCTCAGGGTTCAAAACGACTTCGTGTCCGCCACCCAACGCGCATTGCTGGCCGGCTATGAATGGTTGGAACTCCATTCGGCACACGGATACCTGAGTCACGAATTCCTCTCACCACTGTCCAATCAAAGAACCGACTCCTACGGAGGGGCGTTTGAAAACCGGATCCGGTTCCTCTTGGAAACCACCGAGGCGGTTCGACGGGTCTGGCCGGACCGCCTGCCTTTGGCGGTAAGAATCTCCTGCACCGACTGGGCGCCAGGCGGCTGGGATTTGGAGCAAAGCGTGGAATTGGCCCGGCGACTTAAGAATGCGGGAGTGGATTTGCTGGATTGCAGCTCCGGAGCATTGATACCCGGTGTGAAAATCCCCGCAGGCCCGGGATTCCAGGTCGGGTTCTCCGAACACATCCGGCGCGAGACGGGCTTGGCCACCGCAGCGGTGGGCCTGATCACCGACCCGGCCCAAGCGGACCAGATCGTGCGGCTGGGGCAGGCCGATGTGGTTTTGTTGGCGCGGGAACTTTTGCGCGATCCACATTGGCCGGTCCGCGCCGCCCGGGCGCTGGGTCAAAGCACAGCCGACATGGCACCCCGGCAATACTCAAGGGCTTGGTAAGAAGTCGGGCGGGACCCAACGCGCCACCCGCTCTCACATCCCCATGATCTGGTAACCTGCGTCCACGTAAATCACCTGACCCGTGATGGCTGCAGCGCCATCGCTGGCGAGAAACACGCCCGTGGCGCCCAACTCCTCGGGAAGGACGTTGCGCTTGAGCGGCGCGTGGGCTTCGTAATGCCTGAGCATCTCGCTGAAACCACTGATGCCGCGGGCAGCGAGAGTATTGACCGGACCGGCGCTGATGCAATTGACCCGGATTTTTTTGGGGCCGAGGTCATAGGCAAGGTAGCGGGTGCCGGCCTCAAGCGAAGCCTTGGCCACGCCCATCACGTTGTAGTGCGGCACCACCTTCTCCGCGCCGTAATAGCTCATCGCCACGATGCTGCCGCCCTCGGCCATGAGCGGGGCCGCCCCGCGCGCCAGGGCGACGAGGGAATAGGCGCTGATATCGTGGGCGATGCGATAGGCTTCGCGGGTGGTGTTGACAAACTCGCCCTCGAGCGCGTCTTTGGGCGCGAAAGCAACGGAATGGAGCAGCAGATGCAATCTTCCGAATTTTGCGCCAACCGTCTTGAACACCGCGGCGATATCGTCATCCCGTGTCACATCGCAAGGCATGAGCAGAGTGTCGCTGCCAAAGGTGCCGGCGAGTTCCTCGACGTTTTCCTTGAGTCTCTCCCCTTGGTAGGTGAAAGCCAGAGTGGCACCCTGTTTATGCCACGCCTGAGCGATAGCCCAAGCAATCGAACGTTTGTTAGCAACGCCGAAGACAATCCCGATTTTTCCGTCCAGTGTTCCCATAAATGATTGCGAGTTTGCAGGGGGGATCATGTCGGAAAAAGCGGGCCGCGCGCAAGACCGATTGTCGGCCGGATCGCGGCGCGGCGGCCGCTTCAAAACAGATGACACTCATTTCGCGAAGGAAAAAACTGACAACCGCCCCGGAGTCATCCCCAAAACGGATCCGAAGCGGACAGGCGAATCCTTACTTGGCGTGCCTCAATCGCAACCAGACCAGTCCACCCAATCCGATGGCCAGTAGGCCCGAGACAGTCCATGTGGCGGCGTGAGCCGAGTGCGGAAGCAAAGTCAATGCCGCCGCCCCCGCGGCCGGGCCGGCGAAAATCCCCGCGCCGATAAAAGCCTCGTGCAATCCGCCATGCTCGCCCTTGGTATCCCCCGCATCCATCGAGTAAAAAAGCGAGGAATAGTAAATCAAACCCGAAGCCAGTCCGAGAAACACCTGTGCCGCCACCACCAACCAAATCTGCACCGACATCAAAATCAGAATGAAGCTGGCGATCAGAGCGAGAAAAGCGGCGAGCAACCAGCCAAACCGATAATGCCAACCGGTCCACCGCCACAACACAATAAACGCCGCCAGGCGCCCGAACTGCCAGATTGAGCAGAACCAGCCCACCTCCCTGGGCGAGAGCCCCAACCGGTCCCCGACCCCAGGCATCACCGCCAGCAAAGTGTTCAGGGCTACGTAGGAAAAAGGATTTGCCAGCCAGGCCATTTTCAAGAAAACCGCCGGCCGAACCCCCTGCCCGGCTGCCGCCTCCTTCGAACAGGGCGTTGGCTCATGCACGGATTCGGTGGCAGGAGTGGGGCCGAGGGCGGCCTTGCGGGCGAGCCAAAAAGTCAAAACGAGCTGGCAGGAAAAAAGCCCGGCAGGCACCCAAAAAACCGCGCCCCGCCCGAAGCACTCATAGAGGCTCCCTCCGGTGAAATACGCCAATGCTGCGGCGGCGGACCATGTGCAATTATAGAGGCCAACCCGGTACTGCACCCCCGCAGGGGTCTCCCCCTCGCTGGTCAGCGCCTCCAAAGCGGGCCAAGTGAAGAGGAGCACGCAACTGTAAACCGCAAACACGCACAGAACACCGGCGGCCGAATCCAGCAACCCGGCCACCACCATCAGAAGCGCCAGACTGCCGAACCCGATCTTCAGACTGTTGAGCAAGCCGCGCCGCTGGGCAAACTTCCCGCACTGCCAGGCCGACACCACATAGACCGCCCCATGCATCGCAGAGACCCAGAGGTTTCCCCGGTTGCCGAAGCCGAAACGGTCATGGAGAAAGAAAAAAAGATAATTGAAAAAATAGGAGGCCGCCAACGTGTTGAGCACGGTCAGAGCCAGATAGCCGCGCTTGAGATCTTGAATCGACATGGGGGAAAGGAAGGCAACCGCAATCTCAACACCCGACTTCCTCGAGGGCCTTGCGGCAATACCACTTGACCGCCCCGCTCATCAACGGCTGCAGCCCCTCCAATTCAGCCCCGGAACACCAGCGGATATCATGATGCTCCCCGGTCGCCAGCGTGACCACCCCGCGCCGCGGTCGCGCCCAATAAATCATCCCAATGTGCTCATGGCTGTCGCTGATCCTATGAATGTCCAGAAAGCGCGGCGCAATCAGGGCCCGGGTGCCAGGCCCGGTGGTGGGCGGGCGTTCTCCAATCAGTTCAACCTCCAACCCGCTTTCTTCGAAAGCCTCGCGGACAGCGGCCTGTTCCGGGTCCTCATCCAATTCGATATGCCCGCCCAGCGGCAGCCATTTGTCGAGTTTCCGGTGGTGAACCACCAAAACCCTCTGCTCATGAACAACAAAGATCGCCACCGTGAAATCAATTTTCTCGTGCAAATGAGCCATGGCTAAAAAAGAAAACCCAACGCAATCCCCTCAGTAATCATAAAGTCCGCCGTCCTTCGTGTAAGCTCCGCCACCAGCCCCGCCATCCTCACCCCCCATGAAATCGCCCAACAGATCCCCCATGTCCGCCTCGATTTTCTCGGGATCCTCGCCCGCTTCAAGACGCTTGATGGCCGCATCCAGTTCCTTGGGCATGGCACCCGGGGGCATGAGATCCTTCATTTTCCTTATCATATGGGCCATGTGCCTGGGATTGTTCTCATCCAGATGCTCCATGTCGCGTTCCATCTCAGCCATTGCCCGCCCTATCCGGGGATCGTCCATGTCCGGCATGGCTGGATCCGGGGATCCGTCGGCCGGGGCGGCGGGTTCGGAGAGACCGCGCGTCATGGCAAAGCGGGTGACCTGTTTGGACATTTTGCGGCTGCCGCACGAGGGGCAGGCGGGCAACCGGTCGGGAGTCACACGTTTTGAAAGGAAGCTGAAGATTTTACGGCACTTCGGGCAGGCGAATTCGTAAATCGGCATGGGCTACTAATGCCATACTTCGTGGCGGGTTTCACGTATTAAATGACGACGGTTCCGCGACCCTGCGCGGGCAAAAAAGAGCCCCGGCCAACTCCGGGGCTCCTGCGCCTGCCCTGTGGATTTTATTTCATCCGGTCAAAGGTTTTCTGGAGGATTTGCCAGTCCTGCAGGCCTTTATACTTTTCCTGTAAATTCTTGACGATTCCGGCTTCCTTTGCGTTCTTGGTCGGCTTGATGTTTTTGTAAAAAACACCGAAATAGCCGGGAAACTCCTCACCGGCGAGCTTATAGGCCGCCAGCTCATCGGTGACATCGTGGTCCTTGGGGACCTCCTTGAAGCTGCCACCCTTGCGGGGGTTGCTGGCATCAAAGGCGCCTTCGTAAAATTCAACGCATTCACTCAGGCATTCGATGAAACCGAATCCGTCGTGATCCATCGCGGCCTCCATCATCTGCAGAACGTGATTGGGATTGGTATGGGTGGTGCGTGCGACGAAGGAGGCGCCGGCGGCAATGGCCTGTTTCATCGGATTGATGGGGTAATCCACAGCGCCCCACTGGTCGGTCTTGCTCTTGAACCCGAGCGGAGAGGTGGGCGAGGTCTGCTTTTTTGTCAGGCCATAGACCCAGTTGTCCATCACCACGTAGGTCATCTTGATGTTCTTACGGGCGGTATGACTGAAATGATTGCCCCCGATCGAGAATGCGTCGCCGTCACCGCCAAAAACAAAGAGGTGCAGATCGGGGCGGGAAAGAGAGACGCCGCTGGCGAAGGAAAGGGCGCGACCGTGGATATAGTGGGCGCCGTGCGCCTGAACGAAATAAGGGAAGCGGCTGGAGCAGCCGATGCCTGCAATCGTGGTGATTTTCTCGTGCCAGAGCTTGCGCTTCTCAATCAGTTTGAAATACAGGGCCAGCACGGAGAAATCGCCGCAGCCCGGGCACCAAGTGGGGTGATCGGCCGCGATTTCTTTCTTGGTCAGCCCCTTGCGCTCGGCGTCGGCAGCCGGGTTGACGGCCGCGAGGGTGCCAGACGGAACAGGGATTTCGGAGGTGGAAGAACTCATAATCAAATCGGGGTTGCTAAATTAGACGATCAGGCCAGTGCGGCGGATTTGAGGTCGGACTCCGCGAGCCTTTCATTCACCCGGGTCAGGATTTCCTTGACCTTCCAAGTGAGTCCGTCGGTTTTGTTGATGCCGCGGATGGCCGGGTTGCAAAAGCGGGAGCGCAGGAGAGTGGCCAACTGGCCTCCAATCCCATAGATGCCTTCATCGTTGATTTCAACCACAAAAACATGGCGGAAACGGGAGAAGATATCCTCCAGACCGGGCGGCAACGGGCTGATGTGCCGGATGTTGATGGAGGAAACACTCTGGCCGGCTGCCCGGGCACGATCCACGGCCTCGCAAATAGGACCCTCCGTGGACCCCCAGCCGACCAGCAGGACGTCGCCTTCGGCAGGGCCGTGAATTTTCGGGGTCGGCAGCGTCGCGGCGAGGGATTGGAATTTCTTGCGCCGCTTGGCAGTCATCTGCATGTGCAGTTTCGGAGAGCCGGTGGGATGCCCCAATTCATCGTGCTCCAGCCCGGTCGCGATGGGGTATTTCCCGCTCAGAATGCGCGTGCCCGGCACCACCCGCTTCACGGTGCCGTCCGGCGTGGACAAATCATAGGGCTTGTGATCGGCCACCGTGGACAAGTCGGGGGAGATGTCCTGGCAAACCTTTTCAAGATTGGGCTCGGTGAAGGCCTCGATGCGGGTCGCGATGGCTTGATCGCTCAAAATGAACACCGGTGTGTTGTATTTGCGGGCCACATTCACCGCCTCGATTGCCGAGTAAAAGCAGTCCTCCACGTTGGAGGGGGCGATCACCACGCGGGGGGAATCGCCGTGGCCGCCATAGCAGGAAATGTTGAGATCGGATTGCTCAATGTTGGTAGGCATGCCCGTCGAGGGGCCGCCGCGCTGAATGTTCACCACCACCAAGGGAACCTCGGCCATGCCGGCCCAGCCAATGGCCTCGGTTTTCAGGGCGATGCCCGGACCGCTTGAACCGGTGACCGCCACGCGGCCGGCATACCCGGCACCAATCGCCATTGAGACCGAGGCGATCTCATCCTCGCACTGAATGAAGGATCCGCCGTATTTGGGAAGCTCACGGCGCAAGGCCTCCATGATGTCCGACCAGGGCGTGATGGGATAGCCAGCGCCGAACCGAACGCCCGCCGCGATGAGCCCCAAGGCCAGGGCTTCGTTGCCGTTCATGACAACCTGGTGTCCGTCTTTCTTGGAACTGTCCTTGAAACGGAAGGTCTCAATAAGATTGCCGACCGAAAAACCATATCCGGCGTGGAAAGCCAGCAGTGCGTTTTTCTCAATGCTCTCATCCTTGCCCCCGAACCTCTCATGAATCAGCTTTTCCAGCTTCGGAATGTTCAGATCAAACATCCGGGCGATCAGGCCCAAGGAGAAAATGTTTTTACCCTTGTCCTTGGCCGTGCCACCAATCGCTTCGATGGTCAGGCTGGAAATGGGAATGGCAACGTGATGATACTGGCTTTGCCACTCGGGATTGGGTTCGATATGGTCGGCGTCGAAGAGCACGATGCCGCCCTTTTTGAGGGAGTTGATGTGCCCCTCGTAGGAATGCTGGTAGAAGGCCAGAAGCACGTCCGCTTCGTCCCCGGCACTGAGGACCTCGCCCGAGCCGATCCGGACCTGAAAGATGGAGGGCCCGCCCGAAATCGTCGAGGGGATGGTCATAAAAGTCATGACCTCCTGCTCGCTGCGGCCGGCCAAACGGGCGAGAAAACCACCAATGGCCTGAATGCCGTCTTGGGAGTTGCCGGCAATACGGATGATAGCCTCGGAAATATTGGAAATTTTGGGGGCTTCCTCGGGAATCGAAGCCGCGGTCGTTGTGTCGCTCATGAAAATTACCTGATTCAAATTCAATACTGTTTTCAAAGGTGAAAAAACCCGCTGAGGATGTTCAGCGGGCACACCAATACCCGCCAAGCCTATCACCGCCGGACCCGGTGTCAAATCCTAATGAAAACACCATCTATTTCCACATCAACCACTTACAAAACCAGCCTCGGTTTTGGGATCGCAGCCGCCCGAAGGAATCAGATCCTCTACTAAAACGCATCCGGTTAATCACAATTCATAATTCAACACCGGTCTGGCGCAGGAAAAGCAACAGGGCTTCTGCAACCCCCCGGCTCGCCGGGAACCGGCTGACGCACCCATGCTGGGAAAGAACGGCCTGCTTGACGGATTGAACCGCATTGTGGGGAGAAGCCAGCCAGTGGGCGTAGCGGCGCGAGAGCATGGGCAGATCGTTCAGATGATCCCCCGCGGCAAAGACCTCGGCCGCGGTCAACCCGAGCCGCCGGGTGATTTCCTCCAGCGCGGTCCCTTTGTTGTAGCCGGCATGGCTGAACCGGGCATACACATCATTGCGGACCAGCGTCAGATCCGACACGCCCCCGCAGTAACCCTCCAGATACTCATGGATAAGGTCCGCATCGCCGTTGTTGGCGGCAATCAAACACAAGGGCGAATAGGGATCCTCGTAGACGGTGGCGCTGAAGCGGGCTTTGATCCAACCCGTCAGGCGCGGCAAGTCCGGCATCACCCGGACGAAAAGATCCCTGTGCGCCCGGTGGCACTCCTCATTCCACGGGTTGATGCCAACGAATCGCATGCCGTCATGGGCGTGCATCTCGCGCTCGACCAGAACGAGAAAATCCGGCCGCACCGGCTGACCGATCCTGACCAGCGCCGCCTGAAGGCTCACCATGTCCCTGCCGGTATTGATGACCCACTTGGCGCCGCGCGCTTGCAGCCGGGCAATCAAGCCCAGCAATTCCATGGAAATGGCCGGGGTGTCAGACTCGGCAAAGATCGTGCCGTCAAAGTCGGTGGAGATCAGCTTAATGGGCAGGCTCATTGAATACTCCCGTTGGTTGAATGTTGCGTTATCCGCACAAAGACCCCAGCATAGCCCTTGCAGCCGCCTTGGCGCAACCCGCATGAATCTTCAGGACCAATACGACGACGCCATGTTCGATTTCAGCACCGGCGACTACGATCTGGCCATCGCCAAGCTCAACGCAGTGCTGGCGCAGGAGGGCTCGCACTTTGACGCACGCCTGGCTTTGGGGATGGCCCACTACCGCAAGGGCGATTACCCCGTGGCAATCGCCGAAGGGCACAAAGCCGAACAACTGCGCCCCGACGAGCAGTTGGTGCACACCAACCTCTCCCTCTTTTACATGAAAGCGGGCGACAAAAGCCTTGCCGAACATCACGGGATGCGGGCCCGGGTCGCCTCCTGGAAAGCCGACAAGACCCCGCCGGGCGCCGCCCAGTCCGGCGACCCGGATTTACAACTGGCCCCACCCGGTCCGGCGGCGATGCCGGCGAAATTCCCCGAAATGCCCTGGAAAAAAAAGCCGGCCCCATAACAAAATAAACCATGAAATCCTCCTATGAACTCGCCATGGAACGGCTCAATCAGACCGCTCCAACCGTGAAAATTTCCGCACGCGCCAAGGAAGCCTTGGCGGAACTGGACTCCAAGTTCGCCGCCAAGATCGCGGCCCGCGAAATCACGCTCGCCGCAGAAATCGCCACCGCCACCGCCGCCGGAGATGAGGAAAAAGCGGGGGAACTGCGCCAACAACTGGTCTTGGACAGGAAAAAAATCCAAGCCGAACTCGATACGCAAAAAGAGGAGGTCCGGGAGGGGAAAACCAAAAACTAACCCGATGGCGAACCTACCCTGCCATGCGCCGTCAGGCACCCAGTCCCTGCCGGCAGATCAAAGGCCCCGCTGCCGAAGCTCAAAGTGATATAGAGCCACCAGCACAAGGGAATGGCGGATTTTACCGGCGGCGGCAAGACCCGGAAGATCGCCCACGGGAACCAGACGCGTCATAATGTCCTCCCCTTGATCAAACTCCACCGTATGCGCGCAACGGCAGTTCTCCACCAGCACCGTGAAACACGTGTTGCTTTGAATCGCCGGGTTGGGATACACACGGCCAATCACCCGGGCTCCCTGCCCTTCGTAGCCCGTTTCCTCGCGCAACTCCCTCAGCCCAGCCGATTCCGGGGACGTGTCCGCCGAGTCCATCATCCCTCCGGGGATTTCCAGTTCAACCGTGTCCGATCCATGCCTGAACTGCTCTACCATGACGCATTGCCCCTCCGGGGTAATGGCCAGGACATTGACCCAATTCACCGAATCGAGGACGAAAAAATCGTGCTGCCGCTGTGTGCGGGGTGAGATTTTCTTATCGGACCGGATGCTGAAAATCCGGAAATCACCGACAGGGCTGGAACTGATTT
This sequence comes from uncultured Verrucomicrobiota bacterium, assembly GCA_903873415.1. GTDB lineage: Bacteria > Verrucomicrobiota > Verrucomicrobiia > Limisphaerales > CAIQOK01 > CAIQOK01. The sequence goes on along the minus strand of CAIQOK010000021.1, from coordinate 129,519 downwards.
TTTCCCAAGGCTTGATCATGATGAACTGGAAGCCGCCGGGGCTGAGCGCAACCCCGAGGTTGTGGATCCGGATGCCGCGGACGCCCAGCCTTGGCTCATCAGTTGGAGGAGATGGGCCATGGCCTGCTCCGGAGTCCGGTTTTTCTCACGGGCCAGTTGGACCGCCCGCCTCAAGAGCTGAGCGGCCATCCCCTCGGATTTCTCCGGCGGGCAACCCAAGGAAACAAGCACCTTGGCGATCTGAGCCTGTTCCATAAAAAGACCCCGACCGGCCCCGATCGGGGAATCCAGCCGGGGTGAAGACCGCCTATCCAACCGCTCCAGCCGCGGTAATCTGAATGCTCTCGACGGCCATGCGCTTGGTCGGACGATCGCCGGGTTGAATTGACGTCGTGGCAATCTTTTCCAACACATCATCCCCCTTGATCAACCTGCCAAATGCGGTGTACTGGCGGTCCAAAAAACCAGGATTCCCGTGGCAGATAAAAAACTGGCTGCCGGCTGAATCCGGGTCGTTGGAACGCGCCATGGAAAGCACGCCCCGCACATGGGCCTTGTCATTGAACTCGGCCTTGATCTGGTAACCCGGACCGCCGGTGCCCCAGCGGTTTTTGGCGGATTCATCCTTGGTCAGAGGGTCGCCCCCTTGGATCATAAACCCCTTGATGACCCGATGAAAACAGGTGCCGTCATAGAACCCTTTTTTCGCCAGATTCTTGAAGTTTTCCACGTGGCCCGGCGCCACCTCGGGCCAGAATTCCACGGTCATTTCACCCTCGCTCGTTTTGATAATCGCAAGTTCACTCATAGTTTTCAGAAATTATTTGATGGAGTCGGCCGGAACAATCTTGATGCTTTCCACGCCCATCCGTTTGTCGGGCCGGTCGGGAGGATGAGTGGCCGTGGTGGCGATCTTCTCCAACACATCGTCGCCTTTGATCAGTTTACCGAATGTGGTGTAGTTATGATCAAGAAACGTCGGATTGCCGTGGCAGATGAAAAACTGGCTGCCGGCCGAATCTGGATCCTGCGAGCGGGCCATGGAAAGCACACCGCGGGTGTGGGAGCGGGCGTTGAATTCAGCTTTGATCTTGTAACCGGGGTCCCCAGTGCCCCAGGCCGATTCCTTGCCCGCGTCCTTGGTGAGCGGGTCGCCCCCCTGAATCATGAAGCCCTTGATCACGCGGTGGAAAGCGGTGCCGTCATAAAAACCCTTCTTTGAGAGGGTCTTGAAATTCTCCACGGTTTTGGGCGCCACCTCGGGCCAGAATTCCACCACCATCTCGCCCTCGGTGGTCTTGATCACGGCGACCTCCTTGGCGGCGGGTTTGGATTCGGTCTTGGAAGCGATTGGGTTGGTTCCCTCGGCTTGGGCGGTGGCCAGGCCAACCACCAGGCTGAGAGCGCAGATAGTCATCAGATTTTTCATAAGGTGGAAAATCTTCCATGCCACGCCCCGAAAGTCACGCCCAGAATGGCGGAATGAATCAGATCGCAGCCTGCATCCCCCCGGCAAACAACCGGACAGGATTGGGAAAAATCCGCAGGGGGCAACTGAACCCGGATGAAAGAAGCGCTCCGAACGGCGTTTCGGAGCGGACCGGTTCGAACAAATGGCACGGCAGGGATCATACCCCGAACTGGCGGAGGTACTTCACTGCCACTTGCAAATCCTTGGGCCAGGGCGCGCTGACTGCCAGCGGTGCGGAGGTGACCGGGTGGGACATTTCAAGGCTTTCCAAATGCAAAGCGACACGAGCCAACAAAGGCCGCTCCTCCCTGCCTTCCTTAAGCCGGTAATCGGATTTGAGGCGGGAGAGCCAGAGCGGTTTACCGCCGTAGAGCGCGTCGCCCACCAGAGGAAACCCCGCATGACGAAGATGGACCCGGATTTGATGACGCCGCTGGGTAAGCGGACGGCAGCGCAAGCTGACACATCCACCCCGGGGGAACTTCTCCAGCACGGAAAAATCGGTCTTCGATTTCTTGCCCCCTTCAAAATCCACCCTGACCAGCTCGGGATTGACCGGGTGCGAGGCGAGTTTGGCATCCACGGTGAACTGTTCGGTGGAAGGTTCACCGCGGGCCAAAGCCAGATAGGTCTGAACGGGTGCCTCCGTGCCGAACAGATCGGAGAGAGCCATCAAAGTGGTCTTGCTCTTTGCAAAAAGGAGGACGCCGCTTATTTCGGTGTCAAGGCGGTGGGAGACCATCAGATAAGTCAGCCCCCTCTGAACGGCCCACGGTTTCCCGACTTCGATACCGCCGTGGAGCATTGAAATCAGGTCCGGCTGGTCCGGGGATTCAGGCGACGGTGAGACAGGCATTCCCGCCGGCTTGTTAAGGGCGAGCAAATGATCGTCCTCAAAAAGAACCGGAATTTCCCAAAAGGCCCGCGACTCCGGCGCGGAAAGTTTAATGACCGCGCTCATGAGCAGGGGGTTGGAAGCGGGCAAACGCTCAAGATTTTCCTGAGCCGGAGGTCAGGGCCGAGGCTTTCGGTTTGGCGATGGGAGTGTCGGAGAGGGACTTGGTCGCCTCGCGTTGGAACCAAAGGTTGGCGGACAACTGCTGGCGGGTCTGCCGGATCGAGGTCATGAACGTGGGCATTTCAGCCTTAATCTTCGCATCATCCATGGGCAGGCGCTGCTGAAAAAACACCACCACGCCACCATCACGGGTCGGGGTGAAATCACTGGTTTTGCCCTCCGGTGTGCTGAAGACAATTTGCTTGAGCTGGCTCAGCCCCAAACGATTCTCCACCTCGGGCAGCTCGCGAGTGCTCAGCGAAAAGGGCGGCAGCAGCTGTGCCGGATGCCTCGCCTCGGCGGCCAATCCGGCGAATGTCTTCCCCGCAGCAATGCCGTTGGTCACGGAACGGGCGAAAGTCATTCCCGAAACACGCGCTTGAATCAGGGCCTGTTGATTCTTGTAATCTTGGGCGACCTGACGGCTGATCATCTCCAACGGAGGCACTTCGCTGGGGATCCGGCGTTGAAGCGCGATCACATAAACGCCTCCCGGCCCAACCAACGGCTCTGCAAACGGTTCCTCGCCGGTGAGGCGAAATGAGGTGCGGGCGAAATTTGGGCCGCCGTCGAATTCCCTCGGCCCGTTCTCCTCGTCAAATGGCAAGGTGGTTGAAACGGTCAGATGGCTCTTGGCTGCCAGGGCCGCCAGATTTTCGGGCTTTGCGGGAGTCTGGGAGAAGAGAATGTTATCAAAATCAATGGCCTCTTTTTGCGCCAGATTCAGCGCGGTGCGGCGCAGGATTTCAGCCTGAATCTGCAGCTTGGCCTCATCCTGAGTTTTGGCGAACCGCAGATAGTTCGTGCCCATGGAACGCAGGTCGCTCTCCACCTTTTCCATGATATTGGTTTCGATCTTCTGGGCCGCAGTCACAAAATTGGTGACGTTAAAACAAACGTAGGCGACCTGAACCCGGTCCGGCACGCGGTAGGCGGACATTTGATTGGTGTAAAACTGGGACAGGGCGGACATGTCGGGGGAGGCCACACCCGCCAGATAATTGGAAGCGGAGAAGAATGCCACAGAGACCGCCAACTCCTGCCGTTCCCGGATATAAAGAGCGCGGCCCTCCTCGGGGGTGACCAGAGTGCCCCCGAGCCCAACGACAGAGACCAGCTGCTGAATGCTCAGTTCATGGCGTATGTAACGCTCGAAATCGTCGGCATTGGCGCGCGGAAGAAGAACCTGCTGCTCAAAGAGGCTCAGGGCCACCGGTTGGCCTCGGCCAAACGCCCGCAATATATCCCCAGCCGTCTGCGCCACCGCCTTGGGATCAACCCCGATGCCCAACTGCTTGATTTTCCGCATCAAAAACAGGCGGTAGTATGTCTCACGCTCTTCGTCCACACCCATCTTTTTGAGATCCACACTCGGCCCATACTGGATGAGGTAGTGAAGATAAACCTCGCGCGCCGCCTCCACATAATCCTGCTGGGAGATGGGTGCCCCGTCGATGGACCCAAAATTAGAGGTCTTGGAACGCCCGCCCGAACCGCCGGATTGCGACCCCCAGAAAACGAAGGTGATGATCGTGACGGTGATAATGACCGCCCAGAGCCAACCAGTATGCTTGCGAATCGTCCCAATCATAGTTCAACAGTAAATAGGTCGAACACCTTAACCATGCGGGGCGGGGCGGGTCAAACGCAAAATTAGAGCGAAACGGACGCGCCGCTGCGCAATCAGAAGGATCAACGCCGCGGCCAGAGGCTGAAGGAGAACCGGAAAATTGCGGGGCGAAAAAAGGACGCCCGCTCGCCGCGCTGATTTTGCAGCGCCATGCGGCTGCCCGGCACAGTGTGAAGCCCGTCCGCCTGCCTGCCGGCACCCTGCCTTACCGGCCCGCGAAAACCCGCTCCATGCTCCGGCGCATGCGGCTCTGCAAACTTGCGATTATAAACAGGGACAGCATTGCCGGGCAGGAAAGGAGCCCTGCGGGATGGTGGATGTCACTCTTTTAAAGCCGGAACATCGCGCCGGTCCAGGCGCAGTCCGGTGGCCTGATTGCGGCAGAGGCGGCAAAAAAGCTCCTCTTCCGTCGAGAACCGCCGGGTGGCCAGCGAGATAATCACCCAATCGCGCATGAGCGGTTTGGCGGCCAGCGGACGGGTTTTTAGCGTGCCCCGCAACAGCTCCTTGTCGGCCGTCCAAGGAGCGAGCACCGAAACTCCCAGATCCAGTTTGACCAGTTCCTTGATGCCTTCAAAACTGGCGATTTCCATCACCGCTGCCGGCGTTGCGCCCAAACTCTGGTAATGATCAAGAACGCGCCGTGTGGTGAGACTGGACCGCTGAAATACAATGAGCGGCTGCCGGCTAAGAACCTCTGCGGTCAGACCCCGGCCGGCCGCCCACGGATGCATCGGGGCGAACATAAACATGAGCTCATCCCGGAATACAGGACGGGTATCCAAGCCCGTGGTGGTATGCGGGGCGAGCCCGAGCACCAGGTCGACCTGGTTGGCGCGAACCAGATCCACCATGGCCTCGGTGGTGCCGGAGTCAATTTGGAGTTCAAGATTCGGATGAGCCTGCTTGAGTTCGCGGATGACGCGGGGCAGGAAATAGCCGCAGGCTGAGGCGGCGGCACCCAGGCGCAGGCGCGTGCTGCCGGAACGGGCGAACCGCTTGACAGCGGCGGACGCCGCTTCCAACTGGGCCAGCGGCGCCCGCGCCAGGGAAAGGAGCTGTTCCCCGGCCTGATTGAGCAGGAGCTTTTTACCAACCCGGTCGAACAACCGGCAGTCCATCTGGGACTCAAGATCCTTGATGCCGTGGCTGATGGCGGAGGGTGTCAGCCGCAGCTTGGCGGCGGCCTGCACCAGGCTGCCGCTCTCCGCCACGGCGCAAAACATCTTCAATAATCGCGTGTCCATTTATTTAGCAACCGGACTGCTGCAGACAAATTGTCGCGGCAAAACACCGAGGGTTGACAAGTTTTTCATAGAAAGCCTGAACCCGGGCAACGGACTCACGTCGACGACTCGGCAACAATGAATCCGGAAAACTCATGATGAAAATGCGGCGGGATGCGGGCCGTGAGCCGGGCCATCTTACCCGTGTAGCTCCGCTCCACCACCTGCCCCACCTCATGCAGTCGTGCGATGATCGCGGCCTGCCCGTGCGGCACACGCAATTCGACCAGTTCGCGCACGGGGCGCAGCCGGGTGCTCAGTTCGGAGAGCAAGGCCGCAACCCCCTCGCCGGTCTTGGCCGAGAGAGGAACCCCGTGGGGATGTTTTTCAAGAAAACGCGCCAGCGCCTGCCCCCCGCTCCCGATGCGGTCAATCTTGTTGAACACCATGATCGTCGGCTTGCCTTCCGCACCGATCTCCTTGAGCACGGTGTCCACGGATTGAATCTGCTCTTCGGCCAAAGGATGACTGGCATCGACGACATGGAGCAGCAAATCGGCCTGCACCACCTCCTCCAGCGTGGCTTTGAAGGCCTCAACCAGCCCGTGGGGCAGCTTGCGGATGAATCCCACAGTATCCGTGAGCAGAACGTTTTGGTTGGTGGGCAGGCGCAAACGCCGCGTGGTTGGATCCAGCGTGGCGAACAAAATATCCTTTGCCAGCACTCCCGCTCCAGTCAACTGGTTCAACAAAGTGGATTTGCCCGCGTTGGTGTAGCCCACGATCGACGCCATCGGCCAGCTTTGACGCTGCCGCGCCTGGCGCTGCGTGGAACGCTGACGGCGCACCAGATCGAGTTCATCGGTGATTTTATCGATCCGTTCCTGAGTCTTGCGTCGATCCACCTCCAACTGCGACTCGCCCTCGCCGCCGCGCATGCCGATACCGCCCTTTTGCCGGGACAAATGGCCCCAGAACCGCGTAAGGCGCGGCAGCAGATGCTGCAATTGCGCCAGTTCTATCTGCATCTTGCCTTCCCGCGTCCGGGCGCGTTGGGCGAAAATGTCAAGAATGAGTGCCGTCCGATCGAGAACCTTGCAGTTGAAAATCCTCTCCAGATTGCGGCTCTGCGCGGGGGAGAGTTCGTCATCGAAAACAACCGTGTCGATCCCGTGCTCCTTGCAATAGTCTGAGAACTCACCGGCCTTGCCCTTGCCGATATAGCTGGCAGCGTTGGGTGTCTCGAGTTTTTGAACGCCCTGGCTGACAACCTCGCCCCCGGCCGTGGCGGCCAGTTCGGCGAGCTCCTCCAAGGATTCGCGGGTGGCCGACGCGAGACCGGATTTCAACTCCACACCAACCAGGAAGACACGTTCAGTCCTAGTCGTTCTGTTTTCAATCAGCGCTTTCAACTCAGTTAAAAATCAACCGCCCCATCCTGCCATAAAACGCGCCGGGAGGAAACATGGAATTTCCGGGATGGGGGATTACGGGCGGGGGCGGCGCCGATTTTTCTTTTGCCCGGAGGCAGCGCGGCTAGAATTTGATCAGGCCAGCATTGATGAAAAACATTGTTTATTTCGATCTTGAAACGCAGAAATCCGCCGAGGAAGTCGGCGGCTGGGACAAGATAAGTCAGATGCGGATGAGCCTTGGGGTGGTCTACAGCACCGCCACCGGCGGTTACAAAATCTACGGCGAACCCCAGGTCAATGATCTGCTCACCGACCTGCAGCGCGCCGATCTGATTGTCGGATTCAACAACCTGCGATTCGACTACGAGGTGCTGCACGGCTACACCACGATGGATCTGCGCCAACTCCCCACCTTGGACATGCTGGTCGACCTGCAGGAAACACTCAAGCACCGGGTTTCGCTCGACTCCATCGCCACAGCCACCTTCGGCGTGGAGAAAACCGCCGAAGGCTTGCAGGCCATCGAGTGGTTCCGCCAGGGGCGGATGCTCGAAATCGCCGAGTATTGCTGCTACGATGTGAAAATCACCAAGCTGGTCCATGAATACGGAGTTCAGCATAAAGAGCTGCATTACAACAACCGGTTCGGAAAAAAACTCACCGTGCCGGTGAAGTGGAGTTGAGCGGGGATTCCCTCGAACCCCCAGCCGGCCACACCGGATCCGGGCTTGGTGGTTTTGCCCGAAGCGCCAGGCAGGCCGGCAGGCGCAACCGCTGGATTCCATCAGGCCCGCCCCCGGCCCGCGAGCCGACTCAGGTCGAAAAACACACCACCGTCGCCGCGCTCCAAAAAACATAAGGGCGGCGCTGCAATCTATCCGTCCGGCTCAACAAAACCCCTCGCGCCGGAACGGGCTTGGGTGGACTTGAACAAAACTTTGGAAAGTCTGGTTTCGCGTAGGCCGCACGAAGCCAGACTGATGTTTTTTGCGATCGTCCAAGCTTTGTCCTCCGTTCGCGGCTGGCCTGGTAAACAGGGGGATGCGTGAGGCTCACGCAGAAAGCGTGAAAACTGCGCACCCCAGACTGGAACACTCCATCGAAACCATCGGTTTATGAGGCTTTTCCCCTCCCGGGTGCATGGCACCGGCTTTGCTATTGAAATTGAGTGAATCGGTTTGACAGACTGCGGAGCTAGTAGCTAGCTTGCGCACCTGTAACCCGAACAATCAGCAAAACCAGTAAACCGATAAAATTAAAATCAATGAAAAAGCTTACAAATAAAATCCGGGCTTTCACCCTGATCGAACTCTTGGTGGTTATCGCGATCATCGCGATTCTCGCCGCCATGCTTTTACCCGCCCTTGCCAAGGCCAAAGCCCGCGCCCAGCGCATCTCCTGCACCAACGGCCTCAAGCAGGTGGGCCTTGCCTTCCGCATTTGGGAAGGTGACAACGGCGATCGTTTCCCGATGGCCGTGCCGTGGGCCAGCGGCGGTGCCGCCGAGGCGGTCGGCCGCGCGGCAACATCGGCGACGACCTTCGCCAACAACGTGGGCAGTGCCACGGCCATCAAGGGCGTTTTCTACATGTTCCTCTGCATGTCCAACGAGCTGAACACCCCGAAAATCCTGGCCTGCCCCTCGGAATTTGACAGCACTGGCCGCGGCCAAGCCTCGGTCTGGGGTCCGGATTCCGGTTCGACTATCGGTTTCAAAAACGATTTGAACAGCAGCTATTTCATCGGTGTTGACGCCACGGACATCAATCCCCAAATGCTGATGGCTGGCGACCACAACATGGGCGCGACTCTGCCCAACGTTTCGGTGGCAACCACCTGCTACTCCTCCTCACAGCTGGGCACCCCGTATGCGGGACCGGGCTACGTGCCGGCTGGAACCAATTCCGCCGCCACTCTGGCTTCCTTGGGCTACATGGATAACGGGCACAGCAAGCAGGGCAATGTGCTGCTGGCCGACGGCAGCGTGCAAGCCTACACCACTGCGGGCTTCCGGACGGCCTTGGCCAACACGGCAGACACCTTGCATTCCGCCACCGGCGCCATGCCCTCCGGCATCAACCGCCTCCAGTTCCCCTAATCAGGGGCCCCAATCCTGGACTTAACAAAAGGGCGCTCGCAAGAGCGCCCTTTCTTTTTAAATCGATGCCAGAGGAACGGCTGTCTCACGGGCTGCTGGCCGCCGTGAGCAGAATGATATCCCGAAGGGTTGTGGCGGGGCGGAACCCCAAGGTGGCCTGCAGTTTTTCCACATTCGGTTTCCGGCGCCGCATGTCATCAAAACCCGGCGCGTAGGCCTCGGAGTAGGGCAGCAGTTCTATCCGGGAACTGGAGTTCAATGTGGCTATCACCTCGCGGGCAAGATCAAACATCGAAATCTCCTCGGTGCCGCCGATGTTGAAAATCCCCCCCCGTGCCACTCCGGACTGCTGCAACCCTGCCAGCGCCGCCACCACGTCGGCCACGTAGCAGAAACAGCGGGTTTGGCGACCGTCCCCAAACACTTTCAGGGTTTGATTTCTTTTTGCAGCGTCAATGAAACGCGGAAGCACCATCCCATAGCGGCCGGTCTGGCGGGGACCGACGGTGTTGAAAAGGCGGACGATGGTGACAGGCAGGTTTTTCTCCCGCGCATAGGCCAGCGCCAGAAACTCGTCGGTGAGTTTTGCGCAGGCATAACTCCAGCGCGCCTGACTTGGGGGGCCGATCAGCAGGTCATCCGTTTCCAGGAATGCAGGCTTGTCACTTTTGCCGTAGACCTCCGAGCTGGAAGTGAACAGCAGAGCGGCGCTTCCTTGAGCGACGGCGCGCAGCAAGACCTGGGTTTCATGAAAGCTGGACTCCAGCACTTGAAGCGCCGATTTGACAACCAGTTCCACGCCGACGGTGGCGGCGAGATGAAAAACGAACCCGGCGGTCGCGGCCAATTCCGGCAATTCAGGGCAGGCCGAGAGGGTGGAGCAAATAATTCGAAGCCGCGGATGAGTAGCCACCTGCCGGAGATTTTCCAAGCTGCCCGTGGAGAGGTCGTCCACCACCACCACGGAATGCCCGGCGGTCAGAAGATGTTCCACCAAGTGCGAGCCTATGAACCCGGCGCCGCCGGAAACGAGAATCGGCCGCGAGCCGGAAGTCGGAGGTGGAATAGTCATTGGAAGTTTCCAATCCGGATTCCCGATTCAACCCGCCTGCCAACGGGCAGCTGCTGGAAGTTTCCGGGGGCTGCCAACCCCTTTGCCAAAGGCTCAATCCGTGCGGAACTGCGGTGAACGGGGAAAATCATGAGGGTGCGGGATCTCAATGCGAAATAGGTTCTTTCAGGAGTTTTAACGGGCCGGATTCCAGCCCCGGGGCGGGCAGCGCTTCGGCCACAGCTTGAGCAAGAAGCTGCCGGTAGGCAGGGTCGGCAATGCGCCGCGCCTCATAAGGATTGGATAAGTAGCCTCCTTCGATAAGCACAGCCGGGCGGTTTTGCCCGCGCAGGACGCCCAGAAAACGCGCGTGCCGCACCCCCCGGTCATGCTGGCCGTTGATCCGCAGCAGGGAGCGGTGCAATTGTGCGGCCAGTTGGAGATTGGCCGCATCAAACTGGTTGTTGATGAAGCTCAGGCTGGCATCGTCCTCGGCGGTGCGCAACAGATTGGAGGGCATGCCCCTTGGCGTCAGGCAATAGGTCTCCAATCCCGCCTGGGTGCGGTCCGGTGCCGCTGAATTGAAATGCAGGCTCAGGAACAGGTCCGCGCGGTGCGCCTCGGCAAAGGCCACCCTGTTGGACAGGCTTATACCGCAGTCATTGGTGCGGGTCAGAAACACCTGCCAGCCCTGCGCCGCAAGCAGTTCGGAGAGCCTAAAGGCCCAGTCCAGCGTGTAATCCTTCTCATGACCGCGCCCCAAAACACTGGGCGTCCCGGCGCTAATCCCCCCGTGTCCGGGGTCAAGAACGATGATGCGATGACTGGCAACAGGCCGGAGGGAAGGATTGATGAGGGGATCGACATTTTTCCTCAAATCCAGGCTGTGCACGTAGATCTGCCCGTTGGTCCACTGCGGAGCGAAACCCAGTTGGAGATCCAGTCCGTTCCAGTTGGCCACTCGGGTGTGCACGCGAAAGACAAAATCCCCGTTGGTGTTGACCAGCGCGAAAGCAGGCGAGGGCGGTGGGGCAACGCAACGCAACGTACCCGCCCCGGTCTCCGCCGCCCAACGACGCAGCGGAACCCAGAGGTCCACAGGGGCATTGGTGTGGAGGACGGGCGGAGAAACAGAAGGCTCTTTAGTGAGCGCAGGCGGGGCGGGAACAACGGGTGCCACGAATGGGGGGGGCTCGGTCAGTGGTGGCACATCGCTCCAATTGCCTGGCTGGGTGGGGCGATGAACAGGCGTCGTGCAGCCTGCGAGAAAAACAAGCGCGCCGAACCATATCTTACCAGACTTGAACACCAGTCCATTGTGTGGAAGTGCGGGCCCGACTCAAGCCGTTTCCCTGTTTGCGGCCGAAGCAGCTTGATCCACGGAGCACGCAACGCCATATTTCAATCGCTTGAAAATTCTCGTCGCCATCACCGGCGCCACCGGCGCGCTTTACGCCCAACGGCTGCTCGACAATCTGGACCCGCTCCAGCATGAGATCCACGTCGTGCTCAGCAATTACGCCCACCAAGTGATCGCGGAGGAGTTGCCCGGAGGACTACGCCTGCCCGAGGGCGTGCAGACGCACAGCCTGAAGAGCATGAACGCCCCCTTTGCCAGCGGCTCCAACCCGCCCGATGCCATGGTGGTGATCCCCTGCACCATGGGAACGATGGGCCGGATCGCCCACGGCTTCAGCGAGGATGTCCTGCTGCGGGCCGCGGATGTGGCACTGAAAGAAAAGCGGAAGCTCATCCTCGTGCCACGCGAAACGCCCTTCAGTCTGCTCCACGTCAAGAACATGGAGCTGCTCTTGCTCGCGGGCGCCACCATCCTGCCCGCCAATCCCAGTTTGTATATGAACCCCAAGTCCGTCGTGGAGGTGGTGGACACAGTGGTGGCGCGGGTGCTCGATCATCTCGGGATCCCAAACCGGCTCGCCCCCCGCTGGGCTGAGGAAAAGGAATAAAGCGCGCGGACTCGGAACCCTCGTCGCCGCCGTTGCACAACTCTGCTTCAAGCAACTCCCCCCCCATGTTTTCCACCCTCAGTAAATGGCTCTCGTTCGTGCGTTTCTCCCACACTGTTTTCGCCCTGCCCTTTGCGCTGGCGGCGATGCTGGTGGCGGCGCGCGAGAATCGCGGGTGGCCGGGATGGAAAACCTTCGGGCTGATCCTGACGGCCATGGTTTGCGCGCGGACCTGTGCAATGTCATTCAACCGTATTGCCGACCGGCAGTTTGACGCGTTGAACCCGCGCACCGCCGCTCGCCACCTGCCCGCCGGGCAGGTTTCACTCGCCCAGGCTTGGATTCTTTGCTCGGTCTGCGCGGCGGGGCTGGTCGCGAGCAGCTATTTTCTCAATGCCCTTTGCTTCTATCTTTCCCCACTCGCCTTGGTGGCGGTTTGCTTTTATTCGCTCACCAAGCGGTTTACGGATTACACCCATTTTTTCCTTGGCATTGCTCTCGCCCTGGCCCCGGTGGGGGCCTGGCTGGCGGTTAAGGGTGGCGGCGTGTCGCCTCTCGAGTGGGTGCAAATGCTGGTCTTGTCCCTTGCCGTGGTGCTTTGGCTGGTGGGCTTCGACATCATCTATGCCCTGCAGGATTATGAGTTCGACCGGGCCAACGGCCTGCGTTCGCTCGTGGTGGCTTGGGGGCCGAAAAACGCCCTGGCCGCCGCGTTCCTGGCACATCTGGCCATGTGCGGACTGCTGCTCGCCTTTGGAGTCCTCTGCCGGTTTAGAATCGCTTACCTCATCGGCTGGGGACTGATTCTGGGATGCCTGGTGATGGAGCACTGGATCGCGCGCCGGCGCAGCCTGGACTGGATCAACGTCGCCTTCTTCCGTCTCAATGCGGTGGTCAGCATGGTCTTTCTGGGTGTGACCGCGGCAGAGGTGGTTTTCCCCTGGTTCCGGATGCGGTAGCAGAGCCCCTCCAGGCAACGATGCGGTGCCGGGTGCAAGCGTGACGGACTTTCGGCAAGAATTGGGGGGTTGCGCCGAACATGCGTGCTTTATCCCGTGACTGAAAAGAGCTCCCCGCTGTAATTAATGTGAGGGCTGAGGTTTTTGTCCGTCCATTTGCCTTGGTCCCGAAAAGCTGGTTTACTGGGCGGGATGAACTTTTTCGTCCAACGCAGCGGACTGGGGGACCTCTACGACAAGGTCGCGGCGGGGCAACGTGTTTCCGAGGCCGACGCGCTGCGATTGTTTGAATCCAAGGACCTCAATGCGTTGGGTGCCATTGCGGATCTGGCGCGGGAGAAGAAAGTCGGCAACCGCGCCAGCTTCATCCTCAACCGCTACCTCAATTACTCGAACTACTGCATTTTAAGCTGCCAGTTCTGCTCCTTTTCCCGCAAGAAACGCGATGCCGACGGCTTCGAGCTAACGATCCCGCAAATGGTCGAGAAGGCGCGCGAGGCACTTAAGCTGGGCATCACGGAACTGCACATCGTTGGAGGACTGCATCCATCGCTGCCGTTCAGCCACTATGTGGACATGTTGAAATCCTTGAGCGCGCTGAACGATGGAGTGGCAGGGCGGGCAGAACCGTGCCCGCCGGGCGGCGCGCACGACCCAAGGCATCCCACCGCGCGTCTGCATCTGAAGTGTTTCACCGCGATTGAAATCCTGCACCTTGCCTGGCTCGCGAAAAAAACCGTTGAACAGACGTTGATCGAACTCAAAAACGCGGGGCTTGAATCGCTGACCGGCGGCGGAGCTGAGATTTTTCAGCCCGCAGTCCGCAGTGCCATCGCCAAAGGCAAAGAATCAGCCGAAGAATATCTCGATGTCCATCGTGTCTGGCACCGGCTCGGGGGGCGCAGCACGTGCACCATGCTCTACGGGCACGTGGAGAAACCCGCCGACCGCGTTGACCATTTGCGGCAGCTCCGGGCATTGCAGGACGAGACTCGCGGTTTCGTGGGATTCGTTGCGCTGCCCTATCAACCCGAGAACAATGAAATCCCAGTCAAGGCGCCGCCCACCGGATTTGATTCCCTCCGGACTCTCGCGGCAAGTCGAATCTATCTCGATAACTTCGATCACATCACCGCCTACTGGGTCGGGCTGGGAATGAAACTGGCGCAAATCGCCTTGAGCTACGGAGCGGACGATCTCCACGGAACAATCCTCGAGGAACACATCTTTCACATGGCTGGAGCGACATCGCCCCAGTTGCAGACGGAATCAGATATGATCAAGGCGATCCGGGAAGCGGGCCGCACGCCGGTTCAGCGAAACACCTTTTATGAGCCCATCAAGGTGCTCGATTAGTTCCCGCACCAGGGCACCTGATGTTCAAGTGGTGAGTGACAGGTGGGGTTGGAAACCTTGGGGACCAATTCAAAAACCCGCTTTCCACCGGAACCGGGGGCGTTGGGATCAGGGGCATCCGCCTGCGAAAGGCGCCCTCCCAGCATCCCGGCCCTCCGAAGGTTCCCCATCAATTCACCGTGGCTGTGGAGAGGCCGACTTTGGTGATGTCCAGCTGCTGAATAATATCAAGCACGCTGATGACGCGTTGGTAGTCCACATCCGCCGCCCCGAGAACCACCACTGCCGTTTCGGTGCCGTCGCTGGCCTTGATGGCGCTCAACGTGTCCCGCAGAGCCGGCAGCTCCATGGCCTGTCCGTTGAGCTGGATATGCCCTGCGGTGTCCACCCGGATGCGGTTGATCTTCGGCGGCTTGACCGGAGGCGAGTTTTTCTTGGGCGAAGGAAGATTCATCTCCAGGTCGTTTGAGAGCTGGGGGGTGGTGATGATGAAGATGACTAGCAGTACAAAAGCGAGGTCAAGGAGCGGGGTGATATTCAGCTCGTTGAGCGTGCTGTGCTGGCTTTTGGAGGTCTTTTTCACTGGAGGCTCAACTGAAGAGTGTCGGCACTTTCCACGCGCTCCACGTCGAATTTCACCACGAAGGTGGAGGGAAATCCTTTGGGAGGCGGGCGACTGATGGTCTTGGTTTGCGCAAGGGCGGTCTTGACAGACGCATCCCAGCGGGGATCACCTGAACCCTTCAGCCAGGTGCTGCCCAGCAGGGCTCCCGAGCTGTCCACACTGAGTTGCACCTGGGCCGTGAAGCTATCATCAGCCACGTCTTCAGGCCGATGCCAGTGCGAGCGCAGCGCCTGCTCCACCACGGACTTGTAAATCGTGTTGGGATCCGAAGCAGAGACCACCTCCTTGGCGCCATCGCCAAAATCCAAATCGGGCAGGACAGCGGCCGCCGGGGCGACGGAGGGTGCCGCATCGGCGGGCGGAGGAGCTGCGGTTTCCAACTTGGGCTGCGGGATGGATGCGGTTTTTGGGGGCTCGGGTGCTTTGGCGGTTTCCACCTTCGGCTCCGGGGCCTTGGGTTTGGCGGGTTCGATCTTTTTCTCCTCCGGTTTCAACATGGTGATCGGGAGGAATTTAGGGGGGATCAAGCCTCCTTTGGCAGCCAGAAAGAAAGCGGCGACAATCAGCACCGCATGAAAAACGACGGACCAGACCAGATTGGCCCGTGAAGACCCTGATTTCTTACGTTTTTGAATCATAGCTTACTCCTTGCCGGTTTTTACTTCCGCAAAGGCCTCAGTTGCCAGATTGACTTTGCCCACATTGGCCTGCTGCAGCATATCCATCACTCCCACGATGTTTTGATACTTAGCGCGCGCGGCGCCCCGGATGACGATATTCAGGTCCGGGTCGTCCACTCGCAGGGCTGCCACTTGGGCCTGCAGGGAGGACAAATCCACCGGACCGCGGTCGAGGTAGATGGTTCCGTTGTTGCCGACGGTGACGTAGTGGACTTTGGATTTTGGTTCTTTCGGCCGTTTGGCAGCCTCGGGGAGGCTGATTTCCAGATCGTTCACCACCGGGGTGGTTGTGATGATGAAAATCACCAGCAGCACGAAGGCCAAATCGAGCAGCGGGGTGATATTCAATTCCGCCAGCGCGTGATGATGACTTGCAGAGCACTTTTTCATGCGACACCGCTTTGCGCGCTAGTTCACCATGGCTGACACCTGTTTTCTGGGCTGGGCCTCGTGGCTGCGGGATTCCAGCAGCGCCTCGCGGATTTCATCGGCCAGTCGACGGTTGTCGACGTATTTATGTTCCAAGGAGGTGGCGTATTCACTTGCAAAGGAGTCCAGTTCCTGGGTGATCGAACGGATGGTGGTCACCATGAAATTATAGGCGAACATGGCCGGGATGGCGACGAACAACCCCACCACGGTGGCGATGAGCGCACCGGCCACGCCCGGAGCCATGGCCGTGAGGCTGGCCGACGCCGCCTTGGCTATGCCCGAAAATGTTTCCATCACACCCCAGACGGTGCCGAGCAGGCCGATAAACGGCCCGCCGGCCACCGCTGTGGAAAGAACGATCATCCCCTTTTCCAACACGAGCGCCTGGGAACTGCACGCCCGTTCCAAAGCCCCGCGAACGGAGTCAAAGGATCCGGAACTGATTTTAATGGTGATTTCGTGGGCAAGGGTATCGTCCTCGGCTCCAGTTGCGGTTTTGCCGGCGCTAGGCGGCGCGACCTTCACCTTGGAGAGGTCGACGGGGTTGTTCTTCAACTGATACTCCAGTTCCTCGGCACCGGTATAATACACGTCGAAGGCGGGCGATCCGTCGAAGTTCATTCCCTTCTTGGCGATCTCCAGCGGATCACGAGTGGCCCGGTA
The DNA here is from genome assembly GCA_903873415.1 of uncultured Verrucomicrobiota bacterium. Classification (GTDB taxonomy): domain Bacteria; phylum Verrucomicrobiota; class Verrucomicrobiia; order Limisphaerales; family CAIQOK01; genus CAIQOK01. The sequence goes on along the minus strand of CAIQOK010000021.1, from coordinate 112,889 downwards.
GGCGGCGAAAAACTTTTTACTGGCCTTGCCCGCCCGATAGAGCTGCCGGCCTTTGCCAATCATCACCGTCCAACTGAACACGGAAAGGATGGCCAATGCACTGATGGTGAGTTTGCCTTCTACTGTGGCCTTTTCGAAAGCGAATTTGAGCGCGCCGCTGGCCAGAACAGGGGTGATTAATGAGTGAATCATGATTTGAGAATGGTTGATGTGAATAGGATCATCCAAGCGATGAGTTCGGCAGGCATACGGATTTAAAGTGTGCCATGACCGGTCCGATGGATTTCAACAGCACAATACTGTCGGAGCTGCAGTTCACAACTCCAACGCGACCGGCACCCGTTGTCTTTGATTTCAGGTTGAGCATGAGCTCGATTCTTTCCACCCATCTTAGCGGAACCCGGAGCGATTAAGTGTTACGAATGAGTGACAAGATGATGCCGATGAAAAGCGCCGGCTTTGGGCTAGATCAACCGCCTGACTAAGTCAATGGAGGGTCAACACCCCGCATCGGGCAAAGGGCTGACGATCGCCATGACTATTTTGGCATGCGCGATCTCCGGCCCGGCGGGGTCGTGGACTCCAATTTCAAAGATCCCGCCACCGACCTGGGCCGGGCGGGATGTGTTTGATTGTCTGGGCATTTATTCTCGCGCCATTTTCCGGGGGTGATCCCAAAGCGGCGCTTGAACATCAAATTGAATAGACTCAACGAAGGGAATCCGCTTTCCATAGCCACATCGACGACTTTGATGCGGGTGCCGGCGAGAAGTTCAAGCGCCCTTTGGAGACGCAGTTCGGTGTGCTTGTCGCGGAAAGACATTCCCACCACCTCCCGGAAAACACGGCTGAAGTGACGCTGAGTGCAGCCGGTCAGGCTTACCAATTCTGAAAACTTGATGTGCAGGAGTTCGCTGGCGGGCGTTTGGGAGAGGAACTTGCGCAATCGGTCCCGGGCATCCACCGCACCCTGCGGCTCGACCTGCCGGATTTGAAGTTCGCTGCCGAAGACCTCGACAAAGAGCGCCAGCAATTGAAGGCGCACCCAGCAGTCCGTCTGGTTTGGGTTCTGCCGCAGGTCTATCATCTTCCTTGCCGCCGGACTGTGCGGGGGCAGGATGATGTGGGGGCTCTTTTCCACTGCCGCCAGACGTTCGAAGACGTCCAGCTCGCTAAGGGTGAGCAAGGCTGTAAGCCTCGAGAGTTCCACGCCGAACAGGACAAAGGACAATCCGTCCCCCAGTTGACTGGCGCGGATGCTTCCCTTTGATTTGGTTGAAAGCAGCATGAGTGTGCCAGACTCGAGCTGATGGCTTGCGACCGGGTTGACCCAGTAACCTGTGCCGCTTGTGATTTGACAAAGCCGCCAGCTGGAAGAGGTGGTGGACCATTCTCCCGACGGAGGCAGCGTGAACTTCTGCGTTGCCAGGTGGGGCTCAAAGGAGCGATTCCGTTGTTTCATGGCATTCAAAGCTTCATTCCCGACCTATGGGAACATGTGATTCCCGCAAAACCATTGATGACTTGAGCCGCTACTCGGGCGCATCCCTCCGGTCTAACTTGGGAGCATGGCTCGTGTCCCAAACACTAAAGGATGAAGGTTACGGTTGGGTGACGGTTTGGAAAAATGCCGGCAACAAATTCAATCCGCGTAAAACCCGGTCTTTCAGGGCTTGCCCTGTTCGGCAACCGGCAACGCGGGAGGTAAGTTGCGGGATTGTCACAATGGCGTCATGCGATTGTAACACTTTTCCGGCAACGTGTGCCCATATTTGATTCCGCAGATCGAAAACGACCTGCGGGAGGACTGCTTAATAAACCTCGGGGTGAATGGCGGCCCGGCGGAGAACCGCGCGGGTCACCGGATTACCGATGGGACAACATGTTGGCAAATCGTTTTTATGATGAGTTTGAAACGCTGTTCGGATTCGGCGCCAGTCGGGATGAACGATGGGAATGCAAAGCGCCAAGCCATTGTTCTACGGCCGTTTCACAGATGCTGAAAGGGCGCTTTAGAATCACACCCTCAGCCTATGATCCGGATGAACACCAGTTTCCCATGCCCTCCGATGTCGGCCTCAAGGGTTGTTCCGCCGCCCCATAAGCCCTTTCGCAGGCTGGCCGCCGGGTTTGTGGGAGTGCTGACCGCAACCCATCTGTTGGCTGCCGGAGCCGTGGCTGCGCCGAGTGTTGGGAGTCTTGGGGCTGGTTCTCCAGAAAACCTGATCCCGGAAACCTTCAATGTGCAGTCCTACTCCATCAAGGCGGGTGCCGGCATTCCGGCCGATTTCCAGACCCCAGGCCTCTCCAAGCTCACCGGATCCAACGTCCCCCTCCAGAACATTGTTCAGGCCGCGGCCGAATTGCAGCTGGACTATGGGCGGCGTGGCCATCCGGCGGTGAGCGTCGTCATCGGACATCAGGAGAGTTCGAAAGGAACTCTCACAATGCACGTGTTTGAGGGGGCGTTCCCCCAGATTGTCATTTCTGGGAAGCGCTTTTTCCCGAACCTTTCCAGCATCAACGGCGGGGATGGCAAATCCGTTTCGGCAGCGCCGGTGTCGGCTGCCCCGGTGCCGGCGCAGACCGCTGCACAGAGAAAAGAGGCGGAAGAATTGGCCCGGAGGCGTGAGGAAATTCTCTCACGTCAACCCAGACACTTGGTTAACGCCACCCCGCCTGCCTCGGGAGTGGAAAGCCCGGACCAGCTCCGCCGGCGCGAAAATCTGGAGCATCAAGCTTCCGAGCGGCGGGCCCGTCTGGTGCCTAATTCCCCGGCGAATCCTGTTGCCGCAGCCAATGTCCAAACCTTTGCGGTCAAAGGCTATGAAGTCATCGGAAACACCTTGCTGGCGCCCGATCTGCTAGAGCTCGTTCTTCGGCCGTTTATCGGGCCGAAAACCAGCTTTGAGCTGATCCGCCAGGCGTTGACCGATTTGCAATTGGTCTATCGCCAGCAGGGATTTGTAACAGTGTCGGTCAGTCTTCCGGCGCAAAAGCTGGGGGATGGCATCGTGCGCATCCGGGTGGTGGAAGGACATCTCTCGGACATCAATGTGGTGAACAATCGCCACTTCAGTTCGAACAACGTCATGCGGGCCCTGCCCGGTCTGCGCAAGGACATGGTCCTGGTGGGACCGGTATTTCAAAGCGGGCTGGACAGGGCCAACGCAAATCAAGACAGGCAGATCTATCCCAAGATCGAGCCTGGAACAGAGCCAGGGACCACTGCGTTGACTCTGGAGGTGAAGGACAGGTTGCCTCTGCACTCGAAGCTGGAGCTGAACAATCAAAACTCACCTGGAACTCCCGATCTGCGGGCCAACGGATCGTTGGCATATAACAACCTATGGCAGGCGGAACACTCCGCCGGCATCCAATACGGTTTTTCCCCGGAATCCTACAAATCCGGCCAAGACTGGCATTTCTATGACCGCCCCTCGGTGGTCAATTACAGCGCTTTCTACCGAATGCCCTTTGGTTCCCCCACGGGTATTGAGGAGCTGGTCGCCAGCAATCCGGGAGCCTTTGGCTACGACGAGGCCTCTCGCAAGTTCAAACTGCCTTCTCCCTCAGGACGCCCAGAACTGAATGTCTATGCCAGTCGATCCACCATCGACACAGGGGTGTCCACGACCTTCGATAGCATGCTGTATAACACAAATGGCAACTCCCTGAACCGGCAGGACCAGCAACAAGATGCCACGGTCAATAATAGCTTCGGGGCGCGACTCAGCCTGCCGCAGTCCGCATCGGAGAATTATCAGGGCACTTTTTCGGGTGGTTGGGATTATAAGACCTACAATCTCGCGAGCCATAAAACCAACCTCTTTACGCTCAGAAGCGAGGTGATCGATCCGAATTCGAATCCCCAGAAACCGTTGACTAATATCAACGTTTCCGTGGTGACTTCCCCTGTGGGTGCAAACGGAGTGACTGTCAAGCATTTGGAATATCTGCCCCTATCCCTCCGCTATGATGGCGGCTGGCGCGATCGGATGGGCCTGACCACCTTTGGACTGGGGATTAGCGGAAACGCCTGGCATGACGGCTCGATTCAGGATCTGCAAGCCATCACCGGTTCCTCTAAATCGCAGGGACATTGGGTCGCGGTTACCCCGAGCTTGTCGCGGGATTTCATCATTCATACCAACTGGTCCCTGTCGACCCGAGCCGATGCACAGTGGGTGAATGAACCACTCATCAGCAACGAGCAATTCGGCGCAGGAGGTGTGGCGAGCGTGCGGGGTTACCATGAGGGCGAGGTTTTTGGTGACAACGGATGGCGCATCAACACGGAACTTAAAACGCCTCCGCATCGGGTCGGCTCTTTGCAGGGTGGTGTTCCCCTCACCGTGCGGGGATCGATCTACACGGATTATGCCCAGACCTATCTCATTGATCCGCGCGGTCGGGACTCCCAAGTCTCGCTGTGGGGCGTGGGCTTTGGCGGGGTTGCATCGCTAGGCTCTCATTGGGATGCGCGAGTCCTCTTCTCCTGGCCTTTGCTTCGCACCGCAATCAGCGAACCGGGACAGCCTATGTTTAACTTCGCCCTCACCTCACAGTTCTGATTTATGAAAACACCACGACGGGCTGGGAAATCCGGCGCGCAATCGCAGGGAACTCAAGCCAGAAATGTTTTTATGCTTGAGAACACGTTGAGTGTTGGCCGGCCCGCTTTCATGGCCGCTCTCCTTGCACTGAGCGGATGGGGCCCCTGTCCGGAGGCTGCAGCCAATCCCGCAGGCGGAACGGCCACGCGTGGAACGGCCGCTTTCAGTTCGTCCGGAAACCAGCTGACCGTCACGACCTCCGACCGGGCTACGATCGCATGGCAAAGCTTTAATATTGGTGCCGGGCAGACGACGACCTTCGTGCAGCCGTCCGCCTCGTCCGTCGTTTGGAATCAAATCAATGATCCTAATCCCTCGCAAATCCTTGGAAACTTGAACGCCAACGGCCTGGTGGTGTTGCAGAATCCATCGGGCTTCTTTCTCGGCGGACAGGCGGTTCTCAATGCCCAAGGACTTGTGATGACCACATCTCCCACTCCGGCTCCGGATCTTTTCAGCGGTGGCGCCTGGCAGTTCAATGCCCTGCCTCCCTCAGCGAGCATCTTGAATTATGGCAAGATCAACCTTGGATCGGCCGGATCCGCCTTTCTGATCGCCCAAGACATTCAAAACCACGGCAGCATCACCGCTCCGGGGGGAAGCATCGGGCTTTATAGCGGGCAGCAGGTTTCATTGTCGACACGGCCGGACGGGCGTGGTTTGACCGCCCAGGTCACGCTGCCTCAAGGGGCGGTGAATAACCAAGGACAGTTGGTCGCCGATGCCGGAACGATCGCCCTGCAAGCCAGGGTGGTGAATCAGGGAGGCTTGATACAGGCCAACTCCGTTCGCAGCCAGAATGGGGTGATTGAGCTGATCGCAGCGGATGCGGTGACTCTGGGGGCGGATTCACTGCTCTCGGCTCGCGGTTTTGGCCAGGGAATAAGCGGTGGCGGATCCATCACAGTGAAGTCAGGCGGCGGTTTCACGGACACGGCCGGTTCCGTGCTCAACATTTCCGGCGGCGAACAGGGCGGGCAGGCCGGAGGCGCGGAGATTTCGGCTGCCTACTTCAGCGAATTGCATTCGCGCATCGACGGCCACGCCGGACAGGGCTATCGGGGTGGAACTCTCTTGCTGGATCCCTACGACCTTCTCATCAACAGCGCCCTGACAGGTTCGCTGGTTCCGACCCTGAATTCCGGTCTCTATCAAATCAATCTCCAGGCGGATCACAACATCACCCTCGCAGGCATTTGGACCCTGACGGATCCGGGTGCTGCTGCGCGGCTGAGTCTGCAGGCGGGAAACAGCATCATTTTCAACAACGGAGCCGGCATCAAGGCCGGCAACAACTGGAGCGTTTATTTGAAAGCCGGGCCGGAAAATCTGCTCGCGAGACCTGACACAATGCGGACTGGAGGGATCTATCTGGACGGCAACTCCTATGTTGATGCGCTGAATGGCCGGGTCAGTTTGTGGGCTGCAAACGAGGTTTTCATCAACTCCGGTGCCGTCCGAACCCGCACGGGCGGAAGCATCGACGTTACGGCCCTTCTGGGTGATGTGAACAGCGGAGTTAATTTCTACGGATATACTTTTGGCCGCCTTGCCGCACCGTATTACATTGTGAATTCCACGCGGCTGGGAGGCATCAGCACCGCTGCGGGTGGAGATGTCACCATCACTGCCGGAGGAAATGTAACCAGTTATCTCCCGCTCCAGAATAATTATAACGAGGCCCAGTACGGCGCCGGATCAGGCGCGTTCGGTTCCCAGCCTGGAAATGTCACCGTCACCGCCGGAGGCAACGTGCTGGGCAACTATGTTCTTGCAAACGGAATAGGCACCATCACTTCAGGTGGAACGATAGGCTCGGCGTCCAGCGGAGGTTTTTCCCTAGGCCTCATCAAGGGAACGTGGAATATAAACGCCCCCGAGGGGGATATCTATTTGCAGCACGCCTTCAATCCGAACGGACTCTTCAATGACAAGGATGGAATGAGTTATGCCGGTTATCACCGCTTCAACTATGATGCGGCATCCACCCTATCCTTGAGGGCGGGTGGGAATATTGAGATTACCGGGATCGGAGCGCCCCTCGCCCCTCCCTCAGCGGGCGGGGGGGCTCTGCCTATTCTCCTTCCCCCCAGTCTCAAAGTGGATGCCGGGCGGGACTTCGTTCTGGATCAAAACGTCGTTCTGTTCCCCTCCTCACAGGGGAATCTGAATGTCACCACCAAAGGAAATTTTCAAAGTGCTCCCGGCGGCGTCTTTTCGCTATGCCTCTCTGAGAGCGAAAGTGCCCAATGGAATCCAAGCCCGGTTAATGGTCTTACCGGGACGTTTCTTCCGACAGACCACGGCTCCAGCCCTCCGTCGTTCGTCGACCCTGCATCTCCGGTGAAAGTAAGTGTCGGTGGAAACATGAATAATGTCACGCTCTACAGCCCGAAGGAGGCCCAAATGGTTGTAGCCGGGAACATGTTCAATTCGAGCCTTGTGGGGCAAAACCTGCAGAAGTCCGACGTGACTTCGGTCAAGGTGGGCGGATCCATCAGTTATTCTCCGGTCTACACTTTCACAACCTTGGACAAGGCGATTATCAGCGCCGATCCTCTGTATCCCGGCCTTTGGAACTCGATCTTCAGTTTGCTGGTGGATCCGCTGCTGGCATCGGCCTTCACCGTTTCCCCCAACGCCACCACAAAGGAGCTCCAGACGGCATTCAACCAGTTACGCGCCCTTCCCGGGAGCACCGCAGACAGCGCCAATCCGGGATTTGTCTATGATCCAGCCACCTTGCGCTTGGGATATCACTTCCAGATGAGCCAGTATGTGAGAAGTCTCATGGAAGGTCCGCTGCAAACAGTCAGGCTGGATGCCGCCGGTAGACCGGTGTTGGCGCGGGGGCAGTTGGCCCTGGGGCAGGATCCTTCCAGATACTATTTTGCACTCGGCACGCTGGCCTTCGTTTCGCCTTCTTCCATCGAGGCATTATATCAGAGCAGTCTGGCTTCCTGGAACCGCGACTTGGAAGTGCCCGCAGGATTCCAGATAGGCGGCCCCGGGCAGTTGCGCATCGATGCTGCCGCAATCAATCTGGGGAGCAGCCGCGGAATCATTTCCTGGGGTGTTGGCAGCGGAAGCGGCGCCGCACGGGACTATACTGCGCTCAACGGCATCACTCAGGTGGGAGCTTCAGTCACGGTCCGGTCCGCATCGGCTCTCAGTATGATCACCTCCACGATCGCTTCGGTCTATGGCGGGGATGTGGATGTCAGTGCGGCGGGCCAAATGGATTTGAGTCTGGGCAATTTCGCTTTCATCCCCCCAACCGGGGGCAACATCGCCTATGGCATTTACACCTCAGGCCACAGCGATGTATATGTGTCTGCCGGGCAGGACGTTAACGTGGGCAGCGCGAGGATTGGCTCGTTCAACGGCGGAAATGTGTTTGTCACATCACTCAATGGCAATGTCAATGCGGGCAATGGCGCCAACTCGGCATTGATCATTCCTGTGGTTTATTCCGATCTCGTTTCGGGAGGTCTTGTGTCGGGAACCATCCAGAGCCCCCGCCCCTTCGGCAGCGGAATCTTGGCCCTCTCTCCTGCCGGCCAATACCAAGGCGGCGCGCTTAACTCTCTGCCTGGAAACATTACAGTCACCACCCCGCAGGGGGATATTGTTTCCACTTTGGGAGGCATCTCCCAATATGCCTTGAACGGCAGCGTCGCCGGTGGCCCCACCGTTACCCTGATAGCAGGCTCCAAAAACCCCGACGGCACCACTAGCCATGCGGGAAATGTGCTCCTCGGTTCCGGTGGCGTTGTCGGCGGCACAATCAACATCTCCGCCCAAGGCAACATTCAAGGCCTTATCGTTTCCCGTCAGAACTCCACCATCGATGCGGCTCAGAGTTTCAGCGGATCGGTCCTCTCCGGCGGCTCGGCAAATCTCTCCGCCGGCGGATCGGTCTCCGGCACCATCATCGGTATCAGCGGTGTGTCCGCCTCGGCTGGTCAGGGGGTCTCTGCTGATGTGATGGGGCAGAACGTTTCCGTCAACGGTGGTGCCTCTCAGTCAACTCTCGGGACTACGGCCACCGCCACCGCCAGCAGTCAGTCCGCTGCACAGCAGGCCTCCAACGATTCAAAGCAGGTGGCCAAAAATGATGTTGCGGAAGATGATTCCAACAAGAAAAAAGGCAAGCAGCCCGGACTTGTCCGCCGCGTCGGCCGTGTCACCGTCATCCTCCCTCCCAAATCCTAGCGTCAAGCAGGCTCCTCACTCTTGATCCGTCGCACTCGGTTTCAAGTCCCGTCCGCTTCCCATGCCCTCCGTGGATATTGGATCTGGCCTCCGTCTTCGGCTGACAGCCGACACGGATTAGGGTCCGAACGCTGCGCGGCCACGTCCGGAATGCCGATGGATTTGCCGTCGACACACGCCCTCGGATTTCATCCATAAGGCTTCGATTCTCGGCAATGAATGCCCCTGCTTGACGGCCCTTCGCTTTCAAAAATGCCTGAAGCCAAAGTCGATATTCGCATCGCACCCCCCTGCCGCAGAGGAGAGTGACGAACAGGAACCAGAGCAAGAGATAACTCCAGCGGCTAAAACCTCGGCGGCGGACGCGAAAACTTTAAACCGAAAAACCTTACTTCCGGGATAGCGATCTGGTTTTTTCGCGGTATCGACCTTCGGATTTCCTCAGGATTCCGCCATTTTCCGCTGTCAAACGGCGTGTGGTGGCGACCACCCCTCTTCTCATCCGTCGCGCCGCGGTTACGCTGGCGACATGTCTCTCAAGTCTAGCACGCGCAAAAAGAGCGGCAAGGAGCCTCGCTCCTGGTCCGTCGTCAAAAGCCGCCGCATTGGGCCCGGCGTGGGGCAGCGGCATGTCCCCTGCCTGGGCGAGATCAACGATTCCCAGCGCGCCGCGTGGCAGAAGGCCATCGACGTCTTTGACGAACACGACGGGCAGACCCGGCGCTGCGCGATCTCTCCCGCCGATCGCACCCCGCCCGCCGTGCAGGTCCAACCCAGCCAGCTTAAACTCTCCCGTCCCCGTTCCCAGGGCGCGTGGTGGCTGGCCGATCAGCTCTGGAACGACCTCCAACTTGATACGTTCTTCGCCGCGCGTCTGGGTTGCAGCCGCGAAGGCACGGACTGGGAGAAAGTCTTGCGCCTGCTCACGCTTTACCGGCTGCTTTCGCCGGGCAGCCAATGGCGTTTGCATCGGCACTGGTTCGCCACCACCGCCCGCGCCATCCCCTGTGGCAGCGGCTCAAGGCGCTGGCTGGGACCCGGATGCCGCGGGTCGTCTTCGAGAAGCTGGCCACGTTGCAACTCTTGGACGTGCGCGTGCCCACCAACGACGGGCGGGAACTCCTGCTGGTGCGACGCACCCAACCGGACCGGGACGTGGCGTTGCTGCCGGCCCAGCTTAATCTCCAACCACCGCCTCGCATCACTGCGGACAAAATAAACCAACCCAAAGCGCGGCTGTAGTGGCGACTTTTGCCATCCAACTCGGCAAAATCCCGCCGGAAATTCTTAGTCCAGACCCAATTGCGGAAGTCGGGTTAAACCCGAATTTGGAAGTGGAGACCGCACGCAACCGCGGGGAAAAAGAGCTTTCCTTGAAAATCCAGCTCATCTATCAAATCAATGATTTTGATGATGATTCCTCTCAGTCCCCGGTGATTTCCTGATTCACAACTGATCCCAACTGCGGTTTTTAGACTAAACCGGAGCGGGGAGATTATTGGATGGCAGGCCAGAAAGCACCCTCCCAATCTCCAGCCTAAGCCAACATATTGAAGGCTCGGTCCGGCTCAAAAAGTGTGCCGTTCTAATCCTCGATAATTTGCAGCCCGCTTTCCTCCGGCCCTTAGCCCCGCTCGGGCTAATCCCTCGGTGCCGCCGCAGCGCGCTTCTTATCCTGCCGCTCCCAATACCAGGCAATCACCACGCTGACCTCGTAGAGCACCTGCAGGATCAGGGCCATCACCACCTGGGTGAAAACCTCCGGTGTGGTCAGTAAAGCGCCCAAAACCAGATTCACCACAACCATATACCGGCGCATGGCCACCAGCCGCCGATAATCCAGGATCCCGATCTTCACCAGGGCCAGCAGAACCACGGGCAATTCAAAACCCAAACCCATGCCCAGCATGAACTTGGTGACAAAACTAAAATAGGTCTCAGCCCTCCATTCCGGCACCTTGATCCCCATCCACAGGGAGAATTGCTCGGCGAATTTCAGGGCGCGGGCCAGTACGAAAAAATAGCAGAAACACACCCCGCTAAGAAACAAACCCACCCCCACCAAGCACGCCCTGAGCACATACTTCTTCTCCTTAACCCGCAGCGCCGGCAGAATGAATTGCGCAATAAAATAAAAGATGAACGGAGCGGCAAGCAGCACCCCACCGTAGAGAGCCAGATGCAGCGAGGATAAAAAAGGCGAGGCTGGATCCAGATATACCAGATCGGTCGCCGTGGACTGTATCAGCTCATCTGACGGACTGGGATCCACATGCACGGTGAGCAGGATGTTCGTCCCCACCGCAACCGGTTCAATCTGGAGATCCGTGAAACTGTTGGTGCCCAAATACAGCGGACCGAACCGGTTAGTCGGCGCTTCAATCACGCTCAACAAATTCGTGCCGAAATGCACCATCGCCTTTTGCTGATGCCCCACCGTAATGAGCGCTGCCCGCCTTAATGGCAGCTTCAGCGCCCACACAATCTGGCTGGTCCCATACAGACAGATGATCATCCCCACCAACAGCGCGGCGCCTCCCTTGACCAGCATCCAGCGCAAATCCTCAAGATGTTCAAGAAAGGATTTGACCGGACCGCCACCCTCCTCGAGGTGGTCAGAACGCAACTCGTCGGTGGGATCGGACATGATGAGCCTGCGGGAACGAAGGAATCAGGCCTTGGAACCGGGGGCGGACTCGTGAGAGCCTTGGACAGTGGTGTTGGCCGGCGGGGTTTGCGAAACTTGGGGGCGCGGGACAGATGGTGCCGCCTCGCCAGCCCGCTCAATTTCATCCGTCACCTCGCGCGAGGCCTTCTTAAACTCGTTGATGCCCTTGCCCAGCCCCTTGGCAAACTCGGGAATCCGTTTGGCGCCGAACAAAACCAGCACGACCACCAGTACTAAAACCAGTTCGCCACCACTCAAACCCAATACTGCAAGAGTTGCATTCATACATTAACTAATCTTCGATGAGACTAGGCTGAAAAACCTATTTAGTAAAGCAAGAAAACACTCCACCCGCTCCGGTTCAATCCGTTTTTAATCGCAGCGGCTCAATGCCACCGGCATCATAAAAACCCCAAATATCTAAGCCTCAGAAGGATAAGTCCCCATTGGACCCCAAAAGGCCGGCAACGAAAGACTTGCCCATTACCTGCCCTTCAAGCGCCGGAGGCGCGGCCTCGCCGGAGCGACCTGTCTACAGCCAAAACCAAAAACAAACCTTCCCAAGCCACAGAGGGGCGGCACGGATCTATCGGTTAGAGCGAAAATCACACGCAAAATAAATTGCATTTTTCTGGATTGCGCATCTGCCGGTTGTGCCGCTCCTACGGAGCTTGGATTTTATTTTGGACTGGGTTGATACAGACAGGTCGCTCCTCTGGAGCTTGAAAAAACTGAAATTGCCCTTGTCCGTTACCCATTTTACCCGTTACCCATTGTCTCTTGTCTTCGGCTTTGGGGTTCCGCCCCGGGACCGCAGATCGGCCCCGGGACGGACAAAGAACAAGCCTCAGGATTCGCTGGTTGCACCTAATCCACCGCGCACAAACTGGAATGCTTCTTTGCCACTCCGGGACGGGGCGACATGTTTGTCGGTTTTCCAGCCGTTGAGCAGAGAGGATGCTTCAGTGAGCTTTTTCTCCAGATCCTGCATTTGACGGATGCCTTCGGAGGCGGACAACCTGGCCTCGTCGCGTTCCTTCTCGGTGTGGGCCAGCAGGGCCTTGAAAGGCTCAATGCTGCGACGCAACCCGGCCAGCTCAATCTCGGAATTCTGGAGGGCGGACTGATGGGCGGCGGATTGTGCTGCCAACTGGCCCGCCAGATCCTGCTCGCGCTGCCTGGACCGGGTCTGGATCGACTCCATTTGCTGGTTGAGTTCCTGCCGGAGCCGGGCTTCCTGCTCGCGGAGGGCACGGGGCAGGGCGTCGGCGGACTCGAGTTCGCGCCGGCGCAGAGCCTGTTCGGTCTGGGACTGGGCCTCGATGCGGGCGCTGTCGAGCTTGGCCTGCCAATGCTGTTCGATCTGTCGGGATTTGGATTGGAAGAGTTCTTCCTGCTGCTGGGCCTCTTGGGCCAGGCGTGCTTCGGTGGCGCGGATGCGGGAGTCGGTCTGGCGCTCCCATTCGTCTTGGCGTGCGAGCAAGTCGGCGGCGGCTTGGTTTTGCAGTTCGGTTTCGCGGGTGGCGGCACGGGAGGCCAGGTCCTGCTCGCGCTGCTTGAGCCTAGTCTGGAGGGCGAGTTCTTTCTGCTGCAATTCCTGACGGAAACGGGCGTCGGCCTCGCGGGATTGGACCTCGAGGAGGCGGTCGAATTCGGATTCGCGCTTGCGCAAATCCTCAGCGGCCACGGTTTGGATTTCGGCCAGACGCAATTCGGTCTGCGCCTGGAGCTGCTGTTCGCGCTGTTTGAGGCGGGTTTCGGCGGCCTCTTCGCGCTGCTGGAGTTCCTGTTTCCAGCGGGTCTCGATCTGGCGGCCCAGCTCGGATTCGCGGCGGCGGGCGGCGTCCTCGATTCTGGCTTGTTCGGCCGTGAGGCGGGATTCAAAGGCGAGAGCCAATTCCTGCTCGCGCTGTTTTAATTTGGATAAGAGGGATTCTTCCTGGGCCTGGATGTCCTGGGCGAGGCGGGAAGCGGACTGGCGCTGCCACTCCTCCTGGCGTGCGAGCAAGTCGGCGGCGGCCTGCTGATGGAGTTCGGTTTCGCGTGCGGCGGCGCGGGCGGCCAGCTCCTGCTCGCGCTGCTTGAGCTTGGTCTGAAGGGCGAGTTCCTTCTGCTGGAGTTCGTGCCTGAAGCGGGCATCGGCCTCGCGCGACTGGGTCTCGAACTGGTGCTGAAGGTCGGACTCGCGGCGGCGCAGTTCCTGGGCGGACTGGGTCTGGATTTCGGCCAGGCGCACGTCGGTCTGGGCCATCAACTGCTGTTCTCGTTGTTTGAGCCTGATTTCGGCGGCTTCTTCGCGCTGCTGAAGCTCTTGCTGCCAGCGGGCGTCGGCCTCCAAGTCGCGGGCCTCGGACTGGCGTGCCAGCTCGAGCTCGCGGCGTCGGGCGTCTTCCTGGATTCTGCTTTGTTCGGCAACCAGGCGGGCATCGAAGGCGAGGACCAGTTCCTGTTCGCGCTGTTTGAATTTGGATAAGTCGACTTCTTCCTTCTGCATGAACTCTTGTGCGAGGCGGGTTTCGACGGCGCGGACGCGCAGGGCGGTTTGAAGTTCCCATTCCTCCTGACGTGCGAGCAAGTCGGCGGCGGACTGGTTCTGCCATTCGGTTTCGCGGGCGGCGGCGCGGGCGGCCAGCTCCTGTTCGCGCTGTTTGAGCTTGGCCTGGAGGGCGAGTTCCTTCTGCTGCAGTTCGTGCCTGAGGCGGGCGTCGGCCTCGCGAGTCTGGGCTTCGAGCTGGCGGACAAAGTCGGATTCGCGCTGGCGCAAATCCAGGTCGGCCTGGGTTTTGATTTCACCCAAGCGGACCTCGGTCTGGGCCTGCAGTTGCTGCTCGCGGTGTTTGAGACGGGTCTCGGCGGCGGCCTCGCGCTGCTGGGCCTCCTGTTTCCAGCGGGCATCGGCTTCAACGGCGCGGGCCTCGAACTGGCGGGCCAGCTCGGCCTCGCGGCGTCGAGCGGCATCCTCGATTCTGGTTTGTTCGGCGACCAGACGTGCTTCAAAACCGAGAGTCAAATCCTGCTCGCGCTGTTTGAGGCGGCGCTGGGAATCCTCTTCCCTCTGGTGGAGGGTCTGCTCGAACTCGAGCTGCTGGCGCTCGGCGCGGTGCCGCTCCTGACGGGCGGCCTTCTCAAGTTCCCGGGCGGCTTCGTCCTGGAGTTGCGCCAGCTTGAGGGTTTGGGAATCGGCCAAGTGTTTCAACTCGGTCTCCGCGCTGTCGCGGGCATGCAGGGCTTCCTTGAGGTCATGGACCAGAGCGGCGTTTTTCTCCAGGCCGGCCAGTTCGGCCTCGGTCAATTGGCGTCGGGCCTGAACCACCTGGGTTTTGGCTTCCTCGGACACCTCCATCAACTTGCGGTGATGCTCCTGGATGAGGGCGGTGCGTTCCGTTTCGGCGGCGGCGCGCTGCTCGTCGAGTTCCTGGCGTAGTTGGGTGAGGCGGTCCGACCATGCGTTTTGGCGCATCTGGATCTGGCGGTCGATCTCGGATTTCTGGAGGTCGCGCAAAGCGTCCTTCTCGATGATGGCGCGGTTGAGGGAGTCGGCCATGAGGGCGAGTTTGGCGACCCACTCGTCGGACTTCTTTTTCAATTGGTCCTCATGCGCGGCGGCGGAGTCTGCCAGAGCCTGGCGCGCGGCCTGCAACTGGGCGTCCTTGTCGAGGATGGTTTTTTGGGCTTCGGCCTGTGCGCTCACGAGAGCCTCGTCGCGGCGCGCGATTTCTCCGGTTGCCTCGCGGGCCAAGCGGTCGGCGCGCAGAATTTTCTGGCGTCCTGCGCGGGTGTAGAGGCGGTGGAGGCTGTGGCCGAACAATCCTAGCCGGTACGGCGGGCGCGGATGCTCTGATTTGAAGAGGGTGGAGAAGCCCACCTCGACCATCAGGGTGGGGAGGAACGCGACAATGAAAGCCAGGACCGGGTAGACCCAGACGCGGACCATGCTGATTTGGTCGGTGTAGAGGTCGCCGCGTTCCTTGGCGGTGGTTCTGATGGAGACGGGGCGCTGGCCCAAGAGGAGGCTGCGGACGATTTCGACGGTGGTGGCGATGCGGTGGACCTGGGTGTTTTTGATGGCGGTCTCGCGGGCCTCGTAGAAGGCCTGGGCTTTTTTCTGGGAAGCGTCCAGTTCCGCGCGAATGAGGTCCACCTTTTGCACGGCGGCCTCATAACCTTGATCAATCAACTTCTCTTCGGCGGCCCACTCAGCGGCCAGAGTAGCTTGGGCGGCGAGCAACTGTTCGCGCTTGCGGTCGCTTTCCTCGCGTTTGGTGCTGGAGCGGCGGTCGAATTCCTGCCGGAGCTGATGGGCCTCGGACTCCACCTGGGCAACGCGGTCGCGGCGGCGGTTGTTGACAGCAAGCAACTCGGCTTCTTTGGCCTGGATCTGGGCGTCCAGCTCGGCGATAAGGGTGGGTTTGAGGATGGTGTTGGACTCGCGGCCGGGCGGCACGCCTGGATCGACAGGTTCCTTCATCAAGTGGCGTTTGAGATAGTTGGCGTTTTCGAAAACGGCCTTGTCTTTTTCATAAGCCGCTTTTTTATTGGCATACTCGGCAGCTTTGGTCTGATAATCGTTTTCAATCCGGGCCTCCTCGGCGTTCCATTTGGTGGCGTGCGCCATCTCGGCCTCACGCCGGCCGCGCAAGTCCGTCACCGCTTTGGTCAGCTGCTCGGTGTCGGCATCGAACTGTTTGATGATTGTGGACTGGCGCGCCTCCACTCCGGAGAGCTCCTTTTTCTGGTAATCGGTCAGGGATATGGCGTCCTCGCGCAAGTCCCCGTTGCGCTTGAGGGATTCCTCAAGGTCGGCCTTGAACTTTGCTTTCTTGGACGCCAGCGCGGCGAGTTTCTGTTCGCGCTCCTCTTTCTTGTCCTTGATAAGGGCCAGTTCGCCGTTGAGCTGGACGATTTTGTTTTCCTCCTGGGTCGCCTGATCGAGCATCTGGCCGGCCGGCGCCATGGCGATGCCCATTTCGTAGACCGCCATGTCCTTGACCAGTTGGAAGGTGAGAATGCAAATGAGGGGCAAGCCGGCCATGATCATGATGCCTTTTTGCCAGCCGGTGCGCGAGGCTGTCCAGATGGCCAGAGGCAGCTTGAGCAGCTCGACGGCGAGGATGGTGGCTCCGATGGGGCCGATGCCGAAGAAGGTCACGCCCATGCCCTTGGGCAGACAGGCTATCTGCTGATATTTCCAGCCTGTTGCCAGGATGACAAACTCCGTGATGGTTGCCATGATGAGCAACGGGAGTGTGAGGTAGGAGATGCGCTTACTCTTCAAGAGCTGCCACGGAGAAAAGCCCGCCTCTGGCGGGGCACTTTGCCAATCTGACGAGTTGTTGTTTTTCATAACTTAAGTTTGCGATACACTTCTGCCATCCCTTGCGTCGCCCCCCTGGAGGCTGCCGGCCGGATACTCAAGAGAATCAAGGCGGGATGAACGCCTGACTGCTTGCCGCTGCGATATTTTGCTTTTTCGAACCACGCTCCGAGCCAAGCAGATTGCGCGCCAGCGCGCCGGAACCGAGGCCATTAAAGAGCTGCGGAGTGGATTTCCCGGGAATTCGCGAGGAAAAATCCGTAAGAGAGGGTAGGTGATTGACATTGCGCAACCCCTTGCGCAGCCCACATTCGGACAAAGGACCACTGAAAAAATCAGGACAGCAGTGTCAAGCCAGTGTGTAAAAACGGTGGGGTAGCCAAGAGAGGGGATCAGGAGATATGCGTCCGGCGTTGGGCGGCCGGCCTTGGCCCGCCGCTCTTGCCGACCCGCGTTTTCTGTTGCGCCGCGACGGCGCGCACGGAGTGGCGCGCCCTACCTGTTTACTTCACACCCATCCCGTAGATGCTCGATTGCACCATCAGAAAAATCACCCCCTTTTATGCACTCCCTGGGCTTCATGGTTACCTCAGTTTTATTTCCAAGGTGCTTTCGGGTGGATCGGAGATCCGCGTTTGAGCCCCAGTGCCGTTAGGTTAAAGCCCGGCTGTTCGGTGGTCTGCCCCGGGCGAAAAGACCTTTGAAGTTGGGGGATGGATTAGCGCGACATCGCCACCCGGCAGCGGGAATTCCAAGAGGTTTTTCCGGATACCACAGAACCGGTTTCCGGGCTTTGGCGCTTCAGATGTCGGGGTTCATCCCACGTGCGGTCATAGGCCGCCGTTACAGGATGCGCTTCGCGCTCTGAAGGCTGGCCTCTGGTTTTGGTTTCGAGGCTGCCTGCGGCGCATGCTTATGCCGCAGGTAACATGAGCCGAAGCAACCCTTTACCTCGTCGACCACAGGGCGAAAGGGCGCATCCTGCGGCGCACGATGTAAGCAGCGCCTGATGTCTGGCGCGAATTGCTTGAACTAGCAGGGATTGCAGCCAAGCCGGACCTGTTTTTTGGATTTACGCTTTCGGGACCAGCCTCCGGCCTCTGGCCTTATTTAATCAACGGTTTCTCAGCAGGGACGAGGTTGAAGATTTCAGGGTGGCAGGGGATGCCCGGCACCCTGGAGATGGAGAGCTTGATCATTTGCCTGATCGTCTCTTGGAGGCCTGGAAAGCGGGTGCCTAGCTGGCCTTGCGGGAGGGAGGAGACAAGTATTTTAACGAAGGTTTCCACGGAAACCACGCCTCTGTATGCGGCGGAATTGGAAAGCACAAGGTGGGGCCAGCCGGCCGGAATGAGCATGCCACTGATGCTGCATTGGGCTGCGGTTGGGGAGCGAGAGATGACCGGGAAATCGCCGCGGCCCAGGACGGCCACCAGTTCCTCCAGCTCGGCGGGCAGGAGGCCGAAAACCGCCCGGACCAGTTCGGAGGACTCACTGACGCCTGAAACACCGTAGGCATGGTCACCCGAAGCGGGCAGGAGCAATTTCAGACCGGTGTATTCCTCGTCGCCGGCCAATAGTTCGAGGCGCAGGCAGCCGTATTCGGCGGTGACAGCCCAGCTTTGGCCGGCGCCTTCGCGGGGGAATGGGATCAGGCCGGAGGGAGCGGCTTTGCCGAGCAGGGCGAAAACCCGCAGTCCTTTGCGCATGAGGAAGCACTCCTGCGCGACGGGCGATGTGTTTAAAATTGTTGTCATACTTTTTACCGCGAACGGGATTGGGGGAGCCGGGTTTCGACGCCGCGCAATCCATTGCTGAGATGACCTTAGACCAAGCGGGGTGTGGAAAAACATTCGTACTAATCCAGAATTGGGTCCGTAATTTTACAGCGAGAGGCGACGTGCGGCGGGGTGCAGGGGGAAAATTGCCATTGAAGCAGGCGCGGCGAAGTGGTTAAACTGGGTTGGCTGGAAAATAGATTATGAGCAAGACACTGTATCTTTCACCTCCGAGTTTTGACGGGTTCGACGGCGGGGCTGGGGCGCGTTATCAAGCCCGGCGGGAAGTCACCAGCTACTGGTATCCGACCTGGCTGGCGCAACCGGCAGCACTGACGCCCAACTCGCGTTTGCTCGATTGCCCGCCCCACGACATCAACGTGGCCAAGTGCCTGGCGATCGCCAAGGATTTCGATCACGTCATCATCAACACCAGCACGCCCTCGCTCAAGAACGACTGCAAGGTGGCCGAGACGATCAAGGATCAAAAGCCGGCCACGAAAGTCGGTTTTATCGGGGCCCACACCATGGTGCTGCCCACCGAGACGCTCAAGGCCTCGCCTGCGATCGACTGGGTTGGGCGCAAGGAGTTTGATTACACGTGCAAGGAAGTGGCGGAGGGGCGGGATCTGGCCTCCATTGCCGGGCTTTCCTACAAGGACAAGGACGGAAAGATCAAGCACAACCCGGAGCGGGAGATGATCGCCAACATGGACGAACTGCCCTGGGTGGCGGACGTCTACAAGCGGGATCTGGAGATCGAAAAATATTTCATCGGATATCTGCAGCATCCCTACGTGTCGATGTATACGGGTCGGGGGTGCCCGGCCCAGTGCAGCTTCTGCCTCTGGCCCCAGACCATCGGGGGGCACAAATACCGCGTCCGCTCGCCGCAGAACGTGGCTGATGAGATGGCGCACATGAAGAAAATCTTTCCGCAGGTGCGCGAGTTTTTCTTTGATGACGACACCTTCACGGCGAATCTGCCGCGCGCCCGGGAGATCGCCAAAAAGCTGGGCCCGCTGGGAGTGGACTGGAGCTGCAACAGCCGGGCCAACCTGGATTACGACACGATTAAGAGTTTCAAGGACAACGGGTTGCGGCTCTTCCTGGTGGGCTATGAAAGCGGCAATGACGAAACGCTGACACGGATCAAGAAGGGCGTGACCACCGACGAGATGCGCCGGTTCACCAAGGACTGCCACAAGGCCGGAGTGGTTATCCACGGCACCTTCATCCTCGGCCTGCCGGTGGAGACGCGGGAGACGATCGAGCAGACGATCAATTTCGCCAAGGAGCTGGACGTCTTCAGCCTACAGGTCTCGCTGGCGGCTCCCTACCCAGGCACCGAACTCTACGAACAAGCCAAGCTCAACGGCTGGTTCAGCAAGAAGGACAAGGGCGACATCCTGCACGGGGACGGTTTCCAGCAGAGCGCGCTGGAATATCCCGGCCTGTCGAAAGACGAAATCTTCGCGAATGTTGAGAAGTTTTACCACCGCTACTACCTGCGTCCGAAGCCCATTCTGCGCATCATCAAGACGATGCTGGAGGACAAGGACGTGTGCGTGCGGCGGCTGCGCGAGGGCTACGAGTTTTTCAAGAGTATGTCCCAGCGCCGCAGCGATCTGGCCGCGGCCAAAGCCGTGACTGCGGGGGGCTGACCGGAACAGGTTTTGCAACCCGGCGTTGGATCCTCCAGCGCCGGGTTTTCTTTTCTGCCGTCCGACCCATGCCCTTCATAATGCGAGCTGATTCGGAAAAACACCGGTAGGGCGGATATTCCGCTGCACGCCGCTGTTACCAAACCGCGTTTCTGCCGCGCCACGCCGGCGCGCACCGAGTGGCACGCCCTACCTGTTTACTTCACCCCCATCCCCTAAACGCCCGGTTGGACCATCAGAAAAATCATCCCCCTTAACGCCCACCCCGTAAGACTGAACTCCAACTGCGGCTTTTAGAATATCGGATCAGTGAAAGAGGTAATCCAAGAGTTCGACGAGCACGGAGCCGCCGGAAGGAATGAGCAGCGCCCCGACCACGGGGTTCTGCCAGAACGGGGCAAACGCCCCTTGCTCAAGGGTCTCCACCTCTTGGATCAACCGGCGCCCCACATTGGCCTGATACCGGGCCGATTGGGGAGCCTCGGCCCTCTGCTCGGCGGCGGCCACAGTGGCGCGCAGCTTGATCAAGCCCCGTTCCCTGGCCTGAAGGGCGGCCCGCTGCAGAATGAGCATGCCGGCCAATGACAACAGGAGGTTGGAACTGAAGATGATCAACAGCCCCGGCGGCCAAACCCAACGATCCCACCAGTTATTGCGCGACAGGAGCAGCAGGAAGAAGATGAGAAAAGGATAGTAAACCAGCCTTCCCACCCGCTCGGTCAACCCGGCAATCAACTGCATATCTATCCACTCGGCGAGCATGGGCAAATCCCCGGCATGCGGATTCTCCAGCCCGCATTGCCGGGCGAAGAATTGCAGACAGGACTTGGGATAGCGGGTTGGAGCTTGGCTCAAGTGCTCCACCAGCCATCGGCACAGGCGCACCGCATCAATGGTCCAAAAGGCCAGGAACAAATAGGCCGCCACCGAGAGGGCAAGCAGAGTAATATCCCATGCGTCGGAAAGGCCGCCACGCACCGGACGATAAGCCGCGCCCCCTGCCAAACGCGCCACCCCAATGCAAAAAAACACATAGACGCAAAAGGGTGGAATCGTGCGGAGCAGTCGGCGCCGCAGGCAGCCCAGTTGCTGGTATTCCTTCCACAGTTGCCCCGCGTGTATCGCCGCATGAGGCCGGAGCGCAGGCAACTGCCAACGGTCGGATGATTGGAAAAAGATCCGCGCAAGCCGCTTCACACCGTTGACCAATCCAGCACAAGCATGGAGCAGATCTTTCACACCCCGGCGCGGCCGCTGGACCTGCGGCCCATCCTCTTCCATGGGCAGGCGAAACCGCCGGGTCGCATCGAGGACCCAGCCATTCAGCGCCGCATGGGAGTTCACCAGAAAAATGCCCGAGAGGGTCACAGCGAGCAGCCGGATGAATTGTGTGGGCCACACGCTTACCCCGCCGAGCAGGGAGAAAGGTTCGCCCCGACCGCCGCCCAACTGGTCGTGAACAATGCAGGCAACCAAAGCGATCAACAGGAACAAAGCGGCCAGCAGCAACAGGGATATCCGCCGCCGCCGGCTGTGACGCAGCCAATAGCCCTGCTCTGCCGCCTGGCGGGCACTGTGGGCGGAGGCTCCCAGCGCCTGCAGATCCGCGTCTGAGGACGAGCGCAGCACTTCGGTGAAAAGCTCGTCCAGCATCTGCCGGCGCCGGAAGCGCCACCCGAAAAGCCGTCCGCCAACCGTTCCTGACGAATCCGTCGCCGATACGTTTGCCGGCTCCTCGAAAACAAATTCATTAAGGAAATCGAGAAAAGATCGCGTTTCATCAAGGTCGGCCGTTTCCCAAACCTGCAAGACGGGGGTGCGGGAATTGGAATAAGAAGCAATCAACTCCAAGGCCCGGGGATCGGGACTGGCGCGCAACTGAAGGAGCAAAGCGCTCAACCCCGCCCGCCCGCCCACATCCTCCGAGCGGAACCACAAACTCCGGAGTTCAAACTGTGCCGCCTTCCTTGTCAGCCTCTGCAGACCGGGCAGATAAATAACCAACATCAAAGTCAGGGATACCGCCACCAAGAGAGCACCCAGCACCAGATACTTGGGCCACGGCAGGGAGCGGTCCAACGCGGGCGGAGGCGGATGCGGATCGGACGCCGTTGTGCTGAGGTCAAAAGCCTTGCCGCGGCCCACTTCGGTCCGGCGAGGTGAAACGGTGAAGACTCCAGGCATTACGGGACTGCCCAGGGCCGCCAGCGTGGCGGCAAACTGCGCCGTCTGCATGCTGTCGCGGAACGGCGCCACCCCGCCCTGCAACCCGTCCCTCAAGCGCAGCCCATAACCGCTGACCACGAGCAAATTGCGGCTCCATTCCAGCTCCTTTGGATGGAGATAGCGCGCATCGAGATCCGTGGTGAAAAAAACGGCGTTTGGAAACCGGCCCCGCAGCGCCTGGAGAATGACAAGCGTATCGTAGACGTCGCTACCCACGATGCCAATGGCGGCAATGCGTCCCCTGCCCTGACGCTCAAGGCGCGACTGCAGCTCAAGGAGCTGCCGGCCCAAGCGGGTGAGATAATCGAGCTGCGCCGGGCCCTGAGCCAAATTCTCATCAGAATTTCCATGTTTGAGCGCCTCAAGAGTCGCCGGTGCCGCCGCGCCAGGAACAGATCCCGGATTCTGTCCGGTGGTCTGCCCATCCAAACCGTTCAGGTGCACGAAGGAGAAAAGATTAGCAGGCCAGACGGCTTGGCCTGCCTGATAGCGGACAACGAAATCATGGTCGCTGGTTGCGATACCCTGCAGGCAGGCCAGCTCGGCGGCATAGGTCAAGGAGAGCATCCGGCCGTAGAAGGTATCCCACTCGGAGACAACAACCAGATTGACATTGGTGCGGGAGAGGTCCACACCGCGCAATTTCAATTCATCCAGTGCCTCTGCAGCCAACCGGGAGTCCGTGGCGCAGAAATTGTGGAATGAATGGAACCAGAGGTTGGTGAGCAGCGCTTCGACAGGCTGCCGTGGCAGAGCGCCGGAAGCAGGGTTATCGGACACCAACGCCGCGTCCATGGCGCTGGCCGTCGGGCTATAGACCTCCACTTGATGGAGCAGCGCAGCGATTTTTCGCCGCAACCCCGGGGCGAGCGCCGAAGGGGAAAAACCAGACTGCCCGTAGTCCGGCAGCAATGCCCGCAGCGTGCTCGACGAACGGGGTCCCAGAAAAAGCACACACCCGAAATGGTCGCGGATGGAGGCCGGCTTCCCAGATTCACCCGCCCCGGCCAGTTCCTGAAGGAGCAGGGCGAACCTTGCGGCAGGCACATCGGCAAACTGATCCTCCTCCACCCAGAGGACCAGCACACGGGGAGCGCGTGGCGTCTGGCTGGAACGCCCCGGTCGAAAAACCCGGTCGCGATACCACTCGAACGCAGCCCTTTGACGCAACACTGGATTGCTCGACACATTTGAAATCCACAGGTCGCTGCTGTCATTCGTCAACCAGCCCCGGCGCAACTCGGAACTCGTCGGCCAGGCAAAATCGATTGCTCCAATCCGATCCTGATCTTCCGGCACATAGCCCGCCTCACCGAGAGCGGAGACGACCGCAAAGCGGGTCCGGATACGGGCTTCGCGATTCTCCCCAAAAGGGCCGGCCCGCAGGAATACCGTCAGCAAAGCGGGCCTGCGGTTCGAGATCGCCTCCCATTGAGCCTGCTGCCTCAACCAGGAAAAGGCGCCGTTGCCGCTTCGCGCTACCGGCACCGGCCCCAAGTCGAACGGATCCGCCCAGAGCCGGCCCGACTCGGTTTGATCTCCAATGGACACCGTGGAACCCATCGTGGCAACGGCGGGCCTATCGCTGCTGATCTTGCGGGAAGCAATGATCAAGCCTCCGGCGCAGGTCAGAATGGCGACCAGTGTGGTGAGGCTGAAGGGCGAACCGGACAACGTTTTGTTTCCGCTCATGCTGTTATCCTCCATGGTTTGAACAAGGTGATCCAAATGAGATCTCCGGCCGGAAAACGCGCGGACGAAAACCACCTCCTACCGGATCCATGAGTAAGAACACCCATTGCCCGTGTCAACCCCAATCAGGCCCCAAATGGGCCGCTGAACGAGGGCGGGGACGAACCGCGCCGGTGCCCGGCTGGAGGATCTTCCAATTTGACAGGGCGGCGCAGCGTGGCTTAGTTAAGCGCGGAAGGCGGGCCGTTGAATCACTCCCGAAGGCGGCGGAACGGGCTATAATCATGGCGGCGGGCCCCTTCCTGAAACGGCACTGAAAAATAAAACTCATTCCAGATGCGGCGGGCGCGCCCGGCCGGCTGGGCTGAATCGGCCGATTGGCGGCGCGGATGCGGTCTGATTTACGGGTGCGCTCAAAAACCACGGACAACGCAAACAACACCCGCAGACGCTTATGAAAAAAACAACAAACCATTGGACCCGAACCACGGTCTTGGGATCAATCATCGGCTTGCTGCTCTGGGAAGCCGGTTGCAGCTCGAGCGCTCCGGATAAAGCCGCCTTGCTCAAAATACCGGGGCTGCCTTCGGGTGTCACCCTGCACCAAGACAAGGATATCAACGGCGTCTGGCTGGCGGCGGGGGTTGACTTCAAAGGCTATGATGCGCTTTACATTGAGAATCCTTTGTTTGCGGCGGTGGAACGACCCAATGAGGCCGCGATGCGGTCGATGGCGCTGCGCCTGCTGCCGCAGTCAATGGCGGAATATATGGAGGGGACAAAGCTTTTCCCGCTGGTGACCCTGCGCACCGACGATGTCAAACCGGGTGTGCGCAGCCTCAAGCTGGAAAACACCGTCATCGAATACGAAAAGGGCGGCGGCGGGGCGCGCTACTGGGCCGGGATGTTCGGCGGGGGCCAGCCGGTCATCAAAGTCCGGGGGCGGGTCTTGGAGGGTGAGAAGCTGCTGTGTGTTTATGAGCTGCGCCGCAGCGGCGAGTCGGCCGGCGCGCGTCTGGGCGGCGTGTGGCTGAGCGACGAGGAAATCCAGCGCAACGACATCCGGGATCTGGCCAGCGATCTGGCTGATTTCTTCAAGCGCACAGCCAAAGCGCCCTGATATTCCCCGCAGCCCCGGAGACGACACGCTTCACCACCCCAAGGAACGAGCCAGGCCGTCGATAGCCACCCCCACCCGACGATCGGGTTGGCTTGGGCACGCAGAGCATGGCACTGCATGAACGCGGTCCATCCCGAGCCGCTCCTGCAAAAACACCACATTGCTCCGGGCAACGGCCGTCTCGCGAGTCAAAGACATCAAAACGACACGGGCACGGAGGACAAGCGCTGGTGGCAATGCAGCCAAAACCAGCAGGGTTTGATTGATGGCTCCAAGCCGGTTGGCACACGCCACGATCGGCGTCGCACGCAAGGCGACGATCAGATTGCGGGCATCGAAATCTTCACCGATCGGAGTCAGCAGACCGCCTGCGCCCTCCACAAGAATTCCCGGATGACTTTTCTGAAGGCTGCGGATCCAGGCCAGAACCTGGGCGAGCCTCAATTCCTTCTGTTCCCGACGTGCAGCCAGCAGCGGGGCCAGAGGCGCACGAAAATGCCAAGGATTTATTTCGTCCAGAGACAATCGTTTGCCGGAGGCCTCCTGCAGGGCTCTGGCATCATCGCGGCCGCCGGTGCAGACCGGTTTGAGGGCGACAACACCCGGTACGGTAACGGAGAGGCAACGGGCAAGCCAGGCGGTCAGCGCGGTTTTTCCAACCCCCGTATCGGTGCCGGTGACGAATAAAATCGGGCGTTTCACGGGATCCATGCAACACCAAACCGGAGCCGGAGGCGACAAGAATACGGGCTCAAATCTCAACGATTTGGCGGTGCACCGGAACCACCACTTCGGCGCGCGGCTTGAGCGTCCTTAGCACATCGCCAAAAGCAAGTGCCTGCGATTGCTCGCCATGAACCACAAAAATCTTCTTTAAATTACCGCCAATGTCCTGCACGTAGCGCCGCAGCTCGTTCCGGTCCGCATGGCCGGAAAAGGAATCGATCGAACCGACCCCGGCACGGACCGCCGCTGGCTCTCCGAAAATATTCACCGGACTTCGGCCGGCCAGAATCTGCGCCCCCAGGGTATGCTCGGCGCAGTAACCAATGAACAGCACCAGATTCTCCGCATTGCCAATATGGTTCTGCAAATGATGCCGGATGCGCCCCGCCTCGCACATGCCCGAGGCGCTGATGATCACCGCAGGTCCTTGCAGATCATTCAACCTCCTCGAACCCGACGCTTCCCGGATATACGTGAGATTCTCCATGCCGAACGGGTTGTCGCCGGTCTGAAGGAATTTATAGACCTGGTCGTTGAAACATTCCGGATGCAGCCGGAAAACCTCCGTGGCATTCACGCTCAGCGGACTATCCACAAACATTGGAACGATGGGCAGGCGGTTGGCGTGTGCCAATTGGTGCAGCGTGTAGACAATCTGCTGGGTGCGCCCCACCGAAAAGGAGGGAATAATCACCTTCCCCCCCTGACGCAAAACAGGCTCAAGAAGCCGCAACACCTCATCCTGACCGGCCTCTTTCCCTCCATGCACACGGTCGCCATAGGTGGATTCAACCTGCAGAAAATCCACGTCCCCGACGGCCTCCGGATCGCGCAGGATATCGTCACCACCCCGCCCCACATCGCCGCTGAAGAGATAGCGGAACTGGCGTTTCCCCTCACGGACATCAAACACCACCTGAGCCGAGCCGAGGATGTGTCCGGCGTCACGAAAGGTAACTGTCACGCCGTCAGAAACCTGAATGGGCCGGTCGTAATTCAGGGAGACGCATTGGCGCACGGCCTTCTCAGCGTCCTGGGCGGAGTAGAGGGGCTCCACCGGCGGCAGCCCCTTCTTGGCTCGCTGCCGCGTCACAAACGCCGCATCATCCTTCTGAATCTGTGCTGAATCCACCAGCATGATGCTGGCTAAATCCCGCGTGGCAAAGGTGCAGTAAATGGAACCGTTGAACCCCTGGCGACACAGATTGGGCAGGTTGCCACAATGATCAATGTGGGCATGACTCAGGATGACCGCATCGATGCCCTTCGGGTCAAAGGGGAATTTCTGGTTGCGCTCGATGGATTCCTCGCGGTGCCCTTGGAAAAGCCCGCACTCGAGCAGAAGCCTGCGGCCGTTGATTTCCAGAAGATACATCGAGCCGGTCGTGGTCCGGGTGGCCCCGAGAAAGTGGATGCGCATGCCGCAGCAAAAGCCGGCCAACCCGAAAAGTCGAGACTTTTGCAGAACCTGACGCCCGATCCCTCAACTCCGATGGAAAGTGATCAGTGCCATGCCCAGATCACAGGGGGCCATCTGAAAAATGACGCGATCGTCCGGACTGATGCGGATGAAATTTTCGCGCATCTTTCCGGAGATATGGGCAAGAACTTCGTGCCCGTTGGGAAGCGCGACACGGAACATGGTTCCCGGAAGAAGTTGGGTCACCGGGCCCGGCAATTCCATTGGTTCTTCTTTCGCCACCTGCTGAAATGGAGTTGTATTGTCCATGATTGTCCATGCCAATTCCCGCCGTAAAAACCAACCCCGAAAATACGGCCGCAAAAGGATCCCGCTTCCCCACGAACGGAGTGTGACGCCAACGAAGCGAATTCGAACGCACCGGATTTTATTGGATGCAATCTATAGACAAGTCGCGCCTCCGGCACTTGAAAAGACCAAATAATACGAAAGCCCCCGCGAGCATGGGGAATTTCACCCATTTCAAAAACAGGCAGAGACGGCGCGCTGCGCTCTTCTCCTTGCCTTCAAAGCTCCGGAGGATCGGCATGTCTATAAAAAACCGGCTCCTCACCCCGCCCCTGCGGGGCCGTGGGATGCAGCGGCGGAGAGATTCGAGACCCGAATTATGCCCGGATCATTACCCCGCCGACCTGCGAGTGCAGCGCCGGACTAAACGTCCACAGAGCTGAGAGCGACACCACCGCTGCGCAAAAATCGGATGGAAATCGGTTGCACAACTTGCCCCGCCACCTTAACTATCAGGCGTGTTCGATGAGCTGATCAAAAGCGGCCCACACCTCTCACTGGGCGCAGAGAGACGGGCCACTCCGGACGGCTGGACGGTAGTGCTCCGGTTCAAGGGCACAGGCAACCCTTGGCTGCACTGGGGTCTGTCGCATCAGCATCCGTCACAGTGGCAGGCTCCCCCCGCCTCTCTCTGGCCTCCGGGCACCAAGGCCTTCAATGCCCAAGCAGTGCAAACCCCCTTCCCCGCCAACCCGGTCGAACGCGATTTGGTTCTGCACTTCAATGAACCGGTCCAGGCGCCATTTCTTGTTTTCGACCTTTTTTTTCCCGATACCAACCGCTGGGAAAACAACCTTGGCAAAGACTTCTACATGGCACTGTCTGGCCCCGCACCCTGTTCCAATTCCCCCGCCGCGACGCTCGAGAATGAAGTCGCCGGGACAAAGGTTCTTTTTCAGAATCGTTTCAGGCTCGATTCCGGAGCGGAACTGGCCGCCGCCGTCATGCCACAGAGCGACGGATTCCAAGTCCTGCTGATCACGGATGCCGCAGGACCGCTGGCTCTGCACTGGGGGTTGACGGAACAGTCGCGCACCGTCTGGCGCTTTCCCCCAGAATCCGTTTGGCCGCAAGGGACCACAGTCTTTGGCGAAACTTCCGTCGAAACACCGTTCCGGGAATCAAATGGCCTGCGCAGACTTTCTTTTCATATCCCCGAACCACTCGCCCCCAAAGGCCTAGGTTTTGTCCTACACCAGATCCAATCCGGACAATGGCTGAAACAGGGAGGACAGAATCTAACAATTCCCATCCTGCCCCCGCCAACCGGCAGTCAGGAACTGTCCGCTCTGGGAGGCAGGATTGTAGCCGCGGAAACGGGAGCGCATGGCTGGAGCCTGATGCACCGCTTCAACCTTTGTCAGGAGTTGATCGCCGAGGCGGGGAGTGACCGGGAGAATTGGGCGACGCTGTTTGTCTGGCTGCGTTTCTCGGCCATCCGGCAACTGGATTGGCAGCGGAATTACAACACGAAGCCGCGCGAACTTTCCCACGCCCAAGACCGGCTCACCGCCAGCCTGACCACAGCCTACCTCAGCCAACCCTCCAACCGCGACCTCATCGCGCTCATGTTCGGCTGCCTGGGGCGCGGAGGAGACGGGCAGCGTATCCGGGACGAAATCCTCCACATCATGCACCGCCATCATATCAAGGAGGTGGGCGGAACGTGGATGGAACAATGGCATCAGAAATTGCACAACAACAACACCCCGGACGACGTGGTCATCTGCGAAGCCTACCTCGCCTTCCTGCAGAGCGGCGGAGATCTCAACCGATACAAAGCGGCACTGGCGGCGGGCGGAGTCGCCCCCGAACGGCTTGCAGGCTTTGAGCGACCCATCACCAAAGTGCCGGAATGGCACCCCCATCTCCGTGACGGCCTCCTGCACGATTTTCACAACTACCTCAAGCTCCTCAAATCCGTCCACTCGGGGACTGACCTTGAAACGGCAGCCAACGCCGCACACCCTTGGCTGGATGCAGAAACAAATGCCGCTCTGAGCCATGTCCGACATCTGTTCCATGCGCCGGGCCCGTCTCCGCTGGAGCTGTCCGCCCGCATCACCGGGCTGCGCCAGACTCTCCAGAACCGTTTGGAAGCGCGCCCGGCAATTCCCTGCGCAAAAGAACTCATCTACCTCGACCTCGCCCTAGAGCAGACGCTGCGCACGGTGATCGAACGCAGCTTGAACTCCGGCTTCGACCGCGACTCCCTCCTAAAACTGATTCAGCGCGGGGTTGAGAACCTTTTGCTGCTGCCGTCGGGAGGGGAACTCCTGCAATGCCAGCGCGAAGTTCAGCGACTTCCGACAGACAACCGATCCCACGCCGACTGGTCCCTGCATGCAAAGGCCGCACTGGATCGCCTGCGGAGGGCGGTGGAGACGCAGATTGATTCGCTCCACCAACTGCTCCAGCCCCGGGGCGAGGCCTTGGGCCACGCCTTCCAGGCGGATGACTGGGTGGTTCGGCTGTTCGCAGAGGAAATCGTACGCGGCCAGCCGGTCTTTGTCCTCTCCATGCTTCTGCATCACCTGGATCCGATTTTACGGCAGCAGGCCAAGCTCGGCAACTGGCAGGTCATCAGCCCAAGCCAGGCCGTCGGCAGGGTCGAGGTCGTCGCCTCCTTCCGCGACGTCCAAGGGCGGATTTTCGAGAGCCCCACCGTAATCGTCGCTGAAAAGGTTTTCGGGGACGAAGAACCTCCGGAAAATGTCCACGCCGTCATCACCCCCAGTTCGGTGGATCTGGTGTCGCATGTGGCGGTCCGGGCGCGCAACGTCCGCATCCTTTTTGCCACCTGCTACGACCGGGCATGTTTTGAAAGCCTTCAAGCACTCAAAGGCCAAACGGTGGAGTTGAGAGTCGCCCCCGGCGGAGACGTGCTCTTTTCCAAGACGACAGCAAAATCCGATTCCTCAAGCCGGACAAAAGACACTGCACTTGCCCCCAAGTCCGCCCGTGCGAGACCGGTTCTGCAAGCGCTCCCGCTGTCCGGTTTTTCCCGGCAACTGGTCGGCGGCAAGTCCTGGCACCTGAAGGAACTCGCCGACAAACTTCCCGACTGGCTGCAGACCCCGCGCTCCGTAGTCCTGCCCTTCGGTGTTTTCGATGCCGTTTTGGAGACCCCGGCCAACCGCTCTCTCGCCGCACGCTATGCCGGGCTGATCGCAAAAATCGGCTCCGATCCCCAAGCCACGCTCGCCTCCATCCGGCAATGCCTGCTTGAGTTGCAGCTGCCAAATGCGCTGCAGAAGGAGCTCTACCGCTCCCTGCGGGAGGCTGGACTCCCCGAACCGCAAAACAAGGATCTTGCCGAAACCCGCGTCAAACAGGTCTGGGCCTCGCTGTGGAACGACCGAGCCTATTTCAGCCGGGAAACCCGCGGCTGGCCCCATACGGCCGTGCAAATGGCGGTGCTCATCCAGGAAGTGGTCGAAGCCGAATACGCCTTTGTGCTTCACACGGTCAACCCCTTCACGGGAGACCGCGGAGAAGTCTATGCCGAGGTCGTCAGGGGCCTTGGCGAAACGGTGGTGGGCAATTATCCGGGCCGCGCCCTGAGTCTGACCGGCTCCAAGGAAAGCGGCGCCGCAACCATCCTGGCCTATCCAGCCAAAAGCAGCGGCCTTTTCGGCCGCGGCCTTATCTTCCGCTCCGATTCCAATGCCGAGGATCTGGCAGGCTATGCCGGGGCGGGGCTCTACGACAGTGTCTTGCTGGAACCGCCCGCCGAAGAGTGTCTGGACTACACCGGTGACAAACTGGTCTGGGACGAGCGATTCAGGTTGGAGTTTGCCGCAATGCTCACACGCATTGGAACCACAGTGGAAGAGGCCTTTGGCGCGCCTCAGGACATTGAAGGGGCCTGGTCCAAGGGCAAATTTTATATCGTCCAAACCAGGCCGCAGGTGGGCCTGTGAATCCAACAAATTCGTTGCAAAAAAACATCCCACCCCGGAAAACAAAACGCGCCCGGCGAGATCCGCTCGACAGTGCGCCCCAAAGGCCATGATGCGCATCGGCAACCAGACCTCCTTTGCTTCCAGCTCGGTTCTGGAACCGTTCGAGTTTGCCGTGGCCCGGGGATTCGATGCCTTCGAGTTCTTTCCCGATCGCGGTTTCTCCGGCCGCGGTGGATGGCATGAAAACGACCTGAGCAGCGCGACCCGGGAGGAGATCCGCCGCACCGCGTCAGCCCGACATCTGGAACTCACGGTGCACGCGCCGCTGGAGTTCAATCCACTCCTGCAACCCCACTCCGCCCGTCTTCACAGCACGGTGGAATTTGCAACCGACATTGGCGCCACACTGCTCAACCTGCATTTGGAAGCGGGCCGGGGCGTGAACCGTTTTGTGGAGGCCTTGGAACCGACACTGCGACTGACTGCCGGTGCCGGCCTCAAGCTGGCAGTGGAAAACACCGTGTGGACCGGGCCGGATGATTTCAACGCATTCTTCGCATCGCTGCGCGCCGGCACAAATGCCACGTCCGCCCATGTTGGAATGTGCTTCGATCTCGGCCACGCCAACCTGTATGGAGCCACGCGCAACAATTTCTGGAAATACTTCGATGCTCTGGCCCCGGACACGCCGGTCATTCATCTCCACCTGCACGAAAACTTCGGCGACGCCGACCGCCACCTGACTCTGTTCACAGGCCCTTCCAGGGATGACACCGCCGGCCTGGCCGGCCTGCTGGACAGGCTCCGCAAGCGGAACTTCAAGGGCTGTGCCATTCTCGAACAATGGCCACAGCCGGATTCACTGCTGGTCAATGCACGCAATGGTTTGCTGGCCTTGCTCGAAAAGGACCTCTCATGATCATCTACAACCTCTTCCCCCTTCTGGCCGGGCATGTTCGGGACTGGCAACCCCACCTCGTCCGCGCAGCCGATCTGGGCTTCGACTGGATTTTCATCAACCCCGTCCAGTATCCCGGCTACTCGGGCAGCCTGTATTCCATCAAGGACTATTTCCGACTGAACCCGCTGATGGTGGGAGACTCGGGCGCGGCGGAGGCGGAAGCGGGGTTTAAGGCGATGACCGCACAGGCCAAGGCGCTGGGGTTGAAGCTCATGGTGGACTTGGTGGTGAGCCATTGCGCGTTCGACTCGGATTTGATCAAGGAACATCCGCAATGGTTCCGGCGGGAGCATGGCAAAATCGTGCATCCTTCCTGTCTGGAGGGGCAGAAGGTGGTGGAATGGAAGGATCTGGCCCAGTTCGACCACAAAAAAACCAAGGATCCGGAGGGGTTGTTTCAATATCTGGCCAGTGTGGTGGAGTATCTGATTGATCTGGGTTTTGAAGGCTTTCGCTGCGACGCGGCATATCAGGTGCCGGAGAAATTCTGGCGCAGGCTCATCCAGGAGACGCGCGGCCGGCATCCGGAGGTGGTTTTCGTGGCCGAGACGCTGGGCTGTTCGCCGCACGAGACGGCGCAGACGGCGCAGGCGGGGTTTGAATATATTTTCAACAGCTCAAAATGGTGGGACTTCTCCAGCCCCTGGCTGCTCGAGCAATACAACCTCACACGGGAACAAGCCAAGTCGGTGAGCTTTCCCGAAAGCCACGACACTCCGCGGTTGGCGGAGGAGCTGCACGGCAACATCGACGCCTTGAAGCGCAATTATCTTTTCAGCGCTCTCTTTTCATCGGGTGTGATGATTCCGATGGGTTTTGAGTTTGGCTTTCGCAAGCGCCTTCATGTTGTCAAGACACGCCCGACGGATTGGGAGAGGACGGACATTGATCTGGGCGGCTTCGTGCGGAGCCTGAACAGGACGAAGGCGCGGAATCCGGTGTTTCTGGCCGATACAGCCACGGAAATCCTGCCTGCTCATAATCCGCAGATTCTCCTGCTGTGGAAAGGTTCGGTGCGGGCCAGACAGGAAGCGGTGATCATCCTGAACAAGGATGCGCACCAGAAGCAGCATTTTCACACGGAGAATCTGTATCAATACGTTCAAAAGCCGGGCCCCTTGCGTGATGTGTCCCCGGAATATCCGCTGGAGTATTTGCCCACGCCCTTTGATTACGATTTGCGCCCGGGCCAAGGCATCGTGCTGGTGACCTCGCCGCAGTGAGTGATGCAAGCCGTCCGAACGCGCAATGAATAGAAGGCTAAACCCGGCGTCAACACCTCCGTGGCTGTGAGCTGTGGCAGCCTGGCGGCGGTGTGCGGTGTTGGAAAAATTTTATGAAACCCGGAAGCCTCGGTGCATCCCTTTGGATTGGCGGAGCGGTCTTTGTCTTGGCCACCAGCTCCGGTCAGGTCCGCTCCCAAACCACCGAACCCTCTTCAGCAACCCCCGGGCCGGCAAACCACCCCATCCAACTCACCTACGGAACGGCTGACGTCCTGAAGCTCGTCCGCGCCAAAGTCAACGACGACACCGTGGTGGCTTTCATCAAAACTTCCCGCACGGAATACAAACTGGAAGCTGCGGAGATTCTCCATCTGAAGGAACAAGGGGTTTCTGACAAGGTGATCACAGCGATGCTAAAGAAATCCGCAGCCGTAGCCGCAGCCCCGGCACCGGTGCCGCTGCCAGGCACGAGTGCGGTTGCGCCGGCGCAAACCCAAGTCTATGCGCCGCCGCCCCAAGCCCCCGTCACCACCGTCTATGTGGAACCGTTTCCCCAACCGACCTACGTTTATCCCGACTACTACTATTACCCGGCCTACAGCGGATGGGGCGGCTTTTACTATCCTTCGGTCAGCTTTGGCTTTCGCTATGGGGGATCCTATCATGGCGGAGGCGGTTCGCACGGAGGCGGTTCGTTCAGGCCTCATCATTGATCCAAATTGTGCCGCGCGACGTTTGCACTGGGCTTTAGCCAGGCGGGGTGGAAAACCGCCGAAACGTGGACCTAAACACATACGCGTTGAACGGGCTGGGCGCCGCATTGACCGTGGGGCGTAGAGAGGCTAGGATGTGCGGCGTAGAATGATTGCCAAACCCACAACCGCCGCCGCAACCCCACCCGCCTACCGCCAGAGCGACGAGCGGCTCATCAAAATCACCTCCAGCGCGGCGCGGCGCGTGACCACGCTCCTCCAAAAACAAGGCCGCCCGGGCGGCGTCCTGCGCGTCTCTGTGGTGGGAGGCGGATGCTCCGGGCTGCAATACAAAATGGATTTGCAAGACGCCCCAGCCAACCGGGATTTCCTGGTCGAGAGCGCCGGGGTGCGCGTGGTGGTGGATCCTAAAAGCGCGCTTTACGTCACCGGCAGCGAGCTGGATTATCTGGACACTTTACAAGGCGGGTTCAAGGTGAAGAATCCCAACGCGGCGACAAGCTGTTCCTGCGGCGAGAGTTTCAGCGCCTAGCGGCGGGGTTGCCATGACCGATTATTACGCGCTACTGGGCGAACCGCGCCTTCCGTGGTTGGACGCCGAGAATCTCAAGTCGAAGTTTCTGGCGCGCTCGGCCACGCTTCACCCGGACCGGGCGCACAACTTGGGAGCCGCGGAGCGGGACGATGCCCATCACGCCTACACGGCGCTCAACGAAGCCTACACTTGCCTGCGTGAACCCAAGGACCGCTTGCGGCACTGGCTGGAACTGGAGTTGGGATGCCTACCCAAGGATCTGCAGCGCATCCCTTCCGATCTGATGGACCTTTCGCTGAGGATCGGGGAAACCTGCCGTCAGGCCGATTCTCTGGCCGCTGAGAAGGAGCGGACCGCTTCGCCGCTGCTTCAGGTACAGCTCTTTCAGCGCGGTGCGGAGCTGACTGGGAAACTTCAGGTGCTGCAAGGGGACACCCATGCGCGATGTGCAAAGCTGCTCGATGAAGTGCGCCACTGGTCGGCTATGCCGCAGGACCGGAGCGGCTTGCCGCGATTGGAGGAGATTTACCGGCTGCTGAGCTATTTCACCCGCTGGCAAACCCAACTTCAGGAACGCCTCGTCCGATTATTCCAATAGTAGGGACATGGCCTTGGACACGGGAGTCGCAAAAAAAGACAGGGCGCGGGGGAATTCAGAGTGGAAAAGTTTATAGATGACCGAAACAGGGGGCAAATGGGGTTGGCAAGGGCCCTGCTATAAGGAGGAAGATGCAAACAGCAAAACAACATAGAACCGCACGAACGGGGCTGTGTTGTCTTCCCGCTCTGCCCTTCTATGGGAGAGCACCTGTCCCATCATAACCTCCGCCAGTATGCGTTCCGCCTAAAGCGGGCGTTCTTCAAATGGGTTTGGTTCCCGGCGGTCTGCGAAAGCAAGCCGCCGGTTCTTTCTTTTACCCCCCATTTCAAGTGGAAAAAAACTGCGCGCCATTCTGCTCTAGAACGTCTTAATCTACCCGATGACACAAATTAATACCTGCCGGCTTTGAGATAAATTCGGTTGCGTCATCGAAAAATCATACCCCTTCATGCCCTCCATGGGCTTCATGGTGAACCTCCCAACCCAAGACAAATCAACCAAAGAGTTCATGAAGACCATGGAGACAAACAAGGGCTTCCGATTCCTACGCCTCATCCAGTGCTTCATGGTTACTTCGGTTTTATCTCAAAGGTGCTTTCGGGTGGTCAGAGCTCAACGATGGATTCCCAGTGCGGTTTTTGGGTTAACCCACCCATTTCAGATGGAAACAAAAAATGAAGGCCATTCTCTTCTCACAGGTGCGGGCCCCCCCGGTTCAATGGGTTGGGTGACCCGGCTTACAACACGGTCCAGCTGCGCAGCCAGAATTTCGAGCGTTCCCTCGGACCAGACCGTGAAATCCGACCGCTCGATTTTTCGGTCCACCGGCCACTGGGCGGCCAACCGCCCCGCAATGTCTTCCGACGACCATCCGCGTGAGGCCAGACGCGTCTGCTGAGTGGCGGCGGAGCATGCTATGCAGATGGTCGCATCCAACTCCGCTTGGGCCCCGGTCTCGAACAGGAGCGGGATGACAACCACGCCCAAGGAAAAATTCGATTCGCGCCACTCGTGGATCTGCCTGAGCCAACAGTCCCGGATGCGCGGGTGGGTGATTTCCTCGAGAATCCGGCGGGAGGACGGGTTGGAGAAAACGATCCGGCCCAATTTTTCGCGGCACAGACTGCCGTCAGAATTGAGGATGTCAGGACCGAAGGCACGCCGGATCTCTTCCAAGGCGGGGCGGTCGGGCAGAACCACCTGACGGGACAGATCGTCAGCATCAGTAACGGGCAGGCCTCGCTGACGCAGAATAGAGGCGGCGGTGGACTTGCCCATCCCTATTCCGCCGGTCAATCCTAAAACTTTCATTTAATCAAGGTACGCTCCTGACCTGAGGGGCCAGGGCGAGTAATGAACCTCTGGAAAAATGAAACCACGATCGGGCGCCGGAAAAAGCGCCGGATTTAGGCTAGTCTGCAGGAACGAAGTAAACACGTCCGCTCTGATTGGTGCCGAGGAAGAAGCCCGAGCCGGTTCCAGCGCCCTGGAATAAAGCGCCTTGAAAGAGGCTGACGCGGCCCGGAAGATTTCCGAGGAATAGACCGTTACCTCCGGTGATGTGAAGGACCTGTTTTTTAGTGGTGGAATCAACGCCCCAACCGGAGGGGGTGAATTGGATGTGGTTTGTGAAAGGAACGGCAAGGTTGCCGCCCTGAAAAACGAGCATTGCCTTGGTGTAGTTAATGAGCGGAACGTTGTTGGTGTAACGGGCCCCAAGGACAGACACGGCGCTCGCGAAGCCTGCGGGATAATACTTTGAGGACGTGGCGGGGGACTTGATCCATACGGCCGGCCAATTGAGCTGGGAATCCGGCTGCTGGTTGAGTTGAAGCCAGCCCAACAAAAGGCCGGAGCCGCCGACATAGGAGTAGACCAGAGGCAGGTAACCCTGCTTGGAAAGGGCGGTCGTTTGAGTTGGTATCACCGTTCCATCGGCAAGTTTCAAGCTCCACGAAACCGTGCCATTGGCAGACACAGTCAGGGTGCCAAAGCCGTCTCCGCTCGGAAGATCGGCAGCTCCATACGATCCTGGAAGAGACAGTGTGTAACTGCCCTTCGCCTTCGTGGCAACCGATGAGGAGAAGAAGGCACGATCGGCATAGAGGGCGGAAATCCATGAGCCATCCGAAACGGTGCCGGTGATCCGGTCGCCCCCGCCCAAGTCGAGCTGCAATACCACGGAGAGGGAATTAGTGCGAGAGCGTGGGAGCGCGGCGGGGTTAGAATAGAGGCCAGAGGAATCGAACAGGCCTTTGAGCGAATAGGTGACACCTGAAAGACGAAATGTAGCGGAGAATTTGCGGTCGGAACTGACTTGTGCGGAAAATGAACCGGCACTGCCCGCCGTGACCCCGTTGGTATCGTAAAACAGGCCGTTGTAAGCGCCCTGTGCCAACCTGAATAGGCTGCCTGCCGGGGCTGCGTTGGTCTCAATGGGAACCATTGAAGCCGGATGAACAACGACTTCGCCAGCGCCAGTGGAGGGGCCGTTGGAACCACCTCCGGGGGAAGGCGGAACATAGCCGCAGTAGCCAGTCTCAACCGGGACAAGAGTGGGAGTGAAAGCCGTAGGCAGGGCAGGATTGAGCACAGAAAGCTGGCGGTTCACAACAACATTGGTTGCGGAACGCGTGATATTGGTGAGACTGAAATAGCCGGCATAGTTGCTAACCCAGCAGAAGCCGCCCCCGTTCATTCCATCTAGCTGGCTCCCAATGTCACGGTTGCCTGAGATGGCCTGAGCGTAGTAAATCTTCATGCCGGGCGCAAGACCAATCGCGACCATGCTGCCTGACAAGTCGGTGTTTGTGGCCGCGTTGATAAACTCGATGGAATCAACATAGAGCGCGTTAGTGCAGTTGACCGGCGCAAAATTGAACAGGGGAATACCGTTGGTGCCGCCATCCAGAACCAAACGGCCCAACGCGACATTGTTGGTAAACCCGGCCGCCGAACGACCCCGGTCATGCCCAGCCCAGAGACTGGTGGTGGATACATTGGGATGGACCTGTGTGGGGGACCGATTGGTAATTACGGTGCCGAGGAGATCACCGTAAGCGGGCTTAACCGTTAGATTGAGGGAACCTCCCGCCAACCATTTGTTTCCGAATGCGTTGATGTTCAGAGAAAGGGCCGTGGTGGCGGCTGATAAACCATACTGATTTCCCAGGGTAAACCCGTCGGACAAATAATTAATGGATGCAAGGGTCAGTGTGGAGGCGGAGGAAATCGGATGGTTGCTGATGATGAGGGAACCTCCGGCGATTTGAATAGAACCTATCGAGCCGGATGCGGCGAACCTGCCGTTCAACAAAACCCCATTGTTTGCAGAGATATCTAGGCTTCCATTCGTTCCCTCCTTGATAAGTCCGGTGTTTTCAAAATAATCGGAGCGGATAAAGGTTCCCTGGTTGGTGATTGAGCCATGATTGACAAAGGACTGATAGGGTGCGGCGGGCGAAGCGTAGTAGGGGGGAATGACATTATGGGCGAAGGTGGCTTGGTTAAGCGTGTAAATGCCGCCCCAGTTTGTCAGGCAC
The DNA here is from genome assembly GCA_903873415.1 of uncultured Verrucomicrobiota bacterium. Lineage (GTDB taxonomy): Bacteria > Verrucomicrobiota > Verrucomicrobiia > Limisphaerales > CAIQOK01 > CAIQOK01. The sequence continues at coordinate 73,619 of CAIQOK010000021.1, read as the reverse complement.
TGAAGGTTGGGCAGTGAGAGAGAAGACCAATAGGTGTCAGGCGACATGAGGTTTACCGAGCCTATGAAGGAGTATGCTCCCGACGAATTCGAGGTGATAGTGACCACCTTGGAATCAATCCGAAAGTTGCCCGCAATATTAAGAGGGTCGCTCAACGTCACTGCGTTGGTCGCGTGCAGAACAAGATCCTGTTGCACAGTCGAGCTGAATGGGGCGAGTGAGCTCCTGATGAAGAGAACCTTGAAATAATTGGTGCCTTCCTTGGTGATATCGACGGGATCATCCTCCCATGCGGTGGCCCAAGTCTCCAGTGGTCCGTTCCAGAACTTTGTGGAAGGACTGAACAGGTTGGAAAAGGTCAGCGATCCCGAGGGGGTGCCCAAATGGATATCGCAATAGGGGGATGTGATAAGGGCACCGGCGTTCCCTCGGTAATCCGGGGATTCAAGGGAAATATAGCTCGCAGCGTTGATCTGGGCCATAGCCAGGTCCAGTTTGCCGCTGGCTTTAATCCGCACAGTGCCGGAAAGGTTGGTTGCGTAATTGCCTATAACACTAATGCTCTGAGGAGTGGGAATAAGCTGAGCCTTCAGGTATGCAAAATTAGTGATCAGGCCTTGGGATTTATAGTTTATGGACTGCACGGCAGCTACGTCCGCGGTCAGGGGCGAGGAAAGAGATGGAAAGCTGAAGGCGATGGGAACACCGCCAATGGCTGCCGTGTTCGTGATATCGGCAAAATTAGCGGCGAAGGTGAAGTAGGAGGGGGCTGATGACTTGGTCACCGGGTTGGTGTAAAGGCCCGACCACTGCACTTCCGCGAGCCCGCCTTGTGTGTAGACGGGGTTGATTGTCACATTGGCCGGACTGGAGTCGGAAATGTAGATAGCGCAGTAGTTTTTGTCGACAATAGGATCACCCGCAGAGTTGGTTCGGCTAGGACTCTGCCCGCTGTCGAACTCGAAGTAAAACCTGCGGGCGTTCGGCAAAGCCATGCGCTGACCTGCGAACAGTGGCTGACCCACTACAATCTGCTGTGCTGAGAAGGGGATACTTGAAAGAAAGTAGGCGGACGTTGCGCTGGAATTGGTTGGGGGGAGGTCCACCAAGCTGGCCTTCGGGTTCCAGGGAAACGCGGTGGTGCCCGATCCGTAATCCAATGAATAAATACCGAAGGAAGAGCTGGTCCCAGGAGCCTGGGGCATCGAGATTTTGCCGCGGCTCAGATCAACGTTTTGTCCTTCGATTCTGATAAGGCCGTGGTTGTCCATGCTGAGGACACCTGAGTTTTGAATGTTGGTGGCCGAGATAATAAGCCGGGACTGAAAGTTATTATCCCCGGAGTAGTTGACGACATGAAACTGGTTTGCAGGATCAAAGCCAAGGCAGCTGATAACTCCGCCGTTGTTGCCGTTGTCTCCAGAGTTGACGAAGCTGGAGGCCATGTGGGGAGTTCCCGAGGAGGAGGGCCAGGTCTGGAAGTCAAACCCGGGATTGCAGATCATCGTGCCGTTGTTGATGAAGTTGAGCGTGTCTGAGGTTTGGAACAACGTGGTGCCGCCGAACCCGCCGGAAAGCTTGATGTTGTAGCTGCCGTTATTGACAAAGCTGAGGGCGTCAATCTGAAGTGCCTGCGCAGTCACATTCCCAGGGTAGAGAACCGTCTGGTTGTTCGTATAACCGGAGGGTTGGGCTACGAGCGAAGCGACCGATGCCAACACCGAACAAAACGATGATAAAATGCGTTTCATAATTTCAGGGGATAGAAAACCGGTCGGCGGTTAAGGAGTGGATGCTCCCACGGTGAGGGAGTAGGGAATATCCACGAACCTCGAGGTGGAATCCAAAACGCGAATGCTAAAATCGTAGGTGGCAGGAAGCAAATCGTTCACCGAGAGTGTTCCATCCGCGGTGAATACGCTGGACAGGTCGCAGGTCAATCCGGTGGAGTCTGGATTGAGTTGCAAACCACCGGGAAGTCCGGCCGACCCCGGGCTGAGTGACCAAGTATAGGGCGCCACACCGCCGTTGACAGTCAGTGTGCTGAGGTAAAGGGTGCCGTTCACAGCATCGGGAAGAGAGGCTGGGGAGATCTGGATAAGCAGCATGTTCTCCAGAGAGGCAAGGCTGGTGCCATTGGGATAAACCACGGGATCATTGGTCGTTCCGTCGAAGGAACCCCAGTGCGCGTTGGTGGAAGACTGGGTGGATTCATTCCCGATAACCCTGGAATAATTCGTGGGAATACCCCAAGAATTCCCGAGATAGGGGGATTTGTTGATGTTAAAAACGGTGCCCGGATCGATAGTTCCAGGTCCGGCAAGCCCTGCGCCGATATTGTTCTGATTGAAACTTATCGAGCGGGTAGCGATATTATTTGCGCTGTCCTCATCCGTCGCTGTAAAGAGAAAATCGGGGGCTGATACGACCCGGCGGATCTGCTGTGATTGGACCGCGTTGTTTTTCAACGCGTAAAGAGGATAATCATTGGTGACCGAGTAAAAGAAGGAGCCAATAAGGGAGTCGAAATCCCGACGGACAAACTGGATTCGTTCGATGCCCTGGCGCATGGCCACTGTGTTTGTGGGACAGGTCACATTGTATACAAGGAGCTGGTGGTTCGTAAAATAAGTGACATAAAAAGATCCACTCGCTCCGCTCGAAGAATTGAAGAGGTTGGTATAAATCTGGCCGGAAAAGCCGTTTGTAGGTGGATCACCCGACAGTGTTACAAGTGGACCTGCAATGGGGTTTGTCACCGCGGTGACGGAGCTCAGCTGAGCGATAATGTGGGGAGAGGCACAGGTGGCTGCATCAAGAAGAATGAAATCACCCGAAGGAACGTTGTTGAGCTTGACAGTATTGTATTTGACTTTGAGGTGGCTAGGGCTGCCGACGGGCGCTGTCGGCTCGGCGCCATAGGTAATGGTCTGATAGGTTACTACGGAGGAGGAGTTGGTCTTGTAGGGAAGAACATTGCCAAAGGTATGATCGTATACCAGAACGAAGTTGGTGGTGAGGACCACTGATTTGGAATAGCTGAAGCCCTTAAAGGTATAAATAAAGTTGGTTGTGACAGAGAGCTTATAAGGCGGGTTTGCCAGCTGATCATTATCCAAAACAACAAGTCCCGGGAAGAGGGCTTGAAGCTGCGCGGCCGTGTTCGTCTTCGAGGCAGCGAGGAGTGCGCCGTAATCAGAGGTTCTCAAAACCTGGGGTGTCGCATTGGTCACAAACTGGAAAGTCCCGGAACCAGCCTCCTCCACATTGTAATTCTTGGCGCGCAGCAAATGGCGCAGGCCACCCACGTCATCTCTCGTAAGCCCAGTGTAGAACGTGCCATACGAGAGAAACCGATCTGCCACCGACGAGTATTGGTTGGCCAAAGGATCCACTGAAAACTCAACGGCATCGGCTAGTGTCGTCGGCCCGCTGCAGAACTCGTAAATCTGGTAGCTGTAGAGAGTTCCATTCACATAACTGGAGTATTGCTGTTGGTTCAAGGCGCTGGCTATTGGATCCAAGTTGCGCTTAACGATTTTATAGGTTGCGGTAAAAGGACATTCCGTTCCGGGGTCACGGTCATGAATATTCCAAATCCGGCGGACAGGTTCGGTGAGGCCCAACTGCTCCACCATGAGGTGAAGAGTGGCCGAACGCAAATCGAGAAGATTGAGGGCTTGGGCCGTATAATTCAAGCGGCGTGTCTCAAGTGGGAATTCGGCAAACAAGTCTGAACTGTATGAGGATACGTTGGTAAGACCGTTGAGGATGGCGTAGGCGCCATCGACAGCGGCGACACCGTTCGATCCGAAGAAGGTTAAAAAACTCTTGTCGAACGAATAATACATCACCGGCGTGTTGCGACGGTAACCCTCTCCTATATTCTTGGGAGCATTGATGTCGCCGGGCAATCCGTAGCCAATAACCGGCAATTGATAAGAGTCAGCACCGTTCGCGATGGGGCCGCCCAAGGAGAAAGCTGAGGCGGTTTGCGCCACGGCGGCCAGCAACCCGATCAACCCGGCTTGTTTAACGTATCGCAACATAGAAATTTTCCTGTCAGTTCACAGCTTCTTACAGCCCGGAATGGGCGCCCACCACCACGGCCTGATTGGTAAATCCCGCGGGAAGATAGGCTGCTCCAGCCATGGCCGGTTTAGTCCATACAAAGGGCCCCGTGACGCTGCCGTTCATCTGCATCCAACCCAGAACAAAACCTTTCCCGGAATACAGGGAGGAATAAAGGGGCCAGTAATTGGCCTTCGAGAGGGTTGTTATCTGGGAAACCGCGCTACCATCGGCTAGGGTTCCGCTCCAGGCCACCTTACCTTGCTGGTCGACAACCAGCGTGGCGATACCGTTACCGGTGGGACCGGGGAGGATAATTGTGTATTTCCCTACGATCGATGATGGCACCACATTGGTGGAGCAGTAAACAGCACGATCCGCCCTCACTGCTGCCGATCCAGCCCCATCCATAAGAGCACCGGTGATCTGATCGCCGCCGAACATATCCAACTGCAAGCCGAGCTCCAGGGTTGGTTGGCCTGAGCGAACGATGTGGTTTGTTGCCTGTCCTAAACTGCTGAACTGACCTGCAACAGAGTAGCTCTGACCAGCCAACTGGAGCTTGGCGGTATAAGAACCCTTCGGACTAACAACGGCACCAATCAAGCCGGATCGGCTCGTGGATACGTTTGTCTGGTCAAAGAAAAGTCCGTTGTAGCTCCCTGCAACAGCGGCGAATGGGAGGAGGGCAGAGCCTGAGCCCGGTTTGGAGGGGGGAGGGAGCAAGTCCACTTCGTGGGAATCCGTCTTACCGGGAGGCAGCCCAATAACAACGCTGTTACCGTTGGTTGCCGCCTTGGTCGAGGTGGTCCCTGAAGTGGCCGCGGAGATAAGTGAATGCCGTCCATCGGTAACTACGTAATCGATTTGGAATCGGTGGTTGCTGCCCAGAGGCAATCCAGTAATCGCCCAAGATGTTCCACTGACACTTATGGGCGCGTTGGTTGCACCGTCCACATAAACATCGTAGTTGGAAACATTCAGCCCCATGACAGGCGCCCAACTTACACTCAGTGCGCTGACGGTCGAGACCACCGTGGGTGCAGCGGGCGCTGCCAGAGTCTGCATCGGATCGGCGTAACGCTGGGCGTAGAGATCCATCTTCCGGCCCAAACTGGCAACCCCTGAAGTCGTGCCCATCATGCTAGACCAGACAACCAGATTGCGACCCAAGCCGTCGGTGGCGATCGCCGGCTGTGTCTGATCTAATTTTGTGGTTAAGTTAACATGAAATTCACCTCCACTAGGGCTCGCATCGCTGTTTAAAAACTGGCCATAGACCCCGTCACCGGATCCGTCCTGATTCACGCTGGTCCAGATAGCCAGAAACTTGTCGCCCGAACCGGACAAATGTGAATCATATTGGTCGCCATACAACTGCGTATTCACCCGCTGAACGGAACCGCGGACCATGATGAGATCGTTAGTTGGATTCGGGAAGAAAGAGCGGGCGTAAACATCCAACTTGTTGTTCTGGTCAACAACATCTTTTTCGCTCCATGAGACCAAGAAGCCGCCGCTGGTAACAGCTGCGACACTGGGGCTGGAGCAAGGATTGGCCGCCACATTGACCATGAACTCAGAGCTGAGGGCTGCGCCGGAAGCGTTGAACAGACGGCCGAAGACATCCGTACTCGGAAGGCCAAGGTCGGAATCGGTCCGGTTCTGCTGCTCGGAAACCCAGGTTACGACAAAACCGCCATTGCTCAGGCCGACTACTGCGGGAGAGCGTTGATTGTAAGCTACAAATTCATTGACCAAGAATGCTGCGCCCACCTTGGCTCCAGTCGGGTTAAAGATCTGAGCATAGACATCACACATGCTGTTCGAGCCGGCCTGATTCCAGCTTTCCCATGCAACCACGAAATTACCGCCGGACAAGGCCGCAACCGCGGGGTTTTTCTGAAATCTGTTGGTCGGTCCGCTCGCCATCAGATCGCCAGTTAACCAAACATTATTCGTGGCAAGTATCCGGGTGAAGATGTGCGCCAGGCCATGCCGGCCGCCCTGCCATACGTGCGCCAGGCCATGCCGGCCGCCCTGCCATACAAAAGCCGCACTCTGATTTGAAAGCAAAGCCACCTTGGGAGCCTCATGTTCGCCCGACCCTGCCTGGTTGACCCGGAAAGCCGACAGTGAGCCTGAAAGATCCGGTCCTATCCGCATCGCCCCCACAGATAAACCCTCGCCCCCCAATGAATTGTCTTCCCATACCAGCACGCCGCCGGACGAATTAAGGGCGATTGAAGGATGGACCTGGTCGCCGGCACGGATGCCGGCCAAAGCATACTCTGCCCCCAAAGGCCCAGGGTTTGTCTGGGCCACAACCGCCGTGGCAGCAAGGGCTGACAAGCCGAAGCCACAAAGACTTTTCCGCAAAATGCAAAGCAGTGACATAAGTCGTTCTATTATCATCGATCCACTCTAAACCCACCCGTCAAACCCGAACAGGCTCCGTCGGAACTGCGACTCAAACGACAGTTTGAATCCAAATCATCCATTGCGCCGGGTGAATCCGGTAACTCTCAGGGTTTGTATGAAACCGGCTTGGCCAGCGCAGGCACGGCAGGCTGTGCGAAAGGCAAATCTTCCTCGCCGTGCGAGCGGTTGCCCGCAGGGTCAATGATGGTGGGAGTGACAAAGATCACCAGATTCTTCTTGGCAGTCACATTGGATTCGCTGCGGAAAAGACCGCCGATCCAAGGGATATCGCCAAGAAACGGGATCTTATCTTTCACGCGGCTGACGTCCTCGCTGATCAGTCCACCCAAGACAATCGTCTGACCATCCCAGACAATGGCGCTGGTGGTGACCTGGCGCACACGGATACGGGGGAGAGGCAGCACGGCCGTGAGGGGGATACCAACAGAGCCGCCTACCGACTGAGCCTGAGGCACAAACTGGCCGGGGTTATCATAACCCACAAACTGAGTAACGGTGGGGATCAGAGTCATCTGAATGGTGTAACCATCGGCGCACACATAAGGGACTACGTCCAGAACCGGGCCGAACGGAATCTGCGTGGTGGGATAATCAATCGTTGATCCGATCGCCGCCCCGCCTCCGGCAAGTCCGCCGCCTGTTGTCTGATTGGCCGCACCGCTGGAGGAGGTCTGCTGGGTGCTTGTCCCGGTGACAATAGTTTGAAGGTCGATTGTCTGAATCTGAGCTTGGCGCCCGCTTAGAGTGGTCACCTGGCCTTCATTGAGAAGGTCTGATCCGTCGCGCTGCTCCAGAGCATGCAAGACCATTTTGAATTGGGGATCGGTAAGAATGCCGGTCACACTTGCCAGAGAAGGAGCGTTGGCCGAATTGCGCAGGCCGCTGGTCATCAGGCCGTCGGAAGCACTGGCCGGAATTGCGGTCCCAAAGTTTTGGCTTCCAGGAAAAGTCCCTTCCGGATTTGCCGCGGTAGAGCTTCCGTTGAATGAGGGCTGGGTGCCGCCCGAACCGGCTACTTTACCTCCGGCCGCCAGAACATTGCCCAGATACCAGTCAAAACCCATGGCGCGGCTGTCGTTTTGCGAAACCTCCACAAACTTGGCTTTAATGTTCACCTGCGGCGGCGCGATATTAAGAGTTTCTATGGCCGCCTCAATAATATCCAGCTCCTGAGAAGTGGCCCGCACCAGCAGTGTTCCTTGGCGGTCGTTGAAAAACACGTTCTTCGGCGGAGTCAGGTCGACCCCGACAGAGCGGAAGAAGTTAATCACCTCTACCTGCACTGATTGGACATTGAATTTGCTGGTGATAAAGTGAAGACCGTTGCCGGACTGACCGCCGCCACCCTGACCACCTGCCGAGCCACCGCCGCCGCCCTGGCCCCCGATGCTCCCGCCCGTGACACTCACCCTGGGAATGAGTCCTCCGCCCGAACTACCACCTTGTCCGCCGGAACTGCCGCCGGAACTCCCGCCGCCACCGCCACGGCTTCCGCCTCCGCCGCCTCCCCCCCCACTGCTGCCACCACTTCCGCTGCTCCCACCACCGGAAGGATCAATGCTGCTCACGCTCTCCAAGCCTTGATAGAAGGTGTTAGGATCCACCTTGAACTTCCGCATGAACAAGGGGGGGGTCTCCGCCTCACGGAGCGAGAAAATAACAGCGTAATCTTCGATTGAATACTTCAGGGGTTTATCCGCCACCTTGATAATCGCCTCAAGCACATCGGCCAGGCGCAGGTCTGTCAAAGCAGGATTGAGTTTGATGGAAACCGTGTTGATATCAACCTCCACGGGAGCGGCAGCCTGGGCCACCGGCAAACCTGTGGCAGGATCGAGAGCGGGCTGACCAGCGGCGCCGATTGGAGCCGGGAATCCGCCACCATAACGGGAACCCGCCACACCAGCCAGACCGCCTGCCCCGCCGGCGCCTCCACTTATACCACCGCCGCCCGCACCACCGACACCACCCGCACCACCGGTTCCGCTGGTGACGCCGCCGCCCAAGGGCGATGTGGAGTAGTTGGCTGAATAACTAACTCCGCCCTCTTGATTTCCATGAATAAGAAAATTAATTCCCTTGTGCTCTGGATCGCGCTTTCTGGCTTCCTCGCTAAGATTACGAATAACCTCCGGCAAGGGAAGTCCGTCAAACATCACGGTATCCAGATGAATGCGGTCCAGCTTGTTCATAATGGCCTGACGCCCCGTGCTGGTGTAGATCAGATTGGTATGTGCCATCGGATTTGGCACCTGAAAGGAGGATCGCTTGTTGGATTCGCTCCAAGCGTCTTCGACCTGCACCATCATTTTCTGCGAAGAAAGATTCCGTTTCTCGGTGGAACGACGTTCCCTTTCCTGATTGATGAGGCTGGCGTAGTAAGTGGCGGCTTGATTGCCGGCATCAAGCTTTAGCGCCTCTCTAATCTTTACATCCGCCTCATCCAATTTACCGGCTTGAAAAAGGACACGTGCGCTCTGCACTAGGGCGAACGCGGCGTCTTTATCCTTGGCGATCGCAGGCAGTTGCTCCTGCACGGCGACCTCGGGCATCAGGCGGCGCTTGGCCACAAGCTGCTTGTCGTTCTCGCGTTTGAAGGCTTGGGCTGCGGAGTTTTTCGGGGCCACCCGCAGCAAATCCTTGATCTGGGTGTCGGCCTCGCGCAGGTCGCCGCGGCTTTGGGCCGCACGCGCCAATTCAAGCCGCGCACTGGACAAGCCGGCCAATGTCCGGGCTTTCTCAGCCTCAACTCCCGACCCAATGCCTTCCACTAATTTCCAGGCATCATCATATAGCTTGGCGGCCGTGGGCAGCTCATGCCGCTGGGAAGCGGCCGACGCCTCATTGAGCTTCTCCCGAAGCGTGACGCGGTCGGCTTGGCGGTGAAGGGCTTGCTGAACAGCGAGATCGACGTCTGCCTGGCCCAAAGCCGTGGTCGACGCGCCCGGCAGCAGCGGAGAGGCCGCCAGCAGGAGCATTAAGCGAAAGGAATGATTGGCTGCTTTAGTCATGATCGGTTGCGTAAATAAGTCTCTAACGCGTTTCAAGCCCGGCTAGGGACTTTATCGACGTTTTTTTTCCTGATGGCGCGGACAATACAACTTCATCCTCCGTGATGGCAACGAGATTATATTCGCTGCCGCCAAAAGAAAGGGTGGCTCCCGTGCGACGGGCCAAAAACGAGCGGTTCTCGGGGGGGTATTTTAGATCGGCCATGTATCCGTCAACACGTCGGAAGGGATGTTCCTTCGCGATGGACACGCGTTCACCCGAATCGGTCAATTCCAGCACCAGGGCCGTGGGGTTCTCAGCGGGTCCCCGCACCTCGACCACAGAAAAGAGATCCTTTTTATCGCCCTTGGACACGTAATACTGACGCTTGCCCGCGCGGGCCTTGCTCTGCTGGTCCAACCCCAGCACATAGCGGACCCCGGAATCGGAAACGCTCACGGAATCCAAAGTAAGCACAAAGTAGAGCGGAGAAATTTTAACTACCTGCAGGTTGCGTAACTCGCTGCCCGCCGGGTTACGCAACGGCTTTCCATTGGCGTCCTTTTGCCAGCGCACCGGATTGAACACCTTGTTGCTACTCGACAAATCGAGGGCCAAAGGAGAATCGGCTTTGGCCAGCAGCGCTTCCAGAGCGGTGGTGTCCGCCGCTTCAATAGGCTTGACCGGGCGGTTGAAAATCTTGGTCCGGCGCTCTTCCTGTGCCTCTTTTTCCTTGGAGACGAGCACCACCAGAAAGCCCACCGACACCACAAGTCCTACCAGCACCAAGCCGAGCAGAACCTTTTCGTAATTTTTCTTTAGGAACTGCATTTATTTCCTGGGCTGCAATTTCAGCACGTTAACCACCATGGTGACTTTCAGAGGCTTTTCATCCAAAAGGATCGGTAACCCACCAGCCCCAACGGCCGGAACCCCGCTTGGTGCCGCCGCCGCGGCATAGGGATTGCCCCCGCCCGGAAAGTAACGCGAACCCGCAAAGCCTTGGCTATAGGCCCCCATCGCTCCGGAAGCATCCGATGCAGGCGCCGAACTTGGCGGAGCCGGTTCCACATTGATTGTTTTCACCAGCAATCCGTGCGGGTCGCTGGCCAATCCCCCAAGGACGCCGGCCAACTCCGGACTGAAGCAACGAAACGTCACTTCATAAGGCGTTAAAACCCCCAGCTCGTTGGTCACCGACTGGCCATCGAGATAATCCGTGGCGGCCCCGCTGGAATCATCCGTGGAAACACGCTCGCGCCGGATGCCGTCCAACGAATTGATACGGGCTGCATAGAGAACACCGCAAATGGTTCTGATTTCACCCAACTGACTGGACAGAGCGGGCAGGCTGCCGGAGGCAAACTTGACGAGATTACGCTGGGCGTCGAAGGAGAAGTTGTAGGACGCGCCTGTGGTGGCGTTTTTCGGGGGAAGACCGACACTGGCCATGCCGGCTTGACTGACCAACTCCACGACCGTGCGTCGAAGGGCGGCTGAAAAAGCCTCACTGGTGACATTTGCTCCCGCCGGGATCGGGGGGATAGGCGTGAAGAAGCGGCCCACTTTTCGTATCTGATCGCGCACCCGTGCCTGCTGCTCCTTGGCCAGAGCGATGTTGTCCGTCTTGGAGTTGCCCGGGTTGGGGTTGAGGCCAGCAATCCGCTCCAGCTCCGCATAGGCTTTATTAAGCTCCTCGAGATTGGCGCTGTTCAATTCGGACTTGGCGTAGAGATACCAGCCTCCCAAGCCGAGCAGTATGACAGCCACCACGGCCCCTATCAGGAAGAGAAGATTACGTTTTATCCAGGGCATACTACAGTTTGAGCGGCCGCTTTAGAACGACTTTCACGCCGAACGTAAAGGTCGAGGTGTTTGGATCCTGCACGATTTGACCATCCAACTCCGTCTTGTCCGCATCGAACCAATTCGTGCTCCCCTTTAACTCGCTCTGCAGGGTGTAAATGATCGTCTGGTTCGCATCGGGAATCTGGCTGCTCAGGTCAATGGCTCGGCAGGTCAGGGTGATCGTGGACACCTCGTTGGAATTCACCACGCTGGCCGGTGTGCCTTCCGGGGCTGGGGCCGGGGCCGCGCCGGGCTCAGCCGCACCGCCGGTGATCGAAGAAGGCGGAGTGACGCCGCCCGGATGCATGTAGCGGCGGCGCATTTCCTCACGAATACGGGCCAGATCCGAACCTACGGAGGGAGCCGCCGGGGCCGCCAGACCGGGCATATAGGGATTTGAGCCTGCCACTCCGGAATCGGATGGGGTGGCGGTGATGAATTTCTCGATCCAGACGCCGGTATCGGCCCGGAGCTTCTGCTGGCTGACCTGTTCAGTCCGGATGAGGATGCGGCGCAGCTCGGACATTACGCTGGGCCAGTAGTAGCGGTCTTCAGCCCACTGGGAGAGCTGGCCCAGTTCTTTGCCGGCTGCTTTCAACTCGGCATAGGTTTTTTTAAACTGCGCCTCCCGGCGCTGCGCCGGCTCCAGCTCGGGTTTCACCTTGCTGTTAAGCTCGTCCGACTTCACATCAGCCAACTGCTGGAAGAGGTAGCCCATTGCCGCCACCACCAGCGCCAAGCTGAAGACCGTGGCCATGAGATAGGGCTTTTTCTCGTTGAAAGACTGCAAGCGCTGCGTGCTCTCAGGGATGAGATTCAACTCCACCGGGCATTGCGCCAGATTCCGCAAGGCCAATCCCACAACCTCGCCCAACGAATGAGCCACCGGGGAGAGCTCCTCCAGATTGACCGACGGGTCGATCTGGATGTTACGGAACGGATTGAAATATTCGACGGGGATGCTGAGTTTTTCGGCGAAAAACTGGGGCGTGTAGCCCATGATAGAACCGCCACCGGAGAGGAAGAGCCGCTGCGGGGCCGATCCGCCCTGCTGCCCGCGGTAGAACTGCATGGTCTGATTGACTTGGATGTGCAACCGGGTCATGAACTGGCGGGCGATCTTCGAGATGGCCGCCTGATTGGGGTTTTCCGGCTCTTCATAGGCCCCGCCCAAACTCACAAACCCCTCTTCCCGTTTGATCTTCTCCGCCACCTCAAACTTCAGCTTTGATTCGGTGACAAAATCTTGGGTGATGGAATTGGCACCCAGATTGATGCTGCGGGAGAAAACCTTCCCCTTCTCGAAGAAGAGCAGATTGCTCGTCTTTGCCCCGATATCCAAGAGCATCGTGCAGTCATCCAAATCGGCGTAATTATATCGGAAAGAATTGCACAAGGCGGCCGGAGAAACGTCCGCCAGACTGAGCTTGAGCTTGGCCGACTCGGCCACGCGAAACAAACCCTCCACGATGTCAGACTTGATCGCGACCAAAAGCACTTCCAGCTCGCCCCCGGCAGTGGTCCCGAGGATCTGGTAGTCCCAAACGACTTCGGCCAGAGGGAAAGGAACGTTTTGTTGCGCCTCGTATTGGATGATTTGAGTGACCTTGCCGGCATCTACCGGAGGCAGCTTGAGAAATTTAGAGAAAACGTGAAAGCCCGGCGCGCACACATTGACGGTCTTGGAAGCAATTCCTTTGTCGGCAATCACTTCCTGCAGCGCTTTGAGCACCGTCGCCTCGCGTGTGGACTCTTGGGCACCTTCCGGACCAAGGGGCTTGATTGCGAACTGGAGCAAGCGCAGGCCGCCCGACTCGTTGGCCTCAAATTCACCCAGCTTCAGGCTGCCGGCCCCGAAGTCCACCGCCAAAAATGATTTGGTATTCAGCATTGACCGTCCATCGCTCGCGCCTGAACCGAGCGGATGCAAACAGTCCGGTCATGGCGACGCAGCATTCTTAATCCAAAAGACGCAAACGGGTCAAACATAAAATACTTTTTCCTCGCCGCCCCTCCCCACGGACACCTCAAAACTCCCGGACCCGGCGCTGAAAATTCAGGGCAATCGCCCAACCCGGAAAAAGTCAGGAGCCTCCCCCAACCCGATGCTGATAAGACTCACCCGACTCGTGGCAATGAGCCGCGTGACCAGCTCAGTCCAGCCGGTCAGGTTGGACGACACGTCCACCCGGTATGCCTGCCCCGGCACGGACTCCCACTGTATTCTAAGTTGGCGGCCCTGCACGCCGACGGCCGTAAGACGGAACGGTTGCTCATATGGATTATTAAACACCATGCACAGCGGCAAATGATCCGAGGCGGCCTGGTCATCGCCGCTCCGCAGGTCCCCAGGGAGGGGATCGAGAACACCGGTTCGGAAAACCTGGCTTGCCGAAATGTTGGAAAACAGCAGGGCACAGGGCAGAATGTGATCATAACGGGCAAACAAACTGCCGCTGGCAATGGTCAGCCCCGACCCTGTGACCGGATTGACCGGGAGCGTAGGCAGCAGGCCGGTGGGTGCGCTGAGCAGGATTGGAAGGGACTGCTGGTTGGTGTCAGCCGGCCGCGACGGATCCTCATTGAGATCGCCTGCCAGAAAATAGGGTGCGTAATTGGTCGGCGAAAAGGAGTTCACCAGAAAATTGGAAACGGCCGCCGCCTCCGCCACCCGACGCCGGGCGTCGGTGGCAGTCGTCCCCGCCTTGGCATGGGTGGTGAAGGCATGAAGCGGCAAGGCAAATCCGGGAACGGCCACTTGGGCCTCGAACAAGTCCCGCGTGAACGGTCCGTCATAGCCAAACGCCGCCAAATTGGTGCGGTTGAGCCAGCTCTGCGAGCGGGTGATGGGATACCTGCTGAGGAAAACGCTCCGAATATAACCGTCACCGCCCGAATTTGTGGCCAGATAAAATCCCGGGAGATAGGTGCGGACGAACTCCGGCATCCGCCATGAGTTGGTGAAAGGAATCTCCTGCAAAGCGACGACATCCGGGTCGAGATACGCCAGAATGCGGCCCATAGCTTGGATCTGTGGTGAGTTGGTGCTCCAGTCGGCAACGCCGTTTCCAGCGGTATTCCACGTCACCAAAGAAAAGGTAGCCACACCCCGGGCCAAGGGCGCGGCCAACATCAGGGCCAGACCGGCCAAACGTTTCCAATGCACAGCGGCCAACCTCGCTTGAAAAAAACAGAATGCCAACCGCCTTCGTGCTCAGCGTTTTCGGTTATAGGCGTCCGCCGAATATTTCTCGCATGCCAATCCGGCCGCCCGGGTGAACAGAGGCAGATCCGACGGCAACCGCCTCCACTCCGCACCGAACGCCTTCGATCCGGCTTGGCGCATCGCATCCTCCCAATCTTCCCGCCCCGGCGCACTAGGCGGCGGCTGCACGGACCCTTGGATCAACAGGCCCAGCTTGTTGCGGCGCTGGGCGGCCCCGGCGATCTTCCGCCCCCGCCAAAGGAGGTCGGATTTTTCATGGCCAACAAAACACTGGCCGGGCAGGTTTTTTTTGCAGCAGGGCGCCAGGTCGCTCTCCATCCCCAGGTGCGCAAACGCCAGACGCAGCCACTCGTGAATCCGCCGATAGCTCTCCTCCGCCGGCAGCAAATGCCATTCATGCCCGGGCGGAAAACCCAGACTGTAAGTCCAATCGGCATCGTGCGGCACCAAACCGCCGCCCGTCGGACGCCGGATCAACGGACGCAGCGAAGTGACCTGCTCCACCTCCGACATTTTTTGGAAGTAGCCGAAAGTCGCTGCCGGGCCGCTCCAGCCGTAGAATCGCAGAACGGGCTTTTGCAGGCGGGGCAACGCCTCGAGCAACGCCTCGTCCAGCGACATGTTATAAGCCGCCTCACACCGGCCGGAGTCCAGGAAAAACCAGATTGGGGCGCAGTCATCCAAACCCGTTCGTAGCCCCTCCCCCTCCGCGCGGCACTCTCCCGGGGGGGGGGAGAATCGCTCTTCAGCCCTCACAGTTTCACCTCCTTCACCCCGACCTGCGGGCAAAGCTGCCGGATTTCACAGTGCGCGCAATCCGGCTTCCGCGCTTGGCACCGGCGGCGTCCATGCCAGATGAGCCAATGGCTGAACAAGGTCCAATCGGCCGGCGGCACCAGCGGCATGAGGTCCTGCTCGATCTTGACGGCATTGGTCTGGCGGGTCAGGCCAAGGCGCAAGCCCAGCCGGGCCACGTGGGTGTCCACCACGACCCCGGCGTTGATCCCGAAAGCGTTGCCCAGCACGACATTGGCGGTTTTGCGCCCAACGCCGGCCAGGGCCCGCAACTCGTCCATGGTGCGCGGCACCTCTCCTCCATGGTGTTTGAGAAGCGCGGCGCAGCAAGCCTGGATGTTTTTCGCCTTGTTCCGGAAAAAGCCCGTCGACTTGACCGCCTCCTCCAATCTGGCAGGCGGGGCCTGCGCAAAATCCCGGACCGTCCGGTATTGCTTGAAGAGCTCCGCCGTGACCTGGTTGACCCGTTTGTCGGTGCATTGGGCCGAGAGGATGGTGGCCACCAGCAGCTCAAGCGGATTGGAAAACTCCAGCTCGCAGTGTGCGTCGGGATAGACGCGCTTGAGAGCATCTATAATTTTCCGGGCGCGTTCTTTCCGGTCGGCTTGGCTTTCGCGTGGCATTCGTTAAAGCCTCTCAGGATTCAGGACAAATAAAAAGCCCGGACGCGCATACCCGGACCGGAGTAGGGCGGGCCTGTTTTATTTTGCCGCCGGGCGGTTGGTGGAAACAAGGGATCCAACGGAATTGATGGGTGCCGCGCAGTTCCAAGAGTTGGTGCCGAGAATACTGGATGCTTTCAGGTGCACAGGGAGCCGGGCATCAAAGCATTGGAAATACCAGGCTGCGGCCAAGGCGCAAAAGCCGATCAGAGCCAGCAGCAGGGCATACAAAGGCAAGGGGTTTTTCTTCTCCGCAAATGGATCAACAAGGTCCCGTTCCGCGCCCTGCGGCAGCACTGCGATCTGCGTCAGGCTCGCACCGAAGGGCACATTCATCTTGGCGCTGGTGTTCATGGCCCATCCGTTGGCGTCGAGGATAGGGCCGAGATTGCGTTTGCGCAGCTTGAACCAAGCAATGATCATCGAAGGACCGGAGACCGCGACCATAAAGACGACCGGCAGCATGATTTTCTGGGCGGCTGTCAGCTCGACCACTTTCGTGAAAACAGTCGCCAGCACGGTGCTAATGGCGCCCAAAGCAACCCCGATGGCCGCAACCACACCGACATCCATTTTTTTCAACGGTTCGGGCTTTTTCTGATCCTGGGAAAGCGCGGTTTGCGCGGCGTTCTGCAACTTGGCATTCACCTCCGCGTCCGCTTGGGCGGCCCGCTTGGAGGCCATTTCCTCAACAATCCGCACCAGTTTCTTGTAGGGGGAGAAAAAAGCCTGCCGCAGACTGATCGGATTGGAGACGATTTTGGTGATTGTCGCGTCATAGTCGCGGCCCTTGCGATCATAGAAAATCCCGTTGCGCCCGACCATCAAATTGTCGTCATGGCCCTGGGAGAAAACGGCCACAACGCTCAACTTTTCCCCGGTGGCTTTGCGCACACAGTCCACATAGGCCAGATACGCCCCCGCCAACCCCGCCATGCTGGCGTGGCGTCCCGCATCCTCCACGCTCAGGCAAAGATCGCAGCTCCGCTGGTCCAAGAACAGCCGGCCGGCCTGAAAAACAGCCGGCGTCTTGCGGCTGTAGAAATTCTGAAAGCTGACAAAATTCAGGCACAGGGTGTGCAGATCGCGATGCAGGCGGATCAACTTCTCCACGGCGGCAATCGCATTGGACTCGGGTTCCAACGCCTTGTCCCGGGCGATCAGAGCGGCAATGTCCGCCTGCGCCGAACCGGTCAGGATTTCGCGGATGCGCTTCAATCCGAGGCCTTCCACCTTGGCCCCCGTCTTGCCGGCATTCCAGTCATCAAAGGGGCCGAACCTGGCCAGAAGGGCGTTCCAGTCTGCTTCGCAGAGGGTGGTTTGATTTCCGAGCAGAGGCCCGACGGCGGCGGCTTGGAATGCGGCCAAGGCGGCGGCCCAAGCGGGATTTACCCCCTCACAAAGAGGCAGCGCTTTGCCGGCAGCCACTTGCGCCAGCGGCAGGGCTGCAATTTCAGCAGACGTAATGGTCAGGTCCTTGGCGGCCAGCGCAAGATACTCCTTTTCCTCCCGGTTCAGCGCGGCGAGCGCACGGGGATCAAACGCCGCCAGACGGCAGCGCGCGAAAAAGTCGTTCACCTTCACCTGCACGGCTTTCACCGCGGCAGCGGCAGCGGCAGTCGCCTCACCCAGCGGTAGAATATTAGCGTCCCCCTCCGCCTTCTTCCACCAGTTGGAATAGGCCGCGGCTTCGGCAAAAAAGGCTTCCACCTTGATCTGGCTGACCCCGGGCTTGCCGCTGCGATCGGTCTCCGCACCGAACAAACTTAAAACCTCGCCAATCAGGGCCCGGGTGGCGTCATCAGCCGCAGCATCAACGGGAATAATGCCGTCGCCATTAAAACTCGTGGCGGCAAAGATTTTCGAGGTGTCCGCCGTGTCTTCCAGGCTGATGGCCTCAGCTTGGGCCTTGCCCAGGTTGATCAAAATCTGGCGGGCCGAAGCAAGGATCTGCCTGCCTTCCAAAGTGCCGTCATTGATGGAAGCAAGCGGCAGCGAGGACGCACCGCACACCAGATCGTCAGGATTTTTGAGCAGGCTCGTGGCCCACTTGGCGGCGGCAATCACTTCGGGAGCGCGGACCCGGCCGTCCTTGTCGGCATCAATCAGGTCAAGGGTGCGGGTGTCAAACTCCAGTCCGCGGGTCGGGCAGGCCAGTGCCACCCAGAGTTTCTGGTCGAGCTGATCCAAATTCGCCAGATCGGCGCCGGTCTCCAACTTGACCTGATCAAAGCCGCCTGCGCGGAAGAATTTCCAGACATGCAAGGGTGTCTCGTTCATTTGGATGGATCGGATTAAGCTCAGGTGAAGCTTAGGAGACGGACTTCATTTGTAAATCCCATTGTGGCACTCCGCGGAGCAGCCGCCTCCAAGAACACGGGAGGTTCAGGGCCGACGGCTCCTGAAAGGCTGAATACCCCTGCGGAGCGGGTGCACCGGTTTTCCGCGGAACGGTCTAGAAATTATAAGCCACTCCGGCAATCAACCGAACATCGTTGTTAAACCGGCCGGCGGCCGGACGGCTGTTGTAATAATCCTGCAGAGTCGTGCGAAGGCTGATTTGCTTGGTGACCGCCGCATCAACTCCCAACTCGAAATTCACGAGATAATTCGCCAACTCCTGAACCTTGGGCAAATATTCCAAAGACTCCCAGAGTTTTGCCGATCCGCTAAGTTTCTGATCCAGACGCTCTGCCAAGCGGACCGTCGGATAGCCATTTCTGGTCTCATTCACCCCCCGCCCCTGATCGGTATAAATATAAGCCGGACCGGCTTCAGCGTTGAGTGTTGTGTTGGCGTTTTTCACGAAATAATAACCGGCCACCGGGGCAATTGTGATGCGGTATTTCAGGTCGGCAATGCCATCGTGAAAAACGTCCAGCTTCAATCCCCCGTACAAGCGCTCGTCGAAAAGGCGGTTGTACTGACCGTTGGCATCGACCGCCTCGGTGGTTTCCGTTCCCGCGTTTTCACCGTAGGTGAGGCTGCTGCCCAGAAGCAGCTCGTTCTTGCTCCATTTGTCTTTTGCCTGAAGGCTCAGATTGGCCAGTGCGGTTTTGCTGTTCCCTCGGGTCAGGGTGAGCCCGACGGCGCTGCTGCCGGTCCAAGTGCTGTTGGTGGAGGTTTCGGCCACTGCCGGAAACACGGCACCCAAAGCGCATAAAACGAAAAGTACCCATATAGTTGAAAGGTGACGTTTCATGTGAAATCAGACGTTTTATGGATTCAAATCTGCGGCTCTTGGTTGTTTTAATTCCCGGCAGACTGGATATCAAGTTTTTTATGGATTTACACGCACCCCTTTTGCAACGATCTGCTTTGCCTAAACCCAGTCCACCCCGAAACACAAAGAGCCACCCCCGCTCCGGCACCTCCGCCGACCCGGTGGGCAGCCTTGACCCTGGGCATCAAAGCCGCTAGACCTTGAGCACTGTTTATGGCGACCAAAACCATCATCAACCCCGCCAACTCCCCGGCCGCCCTTGGACCCTACAGCCATGCGGTGCGCACCGGAAATTTGCTATTTTGCGCCGGCCAAATCCCGGTTGACCCGCAGGACGGACAACTCGTCCCGGGCGATATTCGGGTTCAAACCGAGCGCGTCCTGCAAAACATCAAAGCCATCCTCGACGACCAGAACCTCACGTTCGCCCACGTCGTCAAAAGCACGGTGTTTCTCACAGATCTGGCTGACTTTAGCGGCATGAACGAGGTCTATGCCGGACACTTCACCGCGCACTTTCCAGCCCGTTCCACCGTGCAGGTCGCCGCCCTGCCCAAGGGCGCCAAGGTGGAGATCGAAGTGGTGGCCCATTTCTAATTTCCTCAGGCCCCTGTGCTCAAAGCGGATTGGAGGCCACCGCAACTGTTTCCGCGATGGGCGGAATTGAAGCCTAGAGTTGCAGCTTGGGCTATTGACTCAAGGAATCTTTTGACCTTTGATCTGAACCAATAAAACAATGTCTGGAACCATCTGTTTGCTGATCGGCCTCGCTCTGGGCGGCGGGGTGGGAATGACTCTGGGCTGGCTGCTGGGTTTGCGGCGGCAGGGACCCGCGGCGGCGGACTTGAGAGTGGAAAACGAACTGCGCCAGCAACTGTCGCTGCGTGAAACGGAAACCACCCGGTCCCGCGAGCAGCTTTCAGCGACAAAAACATCCCTGGCCACCGCGCTGGCCAACGAGGCTGCCGCCCAACATCTGCTGGCCGAGCAGCGGCAACTGCATGAAAACTCGCAGCGCGATGCCAAAGCCGCCCAGGAAAAAGCCCTCTCCGACCTCTGCGTCACATTCAAGGCCCTGAGCGCCGATGCCCTCAAACAAACCACCCCGGACTTTATCCGGCTGGCCGAACAGAGCTTTGCCAAATTTCAGGAGAACGCCAAAGGCGATCTCGCCCAGCGGCAGGAAGCCATCAAAGGCCTGATCGAACCCCTTAAACAGCAACTCGACACCTACCAACAAAGGCTCCAGCAGAGCGAGACAAGCCAGTCTTCGGCACTGGGAGAAGTGAAAAAGCATTTGGAAACCCTGGCCCAGTCCAACCAAACCCTCGCGACCGAGACAGCCCAGTTCCGCTCCGTCCTGAAGTCAAACCAAGCGCGCGGCAAATGGGGCGAGGAAACCCTCCGCCGGGTGGTTGAGGCGGCGGGCATGAGCGCCTTGTGCGACTTTACCGAACAAACCCAGTCCGGTGACGACCGGCCCGATCTGATCGTACGCCTGCCCGGAGACCGGTTCATCATCGTCGACGCCAAGGTGCCGGATCTGGATTTTCTCCATGCCCTGGAAACGGCGGACCCGGGCACGCGGAGCAAATCGATCGCGGCACATGCCGCCAAGCTTAAAGGCACCATCAAGGCCTTGGCCGAGCGCGATTACCCGCGGCGGTTCCCAAACGCGCTGGATTATGTGGTGCTCTTCGTTCCGGCGGAATCGCTCTTCAGCGCCGCGTTGGAAGGGGACCAGGACCTGATTGTGTGGGCGGCGGAGAAGCGGATTTTACTGGCCACCCCCGCGTCGCTCATCGCGCTGCTGCGTTCGGTGAGTGTGAGTTGGCAGCAGCATGCCCAGACCGAGAATGCTCAGAAAATAGCTGAAGCAGCCCGGGAATTTTATTCCCGCATGGTCAAGTTCACCGAACACTTTGAAAAAATCCGCTCCGGGCTGGAGCGGGCCAACTCCGCATTTAATGACGCGGCGGCCAGTTTCCAAACCAGGGTGCGGCCGGCCGGCGAGCGCTTGGCGGAGTTGGGGGGCTCCCACTCCGGAAAAGCCTTGGCCGACTTTCAACCATTGGACAACACCCTGCGCCCGTCATCGGGCTGAGGAAGGCCCCCCCAAGCAAAAAAGCGAGGCAGAAGCCTCGCTTTCTTGCGGGATAAAAACAAAACTCAGGATTTCTTGGTCGGCTTGACCGCAAGCTCCTTCTTCCAAGTGCGCTTGGGCGCTTTCTGCACCAGCCCCTTTTTCAGAGCGGCGGCAGTCACCCGGATGTAGCGGACTTCGCCGTTAGGCAACTGCGCCTTGACGCGCTGCAGGTTGGGGAAAAAGCGACGTTTGGTGATGGCGGTGACGTGGGTTCCGATACCGCCAAGTTTCTTGGCTTTACCACTACGCCAGATGATGCTGCCCTTCATCGGGCGCTTGCCGGTCAATTCACAGATTCTTGACATAAAATTCTTTTCTAAAGTAAAGATCACTAGAATAGCCGCTCAATTCCGGATGGCAAGCCTGAATTCCATCATTTTCACACCTCCCCCTACTCCCCCTAAAAAACTGCGCCCACCGGCTTTCAACGTCTCCCCCCCAAAAAAAACCGATGCTTAAAGCCCCCTTCAAACATCAGATCCTTTTACGATCGGCCGTGTTATCCCAAACGCCAATGTTGAATAGCCCCGAACCACCCGGAGTCGAACCGGCTGGACCTCGAAATCAAACAGCCTATGTTGACTTGGTGATGGGTATGAAAATCAAAGCTTTTGCAAAAATGGTTTTAGGACTTGCGCTGCTGCAATTGGCATCGCCCTCCTCACTCTCATTGGCCCAATCGCAGCTCCAAAGGGATGCTCCGGACACCAACGCAATCTCTCCCGAGATCGCACAAGCCTCCTTGGAAAATGCCGCGGGCAAGGTTCTCGCCCCGCCGGCAACCGATGCCAGCCCCATCACCCCCTTGGAACCCGCGGCGGAAGTGGTCAGGCTGGCTCAAGCCGGTTTGGATGAGTCCGTCATGCTGTCCTATGTGACCAACTCGCCAAACAAATTTGCGCTGGATTCACAGCGGATCATTTATCTGACAGACATCGGAGTTCCATCCGCCGTAATCACCGCCATGCTGCAGCACGACGCCACCGTGACGAACACCTTGCCGGCTCCCAGGCTCGTCCAGCCGGTTGCCCCGCCACCCCCTCCTGCGGCAGCACCTCTTGGAGCCGGAAGCACGACTGCCGCCGTGGAGGATCCCGCCGCCCCTCCGGCATCCATAAACCCTTCCTACACCTATTTCTATGATTCCCTGTCCCCTTACGGAAGCTGGATTGATGTGGAGGGCTATGGACTGTGCTGGCAACCGACTGTGATGGCGGTCAACCGCGGGTGGCAACCCTATTTTGACCACGGGCACTGGGTCAACTCGGACTGCGGCTGGTATTGGTCTTCCGGCTATTCTTGGGGTTGGGCCCCCTTCCACTATGGCAGATGGTTTCGCCACAACCGGTGGGGATGGTGCTGGGCACCCGACACGGTTTGGGGACCGTCCTGGGTGACTTGGCGCTACAACGATGCCTACTGCGGTTGGGCGCCGCTCCCGCCAACGGCCTGTTTCCGGCCCGGGCTGGGCTTCACTTTCTGGGGTCACCCGGTGGGGTGGGATTTCACCTTTGGCTTGGGTGTCGGCTGGTTCAACTTTGTCGCGATTGGAGACGTTTGCAGTCCACACCCATGGCAGCATCGCCTGCCGGCACATGAGGCTGTGGCAATTTACAGCCGCACCGTGGTCAGCCATCAAATTGTGGAAGGCCGAAATCATGAAAAAATCCACAGGGGCCTGCCAGCCGAACACATCATTGCCAAGACCCGTGGGGATCTTCGCCCGGTGCGGGTGCATGAAACCACGGACTTAGCCAAAGCCACTCGAATCCAACAAACCCAGTCTGGCGGACGATCAATCACCGCCTTCAGGCCAAACCTGCCCCAACCCTCAGCCACGCACCAGAGCGTCTGGGTGGGCGGCGGGATAAAACCAGCACCTCCTAACAGCAGCCCAGCCCGATCAGGATCAGGATTCACAGGCAGCGGGTCGCTCTTTGACTCGGGTGTCAAGCATCCGGTTTCAACCCGCCCCAGTCACCGCAGCGAGACGGTGCCTCTATTTAAGACTTTCGCCCCCGCTCCAGCCAACAACCCTTCGCCTGCGGTCAACCCCGGATCCGCACCCAAACCCGCGTCCGGCAGGATTGAATCCA
Source organism: uncultured Verrucomicrobiota bacterium (assembly GCA_903873415.1). Taxonomy (GTDB): domain Bacteria; phylum Verrucomicrobiota; class Verrucomicrobiia; order Limisphaerales; family CAIQOK01; genus CAIQOK01. The sequence continues at coordinate 50,119 of CAIQOK010000021.1, read as the reverse complement.
GCCCCAACTTGGCGCACCCCGCAGAGCGGATTTCCAAACACCCCCCTCTGAGTCCCGCCTCATTCCATGAAACCTCCGCTGACTCAGAGCATCGTTCGGGTTTGACCGTCGACCAACCGCCGGTAAACAACGCCACAACGGCACGGCAACCCGAAGTGACCGCCCCGCTGCGGACCACCCCGCCTCGACAAAAAGTCTGGCCTGAGCAACGGGTCTTTGTCCCGCAGAACACCCGCAACTGGCAATCGCAGCAACAGCCCACGACCCCTTCCCTTGCCCCGGCTGCCAAAATAAATCCGTCGGCACCTTCCGTCACCGCACCGGCCAATCAACTCCGGCCGCAACCGCAATGGACCGCGCCCATACCCCGACAAAATTTAGAACGACCTGCCGCCCAGCATGTTACTGAGCCAATCATGGCGCCCGCGCCGCGCCCGCCAATCGCACCGGTCCACCCAACGCCCGCCACGCAACCAGGCGGACCCGCCAATCCAAATCAGAATCAGCATAGGCCGGATAACAACAACTCCCCGAATCCCAGAAACGGACGCTGAGAGCCGCCCGCCGCCACCCATCCGCTTTCGCCCTACAACCCAACCGGAGTTCAAACGAAAAGGCCGGCTGGCACCCTCCTATGTTCACCTGCAAGAATCTGAATGTGAAAAATCTTCGCAGTCACCAGCAGGTGCTCAAAACGCATGCTCCGCCTCAACCTAATCTCCGCAATTGACGTGGTGGTCAAGAAGTGGATGGGCGAGTAAAATCGGGGGCGACGAGCCCTTTGGCACCGCTGGTTTCGATTCACTTGGCGGGTAAAGGGTAGGATGAGATTTTTAAGTGAACCTGTTATCCCATTCTATTTCAGCCTTTTCTTGGCTGACAAAAAGCCGGCTCCCGCTTAAAACCCGCGGAGCGAGGCCTTCAGGCCGCTTCAATGCAGACCCCGCCTGCGACCCATGAGAATATCAAACCCATAAGGACGATGAAGCGGCGTAAACGCCGCGCACCTCGGCACAGCTTGGCGGCCGGGCGGCACCGTGAGCGCGACCGACTGGCAACCGGCGATAGAAAAACTCTGGGCGCACCCAACGACCCGCAAGCCGTTGGCCGGGACAACCGTGCGATTGCAAGGTTGGAGCCGGGAACGGCGCATCGTCATCGTCCGCATGCTCAATCCGACCAATCCTGGCCCGCAGGATCAGTTCTGGGAAATGCACGTGGATGAATCCGCGGCGTGTGTAAGGTTTTCGCCACAGGAAAATCATTCATTCCCCCCTTCATGCCCTCCATGCGCTTCATGGTGAACCTCGCGCCCCCGAGCCAAATCGACCCTCAAGTTCATGAGGACCAGGTATTTAGAAAAAGGGTTCCGATTCCTCCGCCTCATACAACTCTTCATGGTTACTTCAGTTTTATCTCAAGGGTGGTTTCGGGTGGTCGGAGATCCGCGGTTGATCCCAAGTGCGGTTTTTAGGTTCAAGGAAGAACACTGGACCAAAGATTGCATATCGGCATAAAACTCCTGTGCCAGCCCCCCGTCTTGACATACAGCATTTTGGTGGATTGCATGGGGCCTACTTCCGCCGCGGCCTGAAAACCAAACCCAATCACCTCGCCGTGCGTACTCCGCTGAATTCCATACGGCGCGAAGTTCCTGATGCAGCCCGAGCACCAGAAGGCCGGAGTGCGTGTTGGCGCTCATTTTTTTCTGGCAACGCTTTGAAAAGTCTGGTTTTATCGCCTGAAACCACCCGGTGCTCCGCGGCTAAGCCAAAGCCTCCGTGGCAGTTGGCAACGACGGGGAATAAAACATCTGACAACTATGCAGCAAATACATCTCGGCGGAATCGATTATTCCATCCTGCTCATCTATTTCGGCTTCGTCATCGGCATAGGCTGGGGGCTCAAGCGCTACATGAAGGGAAGCAGCGACTTTTTCCTCTCCGGCCGCTCGATTCCGGCTTGGGTCACCGGTCTGGCATTTCTCTCCGCCAACCTCGGCGCGCAGGAAGTCATCGGCATGGCCGCCTCGGGCGCCAAATACGGCATCATGACCAGCCACTTCTATTGGGTGGGGGCGATTCCGGCGATGGTGTTTCTGGCGATTTTCATGATGCCGTTCTATTACGGCTCCAAAGCCCGCTCGGTTCCCGAATATCTCAAGCTCCGGTTCGACGAAAAAACGCGCGGATTCAACGCGGTCTCGTTCGCAGTGATGACCGTGTTTTCGTCGGGCATCTCGCTGCACGCGCTGGCAAAATTGCTCGAACTCCTCCTGGGCTGGAACTACAACTACAGCATCGCCATCTCCGCCGTCATCGTGCTGGTTTACATCTTTCTGGGGGGCCTCACCTCGGCCATCTACAACGAGGTGCTGCAGTTTTTTATGATTGTTTTCGGCTTCGCCCCGCTGGTGTTCCTGGCTCTGAGGGATGTGGGCGGCTGGACCGCGCTGAAGGCCAAGCTCATCCCCGTTGCCACCAGTCAGGGTTATGCCGCCGGCACCTGGACGCAATCCTGGGCCCACATGGGTGGTTACAAGGAAAACCCGATGGGGGCGGACTGGTTCACGATGGTTGCGGGCTTGGGCTTCGTGCTCTCCTTCGGCTATTGGTGCACCGACTTCCTCGTGGTGCAGCGGGCCATGGCCGCCAACTCTATGTCCGCCGCACGCCGCACCCCCCTTATCGCCGCCATCCCCAAAATGCTCTTCCCCGCCCTGGTGATTCTGCCGGGCATGATCGCCATCGCCCTGCATTTTGCCAGCGGCAACCAATTCCTTCCGCTCGGCAAGGACGGCACGCCCGACTACAACATGACAATCCCGACCCTGCTGGCGAAATACTTCCCAACCGGACTCTTGGGCGTCGGCTTCACCGCCTTAATGGCCTCCTTCATGTCCGGCATGGCCGGCAACGTGACGGCCTTCAACACAGTTTGGACCTACGACATTTATCAGAGCTACATCGCCCAAAAAAAATCCGACCATCACTATTTGTGGATGGGGCGCTGGGCGACTGTTTTCGGCATCGTGATCAGCGTCGGCTGCGCCTACTTGGCCTCAAAGTTCAACAACATCATGGACATGCTCCAACTGGTGTTCGGATTCGTCAACGCCCCGCTCTTTGCCACCTTCCTGCTGGGGATGTTCTGGAAACGGGCAACCGGACACGGCGCATTCTTCGGCCTGCTGGGCGGCACCGCAGGAGCCGCCCTCTTCCACGGACTGGCTCACACCAACGGCACGGAAGTTGGGATCAAAGGCGGCTGGATAGCGCAACATTTTCCGTTCAACAGCGAGATGGCCCAGAACTTCACCATGGCCATCGTAGCTTGGACCACCTGCTTTGCGCTGACCATCCTGATTTCGCTGGCCACCAAACGGACCAAGAGTGACGAAGAACTTAAAGGGCTTGTCTACTCGCTGACACCCAAGCCGGAAACCGCCCACGAACCGTGGTACCAACAACCCGTCACCGTCGGCATCCTGGTGCTAATCGTGACCGTCACCCTAAACATCATTTTCTGGTGAACACCACCGGCTACCCGCCACCCCCTTTATAAAACCATGAACTTCGACCTTCGCTTTCCCATTGGCATCATGTTCACCCTGTTCGGCGGAATGATCGCCATCTTCGGACTGGCCACCTCCGGCAACGACATTTACACGGCCCATTCGCTGGGGCTGAACATCAATCTGATCTGGGGCGCGGTGATGCTCGGTTTCGGCCTGCTCATGCTGCTTCTCACTTGGCGCGGCAGGAAAAAAAACAGCCCGCCCCGCCGTTAAGCCTACGGGATCCGCCTCTGCCTGCGACCGGGATGCCCGGCCGGGCTTAGACTTGGCGCCAACCTTGGAGTAGGTTCCAGCGCCTATGAAAATCCCCCAACCCGCCCCAAACACCCCCGAACCCGGGCCGGATCCAGCCGAGGGCCCTGGATATCGCGGGGAGGTGGTTTATCTCTACGCCTTCGACGTTGCCTATGAGATGACCCGCCAGCCAGTGCGGGAACTACTCGGCCAACCGGTTGCACAATTCGTGGTGGATACCGGCAAACGCAACCCGCGCCACCTCTTCTTTTACCGCCCCCAAATGATTCGACTCCCACCGGCGAAACGAATCGGCCCGGGCGGCTCAGTGCTCATCGAGCGCATCATCAAACTCCTGCCTGTCGGAGCCATCAGCATCGCCGTCCATGTGCCTTTTGCCGTCGCAGGCATTGAGGATCTCGTCGGATACCACGACCTTCAATTTCAAAACGGATCGCTGCATGACGAGGTCTGGGCCTTGGCCGAAGAGGTCAGGCGCGAACTGGCACCGCATTATGTCCGGCCTGTCCTCCAACTCGCCGAAGATGAGGCTTACACGGTGTTCTGCATCGAATCCCCGCTGCAGACAAATGACGGCACTCCCCTCAACGCCGAAAAATGGTGGCTCACCCACCGCCGGACCGTTGCCTCCTTGCTGGCGCAGGAAAAAGAGATGGACCGCCTCTCCAAGCAGGAAGCCGAGGAATCCACCACCCGGCACCTGAGCTATTACGCGCATGATCTCGTCGTGGTGGATTGGGACGCGGCGCTGGTTCTGGATGAACGCCGGCATTTTGAGGAGACCCTCTATGTGATGGAACTGGCCAACCTGCAACTGGCCGAACTGGAGGCCTACGACCGCATCCTTGACGATTCCTTGGTCCGGGCCTACCGCGATCTAAATTCGCGCCCGCTGCGGGGGCGGGCGGTCATGCTCCGCGAACTACGCGAGTTACGGATTGATCTGGCTCGGTTCAGCGACGAGTTGGGCAACATCACCAAGTTTTTTGGCGACTGGCACCTGGCGCGCATCTACGAAAACATCGCCGCCCGATTCCACCTGCCCGATTGGCATCGCACCATTGACGGGAAACTGCGCACGCTGGCCGACCTGTATCAACTCCTAAACCACGACCAGACCAATCGCTGGATGCTCATCCTAGAAACCACCATCGTGCTGCTGTTCATTATCGATCTGGTGATCCTGTTTCTGGGGTTAAAGTAGATTTACCTTACGACTAAGAACTGCTTTCACTAGTGCGGCGGATTCACCAAGGGCAGCCGCACGCGGTGATCGGGATACTGATCCGCGCGTGCCGAACTCCAATCCAAATTGTCCACATGACCGTCGGTATAAATATAGTTGGCCCGAAGACCATGACGATTGCGGCGAATCCACCCTTCATCCGCATAAAGACCGGCTCCCCAACGCACCAAAGCCGCCTCGCCAACCCAAGTGTCGTAATCATCCTGATTCACGCTGCCAAATTGACTGTTATCAGGAGCATTGAGCGCCTCGCTATTCCGTTCTGAGAACATGATAATGTTCGGATTGGACAACTGGCTGACCGCCTGATCGGTGGCAAAGCCCCGCAGCACGCCTTCCAGGGCGTAGCGGGCAGACCTATGTGTGAAAATCGAATTGAGCAAATAACTTTCAATGGTCAGGTATTGGGATTGGGCCAACGCCTGCTCAGAGTCGTCGGGTGGTGCCTGAATCGTGCTGGTGATGGCCCCATTGTATGCCGCAAGATCGGTTGCCAAGCGTATCGAACGAGGAGTAGGGTCCGCGGGACAAAAGCAGGCTTCACGGCTATGCAAATAGGGCTGAAAAAAAATCACCCACGGCTTCTCCGCCTGACTGTTACCCGAACCTCCCCCACTCGCCCCACTCAGATTGACGGGCAGAACGTCCACTTGCGTTCCGTCATCCAGAACCCATCCCTCATGATGATGAAACAGCCCTCCGCGATTATCATCCATATAAAGGTGCGCCGCCAAACCAATCTGGCGGAGATTGGAGAAACATCCGACCTGCCGCCCCTTTGCCTTGGCCCGGGCCAAAGCCGGTAACAACAGAGCAGCAAGAATCCCTATGATTGCAATAACCACAAGCAGCTCCATGAGGTTGAAGCCTTTTTTCGTTTTCCCAGCATTCGGTGGCAGCAATAACAGCACGGCAGGCAAGAATTCTAAAAACCGCTGGTTGGCGCAAGTGTTTTGAATCCGCGATCGCGCGACCGGCAGGTCGGTGCCCAAACCGAGACGGGCTTGATTTACCTTGGATTTCACGGTTGTCAATGCCATACAATTCTCCGCAAAGCCATGATTCTGGCAGAACATTTCAAACAGGCCGGCCTGATCGACGCCGGCGGCGGCAGATTTCCCTTCCGTGTCAGACTCGCCACACGGGCATCCCACCGACTCGTCAATGCGCGTGCCGCTACGTTTCAAGCCCGGGGCACCCTTGTATCCTTCAACGACCCGCTGCTGATCCGGGGAGGCGACACCGTCTTCGCGCCATCCACCCTGCCGACCGGGGGCAGAGGGACCGGGGAAGCCGGCACACTCCCCGAAGATGTCTTTATTTTCCGGTCTAGCCCGGATGTTTATCCCGAGGTGATTTGAACTCTCACGAAGCACGTTTTGGCGGCATCGAACGCCTGTTCGGCAGGGCTGGAGCCCGCCAACTCCGCCTAGCCCATGTCTGCGTGATCGGCATCGGCGGCGTCGGCTCCTGGGGGGTCGAGGCCCTGGCCCGTTCAGGCATCGGAACCCTCACCTTGGTGGATCTGGATGACGTCTGCATCACCAATACCAACCGGCAGCTCCACGCCCTGACTGGAACGTTCGGCAAACCCAAGGTGGAAGTCATGGCCGAACGGGTCCGCGCCATCAATCCGGACTGTCAGGTTTATGCCCGGCAGGAGTTTTTTCTCAAATCCAACTCCGAGGCGCTCCTGGAGGCTCCCTTCGACGCCGTCTTCGACGCCATTGACCAACTGTCGATGAAGTGCCTGCTCATCGCCCGGTGCAGGGAGAGAAATTTGCCGCTGGTGACCACCGGTGGCGCCGGGGGCCGGCGTGATCCGGCCGCGCTGGAAATCGCCGATCTTGCTCTGAGCGGCGGCGACCCGCTCCTGGCGCAGGTGCGGAAAAAACTCCGCGCGGACTTCGGCTTTCCCCGGGAAAAAACACCGTTTGGTGTGGATTGCATATTCTCAAGGGAGCCAATGGTTTATGCCAAAGACGACGGATCCGTCGGCTGCGATCGCGGCGAGACGACCGACCTGAGGATCGACTGCAGCACTGGGTTGGGAACGGCAAGTTTTGTGACCGGTGCCTTCGGCTTTGCCGCCGCAGCCCAGGTGGTGCGGAGGATTTGCAAACATCCTTGACCGCCGGCCAGGGTTTGAAAAAAGCGGTGGGATTCCCTATCCGCCAGTCTGCACGCCGCCAAAAACGCGGTGAAAGTTTTCTTCCACCTGCCCTGCGAGAGTTTCCAGCGAAATCCCTAGTAATTCAGACGCAAAACGATAGACGGCCCCGAGATTGCCCGGATGATTCACTGGCTTGCCCTCCGTCGAGAGCGGAAGGGGGAACTCCACAAGTTTTTCGGGCAGCAACTGATCCGGCGCGTCGGTTTCGATCAACAACCGGTCGGGCGGGACATGCCGAAAAACCTCCCGCCGCCGCTTCTTGCGGTCGCGGGCAAAACCTCCCGGCATCGAGAAGTAAGCGCCAAGCCTTGCCAGCGGCGCGATCATCTCGCGCGGTCCTCCAAAGGAATGGAGAACAAAACCGCAGCGCGGCAGAGGATTGGAGCGCAGATGTTCCAGCAATTTCCCCCAAGCCTGAAGACAATGAATGCTGACAGGCGAATTCCTTTCCGAGGCCAAGCGCAACTGCCACAAGAACACCTCCTCTTGCACCGCAAAGTCAGCATCCTCCACACGTTTATCCAACCCTATCTCCCCGATTGCGGAGGGAACCGCATCGAGAAACCGTACCAGGTTTTCGCGCCACTGCGCTGTGCGGCTGCCCACATACCACGGATGACAGCCAAAGGACGGAACAACCTGCGGCAGCCTTCCGGCCAGTTCCAGAACTCCGGACCAATCCTTCTCACACGTGCCATTGACCACCATTCGAGCAATACCGGCAACAGGTAAAAAGACCGCGATATCGTTCAGATACGGCACCAGCCGTTCGTCCTGCAGATGGTTGTGCGCATCAAAAAGCCGGAGACTCATTTCATTCGGATACATCACAACTATCCAATTGCCGCTCCAAAAGCGAGCAATCAACCCGCGAAACGTCCACAGAAACTCCCCCCCCTTCCGAACCAGGCGGGCTGATCTTTCTCCGGCCGCCGGACCGTCCCTGCCAAAAGCCGCCGCCAAATTTATTCTGGCCAAGGAGACAGGCGGGATTTAGTGTGCGGTTGCGGCGGACGAAAAAATTTATGGACATTGTTTTCAATTGCCCCAAGTGCGAGCAGGAACTAGAGGTGGACAGCACCGGTGCCGGCAGCCAGATCGAATGTCCCAATTGCCAGGAAACCATCGTCATCCCCCATGCCGGAACCGACGGGGCCCGCACCGCCGGAGCACCGGCCAGCGGAAGCATCCCCACAGGAGGCATTCCCACCCTGCCTCCAGCCCAAGCCAGCTCCATTGCCACCTCTGCCGCCGCCAAGGTGGAGATGCATTTGAAGGTGCCCGTGCACAACAAACCTGTGACCACTCTCATTGCCCGCACGCTTAAGCCCTTGGAGGTCACCGCAAGGGAAAGCGATAAAAAAATCCGCGTCAAAACCATCCGCCATACCGATTGCATCGAGGTCGGACACGACACCTTTGACGAGGTTGTCTCGAATTTTCTGCAGGTGACGGGCGAACCCAACATCATCAGTATCACCCCGATGAGCTATACGCATGCGGACATCGGCTCGCAAAAACTGCTCACCGAGTATGCGGTGATGATCGTTTATCGGGGCTGAAGGGCCTGTCTTGACTCGCCGGGGCCGGGTCATTAACGTCCTGCCATGAAGCGTCGTTTCATTCTCCTGCTGCTGACAGCCGCCTTCTGGCTGTCTGCCGGTCGCGCGCCGGCTCCTTTTGTCTACACCCCGGGCGAAGGTTGGAGTTATGAGCCGGTGGGCGGCACGGGAAAATGGATGCGGACCCGGGCCAAAGACCAGCTGGCGGTCTCCCAAGAGGCCTTCGACAAGAAGGATTTTGCGCTGGCCCAAAAAGCGGCCCACCGCGTCGTGCGTTTGTGGCCGCTTTCCGATTACGCCCCCCAGGCTCAATACCTACTGGGCCGCTGCTATGAGCAAAAAGGCTGGGACCAAAAAGCCTTCAAGTCCTTTCAAACCCTCCTCGAAAAATATCCCAAGGCGGTGAATTACCAGGAGGTGCTCCAACGCCAATATGAAATCGCCGGCCGCTTTCTCGCCGGCGAATGGTTCCGCCTCTGGAACTATTTCCCCCTCTATCCCTCGATGGAAAAGACCGCCGGACTATACGAACAGGTCGTCAAGAACGGGCCTTATACGGAAATCGGGCCCCAGGCCCAGATGCGGATAGGTGCCGCCCGGGAAAAACAGTCCAACTACCCCGATGCGGTCAAGGCCTACGAACTGGCGGCCGACCGTTATCATGACCAGCCCAAGATCGCCGCCGAAGCTGTTTTCAAACAGGCTCTTGCCTACGAGAAAATGGCCACCACCGCCGAATACGACCAGAACACCGCCGCCCAGGCCATCGCCACCTTCACCGATTTCATGACGCTGTTCCCCGATGATCCGCGAGTTCCCCGGGCACAGAAGACCATCGGCCGACTCCACACCGAGCAGGCCCGGGGCAGTTATGAGATTGCCCGGTATTACGAGAAAAACCGCAAATGGAACGGAGCTCTGGTCTATTACAACGAAGTCCTGCTCCGCGATCCGCTTTCCCCTTTTGCCGCCGCCTCCCGGGAACGGATTGACCAAATCAAGAAACGGCTTCAAACCGCGAGCAAGTGAGTATGCTCCGGCTTTTCACTCTTTTACTCGGCGCCTCTCTCATCGCCTGCGGCGGATGTGCGTCCTATAAACTCGGCCCGACCAACGGCCTGACTGCGGGCGAAAAAGCCCTCCAAATCCACCCCTTCTCCAACCAAACCCTCGAGCCGCGCTTGGGCGACGCCCTCACCACGGCCCTGCGCCACGAAACCCAGCGCGACGCCACCTTCCGCCTGGCCACACAAGGGGACGGCGACATCATCGTCACGGGCACATTGACCGGCTTTGAACGCCACGAGTTGAGCTTCGTTCCCAAAGATGTCTTGACGGTGAGTGATTTCCGCATCACCGCCACGGCTCAGGTGACAGCCCGCGAAATCCGCACCGGAAAGGTGATTCTCGATCGAACCGTTAAGGGATCCACTTTGGTGCGCGTGGGAAGCGACCTGACCAGCGCCGAACGCCAAGCCTTTCCCCTGCTCGCCGAGGATCTGGCTAAAAACGTCATCTCACTTCTGGCCGACGGCAGCTGGTAAGCCCCTCGCAAGAACGGTGGCAGCGGAGCAAACCGGCCGCTCTCTCTTACCCCTTTGGCCATTCCCGCTTGGCTCAACTCGCGCCCCTGCAAGGCTCTTGAATATTTTTTGTCCGTTCAAATCTATAGACAGACCACGCCAGTGACGCTTGAAAAACCCCATCAAAAAACCCAGAGGTGGGGACCCGCTCTGCGCCGCCTGACAAACCTCCACCAAACCTTGCCTTCTGACCTCCGATCTTCCGCGTGCTCCTTTCTGGCCTGAGGAAACAACGAAAACCACAGCAACCATCTTACCCCTTGTCCCTCATACAGCGCTTCATGTTTACTTCACTTTTATCTCAAAGTCGCTTTCGGGTTGGTCGGAGATCCTCGGTTGATTCCAATTACGGCTTTCAGTTTCATGCGAGCCTGGATCCCTTTAGCGCGCTAGCAACCCAGCCTGCCAACTTATGAAAAATTCCTGGCGGACCCAAATCTGGCGTCAATGTGGGGCAACAATTGACACACGCCCCAAAAAACAGGCTGTTTCGGGAACGGTGTGAAAACAAAATAGTTGCCGATGCGGCCTGTTCGCCACTATTGCGACGACTTGACGGGTAGATCTGTGCGCACGTTCCGGGATGAGTCCTGCGCCGTTATTTCGCGGATAACAGGTCTGAGCGCGTCAGCCCAGATTGCGTAGCCAGCGGGGCTGAGATGCACTCCATCCGGGGAAATGTCGGGCGGAAGCGAGCCATCTGTGGCCAGAAACTTCAGTGTTAGGTCATTAAACCGGATCTTCTTTCCGTCGTCGAGTCTGGCAATCATAGCATTAAGTTCTTTGATTTTCACACGATCCGTCGAGGTTGCTGCCCTGTCCTTGGGAAAGGTGCCGAGCAACAGAATTTGGGTTTGGGGCAGTTTCTCGCGCAACTTCGCAACAACAGCCGAAATGCCGCGAGCGATGTCGGCAGTGGTATGCGACGGCGATGCCAGAAAATGGTTCACCCCGATCATTAGCACAGCCACTTTCGGATTGATCCCATCAATTGCGCCGTTTTCGAACTGCCATAGGAGGTGTTGCGTCTGACTGCCGGCGATGCCGATGTTCACCGCGTGCAATGGAACAAATTGCTTTTCCCAAACCGCCTTGCCAATGTCGCGCCATCCGCCAGTGATGGAATCGCCGATGAACAAAACATCTAACCGGTCTGCGTGGGATTTCACATCAGCCACCCGCTCGGCGTGCCGCATGCGCCACTCCTCGTTTGGGCGCTCCGGTTTTGCCGGATCACTGGTAGGAAGGCGGACGAGAGTTTCGCCGGGCGCTTGGGAGTTGGCCGGCAGGATTTCGATCTCACCGAAGCAATACTGCGAATTGCGTTCGTGGCGGTCGGCGTTGTCGAGCGGAAGCGCCTGACCGGGGAGGCTGGCCTGAGTGAGGCTCCATAACATGCGACGCCAGCCGGGCGAAAGAGTGCCGGGAATGGTGATGACGAAATCTTTGCCGCTCACGATAGTGCCCGCTTTCCACTGGGTGGTGGGAGGTTGGAGCACGATGTTTGTGCTGAAATCCGGCGGCCTCCCAATCCCGACCAGGTTGAGCGTCAGTTGGTAAGTCTGGCGCGTGGCCGCGTTGGCCTGCCAGTCGATGCGGATTCGCAAGTTTTTGTGCGCACAGACTTTTTCACGATCCAGTTCAATGCGCCGGATTGAGGGACGGAAGTCCGCGTCTGTTGCCAATCCCAATGCTTCTATGATTGCCGGAGTTATTACCTTTTCACAGCCTTCGGCGTTGGGATGAATGCCATCCGGGACATACCTGGCATAAAGTCTCTCGTCGGCTTCTAGAATTGTTCCCCAGTTCCGATAGTGGTCGATCAGCATCAGCTTCATCTCATGGGCCACATTCCTATACATCTGGTAATACTCGGCAACCTTTGGGCGCCGCTCCAGATGCACACCGATGGGCGGGTTCATGGTCATCAAGATGATTTCGCAGCCGGCGTTCATTTGCAGAATCCGCTGGATCATGTTTTCCAGATTTTTGCGCCCCTGTTCGACGGTGGTCTGGTAATCGAGATACCCATCGTTGATCGCAAACTCGATAAACACCGCGTCGGGTTTATTTTGCAGCACGCGCTCGTGGAGATGATCAACGCCCCACTTGGACCACATTGCGCCTTGTCCGCTGTTAATCACTGTCGCCAACCCTGGGTATTTGCTTTGCAAAACAGTTTGTAGCTGGCCGACCCAAGCAGCGCCTGCTGTCAGGCTGGTGCCATAAGTAACTATGGTTTGGGGCTTTCCGGATTTGAGACGAGTGATAAATTGACCACCATCTCTTGCAAAACCGGTGAGCGCAAGAAAAGCCGATGTTAGTACTATTGACCAAAAAAAGCCGGGCCACTGGTTTCGAAGTTTCATTTGCACTTATATTTTATCCGGTCGCAACCAGACGAAAGCCGTCCTTCTATTTTCCCGCTTTCAGATCCGCACCGGTCAGATTCCGCCGGATTTTTCCATTTTCCGTGATGGTAATACAGTGGCCATGACACTCTTTACTCAATTGGACGCCATCACGGAAAATCTTAAAACTCTTGGCATCCATGCAGAGGTCATAACTATGTTCCCGAAATCGATACGCTCTCAGGGTCGCTGTTCCGAGCGATTTCTCGTAGTGGGGATTTACCGCAAGATTGCCGTCATCCTGCGGCATAAGCCCAAACACGCCGTAGATGACGGCCTCGGCACCGGCACCTGCGGAGATCTGTAATGACCAGCCGCGTTCGTGGTCCTGTATTGCCAGTTCTTCAGTATAGATGGTTTGGGGAAAATAGGGGAATCGATCCACCCAGAGTAGACAGCGTGAGAGCACGTCCCAACCACGCTTTGGATCCTCCATGCGGTAGAGTGATTCCGCAATCCGCAAAGGCTGCCCCACATACTGCCCCCCGCCACCCCAGTCGCAATCCTGCATGTCCCAATGTTCCTCGTCGCTCAAGGCGATGGAATACATGCCGTAGGGCCCCAGGAATTCACCGGAGACAATGTGCTCCGCAAGTCGTCGTCGATGCTCAGCAGGCACGGATGGCTGGCGCAGCAGATCGAAGACGTGGTAGCTCATCACCCGGTGCCGTCTGCCGTCTGGATACAGATTAATGTACCAACCGGAACCCTCGTCCCACAGCCGCCGCTCGATTTCATCGTGCAGGCGCCGAGCGGCAGCCTGAAAGGCTTTGGACTTTATATCGCCGCGCTCCCGGCACCAGGTCGTGACCTGGTCAAGATAGTCGACAGCCATACCGTTGATTGCGGCGACGGTGTGCTCGTAACCGCTGGTGCGGATCTCGAGCAATTTGCCAGTTCCCTCGCCGGCGTCGATCAACCCATCCTTCACGTAAGAGTCCAGCAAGGTTTGCGCGCCGTCCCGGAAGTGCTCGAAGACGGTCTTCGTCCCCGCCTTCTCGTCAAGCAGCGCACGATTACCGGTCTGGCGCATGTGGCGCTGGGCGATATCAAGCAGAGCAAAGGGAGACTGCATGTAGAAACCGCCGCCTCCCCCCTTTGCGCTTAGCCAGGTGGAGTTGAAGACGCCTCCGGCAGACAGGAAGGCGCTGAGCATGTGTTTGGCCTCGTCCGGAGCGAACATGGTAAGCAGCCCCGTGGAGAACGACACGTCCCACGTCACGGAATTGCCGTCACCGAACCCGATATCGTAGAAGGGACGTATTGGCGAATCAGCCCGTTCGCGTCGGCACTGGAGGAGGCTGAGGATGGAGCGTTGATAAAACTCATTTAGACGCGGGTTGCCAGTTTCAATTTGGGGCAGTTGAGTTGCAGCTCGGTGCAGTAAATCCAAGGTTGTCTGGCGGCTGGATGCGAAGCGAGCGGCCAGATCCGATGAATAATGGCCCGCAGGCTCGGCGGCACCCGCGTCCGCGACCAGTAAGGCAACGTGGATGATGCGCTGCCCTTGTGAGGGGATTTCCAACCGCCAACCATCACCTTGTGACGGACCGAGGTCGCACAATACCTGAAGCGCGAATTCACCCTCCCGCCGAGTGAAGCAGGCGGAGCGTTTTTTATCGCCGCGAGGTTGGTCGGGGATGAGGGTGAGCGATAGGGGTCGGTCGGTGCGATTGGTGATAGTGAGTTCCTCGTATGCCCCGTCCACATCCGCCGCCGGCAAGGTCCGGGATATTACACCAAAGGAGATCAGATCCTTGCCGAGGTAATGGTGAAAGGTCCCGCGGCGGGTATACGCGTCCGGTGCCCACGTGGCTCGCTGGGACGGCAGGATTAGCGCATAGCCCCAACCCTTGTAGATTCCCAGTTCCTTGTTGGCCGGATTCCAATGCTGCCAGACATTTAGCGTGCCTTCGCCCCATTCATCCTGGTTATCCTCGATCAGCGCACCAAGGCTCTCCTCGCGGAAGGATAGATTAAAAGAGATGGGCACCCGGCTGGCCGCCCGAGGCGCTATGAATAACTCACCGATGCCGGTGACGGTGCGTTCCCGGAATGTCAACGAACTACGGGCGTTGAACAGGCGGAGATCGGTGCCGTTGAGCGCGATCTGCCGCCGAGGCATGGCCAAGGACTCGGATGTTAGAAAATCGGCGGCTGCCACGCTCTGGGCGAGGTTGAGTTTTCCACCATGCTTCAGATCCCAATTCGGAGATGCCGCCTGCGCGACCAACAACGACGCTCCGATCATTGCGCCAAGGTTGGCTTTCAGAAAACGCCCCCGATTCATCTTCTGCAGGGTCTCTAATCCTTTTCGGTCTTTCATTTCTTTTCGGGAAGCTTGGAGCCTGCGGGCAGAATGGAAACAGCCTCATCTTTTTCCAACGAGAAGAGAAGCTTGCCATCGGAGACCGGAACGCGTTTTTGCAAAGGCGCGCAGCCGTCCAGAGTAATCCGATAAAGGTCAACATTCTTAACCTTGCCCCAGTCATCCGGCAACTGCCACGACTTGCTCGTATAGCCCAGCTTGCTGTATGCGAAGATCTCCTGTTTGTGCCAAAGGGCGGGAACAAAGAGATCATCGTCTTCGCGCAAGACGAAATCCCCTTTGCGGATGATGCGTTTTCCAGATTCGTTGCGGGCGACCACTCCATTGCTGTAGAAAAGCGTATCGTTTTCGAACTTCTTCCGCTCCAAGCGGCTTAGGTAGTGCCACGGAAGAGCGGTGCGGCAGAAGGATCCCAGGAAACCTGGCATGCTGCTGCCCTCGGCCAGCCAGAGGGTCTCGCCATGCATGCTTTCGCCAAAGCGAAAGTCACCCTCCCCTTCGCGGGTCGTCCGCCCGCGAGCGCCGAGGCATTCGGGAATTTCCATGGGGTTCCAGGAATACCACCAGGACATCGCCTGCAAGCCCACAAAGTGTTCGCCGGGCGGATGCGCCCAGCCAGTGCCCTCACCTGTGACATCGAAACCACGGTCGCGCCAGTAATGGAAAATCTTGCGTTGGGTCTCGACATATTTGTCCGGGGTCAATCCGCCATTCTCGGGTTTCAAGTGCCAGGGGCTGATCGGCCTGCCCCCGTCGCGGTTGGCGATGAAGACGTCGATGTGGATGGTATGTCCGTCCTTGAGTTCAGGAATCATCCGGATCAATCCGTCGATGCGGCGCTGGGCGAGTCCTGCCGCCCATTCCTTGGGATAAACCACGTTGTACATGTCCTCGCCTATCATCTGGATTCCGCCCACCAATAACTTTCCGCCTTCATCTCTGGCGAAGCAGTCCTTGGCCACATACTCATCCCACAGCGGGCTCTGTTGATAGGCGTCCACCATGTTGATGTGCAGGCTGACTGTGGTGTTGAACTTCCGGCCTTCGCGGATGAGCCAGCGCAAACTGTCCAGCGGAGCGGCATCCTGAGCCCGCTTCAAAAGCGGATTGACCTCGGACCAGTCTGGATATCCGTGATCGTGTCCGCCCTTCTGCCAGCCAACGAGGTAGATGATCTTTGGGATGCCTCGGGTCACATTGTCGGTCTTGCGGATGATGTCCAGAGCCTGCTCGAAGGTGTGAAAGACGTCGTGCGGTTTTAGGAACATGGGTTCCTTTGCAAGCCGTTCCACCGGTTGCCCCTCCATTCCTAGAAATAATTTCAAGACCAGTGTCTGGTGATAATCCCGGTAATAGGGTTCCACGACAACCTGTGTGGCGGCGGTGAAAGTTCTGCCGGCATCGCTCAGGCTGGCCTCGATGGTGGCCACTCCACCCTCCTCGGGGATCACTTTATTACCGTGAAGGCTGACGACCTGCACATTGCCGCTGGCGGCCTTGGTGCGGGCGGTGATTACGGCTTTGGCGGGGGCGATAGGATGGCTCGAGCCGTCCGAGTAGAAGCCTGTTAGAATCAATCGGCCCGTGGTGTTGGTTGTGCGTGCCGGGGTAAGGATGCGTGGGGCGACATCGATGGAGATGCGTTGGAGCGTTTTGGCCGAAACAGGTTCGGCTTGGATGCGGCGTGGTGGTAAGGTGAGGGCTACGGCGAAGAGAAAAAGATGGACGCAGTTCATGGAGTTGTTTGATCGATGTGATTAGACGATAGAAAATCGGGTTGGACCAGTCGGGCCGGGGTTGAGTTCATTTGGAGATTATTGTTGGTTTGCGCGGCTGTTGGTCGAGCACCAGAAACCAGCCTTGCTTGGCCTTAATCGGGATTTCCTCTGCGGGTTGCCACAATCGTTCGGGTTGCATGCCTGCGATGGCTGGGGCGTAAAGGGTGGCCCGTGCGGGATCCAGCCCCAAGGCGCTCCAGTTAATGCGGAGTTTGACGGCGGTTTCTTTTTCCGCCCAGCTTGCCAGAGCGATGAAGGAGCGGCCCTTCTTGCGATACACTGTGGCAAGGATGTTTTTTTCGCCTGTGGCGACGGGACAGCCGGGAGCGAAGGAGGGCAAAAACTCGGTGCCTTGAATTGCAAACTCATCCCAGACTTTCCAGAGTCCCCGCGGATCCCCTGACCAGCCCAGTCGCGAGGTTTCGCCGAAGACCATTCCGCGCCAAGGGTTTGCCTCCTCCAGCATTTCGCTCATAAGGCCAAAGGGCAGGCCGCTCATTTCCACCAACCAGAAATCTGCCGGGGCGGTGTCCGCGTTGAAACCTTCGCCAAGCCAGAGGCGATCGAGGTAGGGCAGGAGCTCCATGTAAATTGTCAGGTTGTTGGCGAAACCGGCGTGGCTGTTGAAATGATTCCATGTGTGAAGATCCATGTAACGGCCGGGCCGGGTGTCGAGAATCCGCCGGGCCCGCCTGAGGCTCCCTGCATCCAGCGCGGTATCGTCGATGTACACGCCGTCGAAATCCGACTTGTCTGCCAGCCACCGCAACCCTTCCAGATAGAAATTGTTCCAGCGCGAGTCGGGGGTGGTGATCACCGAAAGATCCAGCTCCGCATATTTGCCTCCCACGTGGTCCACCCAGGCGGGAATAAAATCCGAGATCAGGTTTTCAGTCAGCCAGGGATGGGGTCCGCCGGGATGGATCAGAGTGCGGGCCTCTTTGCCGGGGCCGGGCAGGATGATTTCGCCATTGAGCGAGTGGAGCGGAAAGAGTTCCGGCATGTTCTGGGTGATCTCGCGGGTGGTGTAATAAACGCGGACCTTTACCCCTTTTGCATGGGCGCGTTGGACAAGATCATGAAAGGCAGAAGCCGATGCGTCACTGTAGGGATAGTTGATGTAGGGGCTGTAGTAGGTGCCTTGATGGACGTTGATGACATTGGGGCCGTGTCTGGAATCAGCCGAGGCAACCGCCTGATCCAGCCGGTCGGGCAGGTGGCTCGGGGACGGTTGAATGAAGCGCACAGACCACTGTTTCTCCGTATCCAGAGTGCGGAAGGGCGTGAGGTAAAGTTCGAAGGTGAAGTCCAAGTGTTGACCCTGCTTGAGGCGACGCGGACCACTGTAGGCCCGGGCCAAAACGCAGGAATCGGCCTCTGATCGCAGCTCCACGCCACCGCGGCCCTCGTTGCCCCAAGACGAGGGCAATGCCAGCGGGCGGAATGCATAGTAGATGTTCACCGGCGGGCGCAGGTAATCGCCATCCCTAAGCCGCAGCATCAAGCCGGCGTTCAGAGCGCCCAGCCAAAAACAGTCCTGGTGCTTTTGGACATCCCACTTCCATTGCACTGATTCGGGGCGAAGCCCGCCCGGATGATTGAGGCCCATGAAATATCGGGCTGAGTCTTCGCGAAAGGGCACCTCCAGCCCGACGTCCTTCAAGTCGAGGTCTCTATCCGCGATCAGGCGGATGCGGATTTCGCCGGCACCGGTGTAATCAAGATGTCCGCAGGTTTCGGTTCTCAGCCCGTCTGTGGTGCTGGTCGCTGTCCAGTCTGCTTTCAGAGTGTTGTGTTTCAGGGAGCCGAAGTTGTCCTGCCAAGCCTGTTTTCCTGTGGAGGTTTCAACCAGGAAAGCTGCGGGTCGGGCGAGCAAGGGGCGGGCTTGGGGTTCGATCCGAGTATTGGCAGGGGAAAAATGGCTGAGGATTTGTTTGGGCAACCCGTTTTCCCCAAGCAATAGCTCGCGCCCCAGCACTTTTATAACCCGGCTGCCGGTGCGCACCGCGGTGAACGGCTTGGTCAGGGTCGGTTCAGTGCCGGTGTTGGAATTGAGCCAGCGCAGGCGGGAGAGCTTGCCGGCACTTGAATCGCCTTGATCGGCGAGTGCGGGGCCTTCGATCTGCAGCGTGAGTTCGACGGGGATTTTTTTATCCCGTCCCGGATCCAGCTGCATGTTGCCGACAAACCGGCCCTTGGCTTTGACGGGAATAGTCACGCCCACCCAGAGCGCCTGTAGTTGGCCCGCTTCCATGTGGATTCCCTTCGTGAATGGCTGCCCCTGAAAATTGAGTCCACCGAGGCTCAGGCAGTTGAATGCGCCGGCGGGCAGCATGCCGGAGTCACCCTTGAGATCGCTGAAGGTCAGGGAGATTGGGCCGAGGTTGGTGAGCGCGTAAATGCCGAGCTGGAAGACAAAAAACTCACCCGGTTGTGCGACGCCCGCGAAACTGATTTTTTGGGATTGAGCCTGCCCGCTCCAGCGGGCGGGTAATCCGTTCGAATGCCGGATCGGAAACCCCCTCGATTCCGTGAACACCAGGGCGGTTTCGCCCACATGGCGCGCCGCGATGGATTGGACTTGGGCCGTATCCATGAGGGTGAGCATCGTGTCACTGCCCTGCGCCAGCGGGGAGAACAAGATTGCAGCGGCGAGGATGATAGTCGAGTTCCGGATGTTCATCGTAGGGAGGGCGTTTGTTTAACAGGCATTTATCGGACCACAGGAGTTTGTTTTGCCGCCAGAAAAAAAGGCTCGGTTACTCCAATCTGGATCTCGGCGGCCGGAGTGGATTCACACTGGATTTTTCGGTCAAGTAATTCACCCTGAACCCGATTGCCTCTGATTTTTACAGCTAGGCAATTCTTCAGCGTGATCGCATTGGAGTTGCGATGCCACGGCGTGAAGGTTTCCGTGCGCACCACGGTGTTGCCGGTAAAGGACAGACCGTTCACAGACGAGGCGTAAAGTATCGGCCGGTCGAACACCCGGAAGATGTTGTTTTCGATCCGTATGTTGCGGTGGAACGGGTGGCCCGCCACGTGCCGGTGAATCTCCGGCCAGATCGCAATCACTCCGTCGGAGAACTGGCTGTCCGCCACCAGACAGTTATCGAACCGGTTTCCGCGGATCATAACATCGTTGACCGCGCCGGACTCATACCAGCCGTTGGCATCTCCTGGGATTAGGATTGCCGCGCCGTGGATGATGAAAGTGTTGTTTTCGATGAGCACCTTGCCCGGGGTGGAACACAGGATGCCGCGGGCCCGGCCGTTGCTGAAGGCGCATCCGCGAATGGTCACGTCCGGGGTGTCCGAGAGATTTTCCAGAGCGTGCGCCTGAGTCACCGGCTCAAGGAAAGATTTGGCGAATTCAATTTCCACGGTCTGAGGATCCACCAACCGAAATGACTTCACGCAATTTTCCTGCGAAGGCAGCAGCGTTTCCCGATCAATCACGGAAATCCGGTTGCCGGGTCGAGCCCAGAGCGACTGTCCGATCGACTGGGGATGGCC
Source organism: uncultured Verrucomicrobiota bacterium (assembly GCA_903873415.1). Classification (GTDB taxonomy): domain Bacteria; phylum Verrucomicrobiota; class Verrucomicrobiia; order Limisphaerales; family CAIQOK01; genus CAIQOK01. Next base: position 29,689 of record CAIQOK010000021.1, on the reverse strand, counting down.
GAAGCGGGCTGTGACGGTGGCCGGTCCCGTCTGCTCCACCACCGGCAGACTGGTGCCATGAACATTGATTGGATCATCGGCGGTGCCGGCGACGATGCAGGCGTCCAGAGTGATCTGACCGCTGCATCCGGAGAAATGATAACCGTCGTCTTTCGGTCCGCAGACCAGGCCGGTGTCTGGCTGCGGGCGGACATGGGTGTGAAGGAAGGTCAGCTTGCGGCTCTGCTGGCAAAGAATTCCCAAGCCGGCGGTGCCCCAGACCTCGACGTTTTCAAGGGTCACATTCTGCGAACCAAGAATAAAGACTCCGGCATGAGTGCGTTCGTGGTGGCGGAGGACGAGAATGTTACCTGCTTTGGCCACATCGTGCGAGGACCACAACTTGACGAGCCCCGGCTTGAGTTCTTCGGCGCGTGAAACCCCTCCTTGATCCCCATGGGAAAAACGGCCATCAGCTGTGTCGTATTCCATCCGGCCCCAAATTTTGGACTTCACTCCTTCCAACATGGTTTTGAAAACACCGTCTTCGACGACATAGGGAAAACGGTCCTGATCAATCTGCAGAACCTGCCAGTCTGCGCCGGCGTCCACCACCTTGCCCTGTGATGTGAAGAGCCGAGGCGTGGTGATATTCAGGTTCCGGATCTTGATATTCGCGCACCCGTCCACTCCAATTGCCGACATGGGACCATGGAAGAGCAGCGTGGCACCACCGCCGTCGATGACGGTGTTCATCTGGCCTTCCAGCAGGAGCGCGTAGGCCTTGGGAACAGTGGCATCGGTGTTGGATTGGTAATGCTCGCGTTTTGCGGCGTGGAGTGGCCAAAAGTGATAGGCGCCGGCGTTGAGCTTCAGAGTTGTGCCTGGATGCTGGCGCAGAATTTCGAGTGCGGCTTGGAAAGCCTGGGTGCAGTCTTTGCCCGTATCGGGCAAAAGCCCCGCAGCCTCACCGATGAGGATCCGTTTTTTGATTTGAGCCGCAGGCACGGGCTTCAACTCCTCCCGGCCATTGCTGGAGGTGGAATGCGTGATTTTTTCTGATCCGGCTGCAGGGGCAGCCAGCACAGGGCATTGGGCTCCCGCTAACAGAGTCAGCAGGGTGAACCGTGCAATCGGCCCTGAAAAATAGAAATGACGGATGCGAGGATTTCCAAATGCGTTCTTCATTTTGTTGGTGGTTCACGTGTTTTTTGCCGGCAATCAAGCTTCCTCGAAACCTCATGGCGACCTTTCAAACCCAAGGCTGACAACCTCACCGTGCCTCAGCCCAAAAGGGAAAGGGCTGAGGACCATCTGGACAAAAGGATTTCAATCCGGATTGATTGTTTAGGGAGGTTGCGTTCCAGCTTTGCAAACCGGGCTTTACTCGTCCAAAGTGATGTTCAGGCCAGTATTGCTTTGACCACCTTGCCGTGCACATCCGTAAGGCGGAACTGCCTTCCCTGATAAGTGTAGGTCAATCGTTCATGATCAAAGCCCAGACAATGAAGGATTGTTGCCTGTAAATCGTAGATCTGAACCTCGTCCTGAACGACGTGGAAGCCCATCTCATCCGTGGCGCCGTGGGTGAGTCCGGCTTTGATTCCGCCGCCCGCCATCCACATGGTGAAGGCAGCCGGATGATGATCCCGGCCCAGACTGCGGCCCAGAGCCACATTGCTCTCCACCATCGGCGTGCGTCCGAATTCCCCGCCCCAGATCACCAGGGTTTCATCGAGCAACCCGCGTTGCTTGAGATCCTTCACCAAAGCGGCGGAGGCCTTGTCGGTGGCGGCGCAATTACTCTTCAGATTTCCAACCACATCGGAGTGCGCGTCCCAGCCTTCGTGGTAGATGTTCACGAAACGGACGCCGCGTTCGATCATCCGCCGGGCCAGCAGGCAGGCCCGGGCGAAACTCGGCTTGTCGGGATCGCAGCCATACATGTCGAGCGTCTCCTTGCTCTCCTTTTTGAGATCCATAAGATCCGGCGCGGAACTCTGGAGGCGATAGGCCATTTCGTAGGAGGCGATGCGCGATTCAATTTCCGGATCCCCTACGATCCCCAGCCGCGCATGATTCATCTCTTCAATCAAATCCAGCGATGCCCGCTGAAGCTTGGGATCCACGCCCTTGGGACTGGTGACGTCGAGGATGGGATCGCCTTGGTTTCGGAAGCGGACGCCGGCGTAGAGAGAGGGCATGAAACCACTGGACCAGTTGGCCGAGCCACCGCTGACACCACCGCCGGTGGACATGACAACATAGGCGGGGAGATCCTGGGATTCGCTGCCCAGTCCGTAGAGGGCCCAGGAACCAAGACTGGGGCGGCCGGGCTGGGCAAAACCTGTGTTGAGGAAAATCTGGCCAGGCGCATGGTTGAACTGCTCCGTCTTCATCGACTTGATCATGCAGATGTCGTCCACCACACCCGCAAGATGCGGAAGGGCCTCGGAGATTTCGGCTCCGGACTTTCCGTGTCGGCCGAATTTGAACTGTGGTCCCAGCACTGCGGCGTCGGAGCGGATGAATGCGTAGCGCTGGCCGGCGATGACGGAGGGCGGTAAAGGTTTGCCTTGGAGCTTGGCCAGCTCCGGCTTGTAATCAAACAGGTCGAGTTGGCTGGGGGCGCCGGCCATGAAAAGGTGAATGACGTGCTTGGCCTTGCCGGGAAAATGAGGGGCGCGCGGCTTGAGCGCCTCACTGGCCGAGGCTGGCGTCGCCAAGAGTTTCGAGCTGAAGGCATCGGTGAGCATTGAGGCCAGGGCCACTTTGCCAAGTCCGAGTCCGCATTCCTTTAAAAACCAGCGGCGCGAATTCAGGCGCGGCGTGCTGCAGGCATAGAGATGGTCGTGACAGCTCATAAAATTTCAGCTCTTGGTGACGGTTTCGTCGAGGTTCAACAGGATACGGGCCAAGGTGGTCCAAGCGGCCTGCTCATTAAGGCGGTCGCCGGTTCCGGCATCGAGTATTTCTGACGCTTTCAATTCTCCGCTTGCAAAGCGGGCAAGTTGTGTCTGATAAAAACGAAGCAGCCTTGTCTGCTCCTCGGCCGAGGGCGGACGGGTCAGGCATCTGCGGAAGATGAATTCAACGCGGGCTTCGTCGCCGCCGCCTGTTCCGGTGGCTGCCTGGCCCAATGCCCGGGCGCATTCCATGAAGACGGTGTCATTGAGCAGGCTCAGAGCTTGGAGGGGGGTATTGGAGCGATCGCGGCGGGCCAGGCAGGCCTCGCCGCTGGGGCCATCGAATGTGGCCGTCATGGCGTAGGGTGCCGTGCGTTTGGCAAAAGTGTAGAGGCCTCGCCGATAGCGGTCGGGACCGGTGCTGGTCGCCCAGTTCAATGCGCCGTAGGTGCCTTCGGAAGTAACTCCGGAAGGTTGCGGTGGGTAGACGCTGGGGCCGCCCAGTTTTTCGGAGAGCAGTCCGCTGGCGAGCAAGGCCGAGTCTCGCACCATCTCCGCCTCGAGCCTCAACCGCGGGCCACGGGTCAAAAGGATGTTGAGCGGATCGCGCTCCAGCAGCTCCGGTGTGACGACGCTGGATTGTTGGTAGGTGGCACTCATGACGAGGAGCTTGAGCATTTTTTTCTGCGACCAGCCCTGTTTCACAAACTCCACAGCCAGCCAGTCCAGCAACTCCGGATGGGAAGGGAGCTCCCCTTGGAATCCGAAATCCTCGGTGGTCCGGACAAGGCCGCGCCCGAAGAGCGCTTCCCAGTGGCGATTCATCACCACGCGGCCCGTGAGGGGGTTGGCTCCGGAGACGAGCCACTGAGCGAGAGCCAGCCGGTTCTTCGGAGCGTTTTCGGGCAGGGGCGGCAGGAATGACGGCACACCCGCTGTCACCGCCTCCTTTGGCTGGAGGAAGTCGCCGCGATTATGGCGGAAGGTGGTCCGCTCGTGTCCGGCCGGCCGCTCCTGCATCACGAGAGTGGTGGGGAATTTGGGCAATTGCCCGCGCAGGTTTTCAATCCCCCGGCGCGGACCGGAGAATGCGGGGGAGAGCCGGACAAACTCATTCAGCAAAACAGCGCGTTGATCGGCGGCGCTATTCGTGTTGGTGAAAAGCCCGCGCAACCAGGCCGCATCCTTATGGCCGGCGAGAATGGCGACAGCCTCATTGCTCAAGGCGGATGCTTTGGCGTGGTCGTCGGTACTCACCCAAATCCTGAACCTGCCCAGCCCGGCGGCATGGTATTTTTCACAGATCAGATCGAGCTGCAGTTCATTGGTGCTGGTGACGCCTTCGGTGAATTGGAACACCGCATTGTGTGTCTTGCCCTGTCCGCCATTGACGGACCAGCCGCTCTGCAGATCGTCGTCGATGGCCTTGGCCGCATTGTTTCCACCGTTGGCAAAACTTTCCGAGGCATTGGTAAGGGTGATAGACCGGGCGTCGGCCTTCACCTTGAAGGTGGACAGCCAGAAGTCCCCTTCCGGTCCTTCGTAGCTGACGGATCCAGGGCCATTATTGGGCAGGCGGTCATCAGGCATCATCTCCAGCCGCACCGCTTTCAGACCCGAAGGCAGATTGCGGAATTTGAGGGTGTAGGTGTCGTTCTTGGTGAAGTCCCCGCCGGCGAAGATGGAATTGTCCTCCTGGACTGTCAGTGTTGGCGATGTGGCGGTGGCGGTGGCAGGGCGGAGTTGGGTCCAGTTGTTGGCCGAGGGCAAGTGTTTTTCCAGCCATTCTACGCACTTCTGATCGCGCAGTTCGTGCCGATGCTGCTCGGTAAAGGCGGGGTCTGCCAATTGACGTCCGAGGCTTAAACGGAAGCGGCCCAGCGTGTGATGAGACCCGTAACTTTGAATCAGACGGACCACGACAGTGGATGTTTCCTTGAGTTCCAGCGGTTCGGCCAGTGTGAAAATGGCATGGCGATGCTTCGAGCTTCCGGGCGATCCGGCGATACCCCAGCCGGTATTTGTTTTCCCATCGATGGCTGATTCGACCTTGAATCCATCCTGGGAGAAATCGGCTTCTGCTTTGGAAAACCTGGCCTTGCGCACCGCCCTTTCCGAACCGGCATCCACGACTTCAAGTTTCACTTCACTGAGAACGAAATTACCCGACCCGCTGCGACCGGGGCCGCCGTTGACAACGCCGTCGTCCGGCAGGGCCTCAAGCTGGAGGTGGGTCAGGTGCTGTGCCGCCGGAGTGAACTTGATGGTGTAAACATCCGTTTCCGGTCCGGTGCCGGAGATGCGCACGGAGCCGTCATCCAGGAACCGGGCCTCGGAGCCGTTCTTGGATTCAAACTCGACCGCTCCTGGTATCTGCCAGGTCACCCCGGATTCCATGGGGAATTTGTTGGGCAGTTCGGATTCGAGAGCTGCGATCCGCGTCAGGAGTTCTTTGCGCTTTTCGCCAATCTGAGGGTTTACCACGTCCATGCGCGGTTCGTCGGCATTGTTCAGGCAGGCCATGAACCGGTAATACTCGGTGTGCTGGATGGGATCGTATTTATGGGTGTGGCATTGGGCGCAGGCCATCGTCAGGCCTAACCATGCCGTGGAGGTTACATGCACCCGGTCCACCATTGCATAGAAGCGATATTCCAGAGGATCAATGCCGCCCTCCTCGTTGAGCATGGTGTTGCGATGCAGGCCTGTGGCAATGATCTGGTCCTGCGTTGCGCCGGGGAGCAGGTCGCCGGCCAGCTGTTCGACCGTGAATTGGTTGAAAGGCAGATCCCGGTTAAGAGCGTTGATCACCCAGTCGCGCCAGGGCCAGATGGAGCGCTCGCGGTCCTTCTCATAGCCGTTGGTGTCCGCATAGCGGGCCAGGTCGAGCCAGCGTCGAGCCCATCGTTCACCGTAGTGAGGCGAATCCAACAAGCCGTCTACCAGTTGCTCATAGGCCTTGGGCGAGGCGTCCTTTACAAAAGTATCGGCCTGCATCGGAGTGGGGGGCAGTCCGATGAGATCCAGATAGACGCGGCGGACCAGAGTGTATTTGTCAGCCGGAGCTGATGGTTTCAGGCCTTCTTTCTCCAATCGAGCCAGAACAAAATGATCCACGGGGCTTTTTGGCCAGCTCTTGTCATGGACCTTGGGGAGCTGGGACTGCTTGGGGGCGACAAAAGCCCAGTGCGGTTTGTATTCGGCGCCTTGGGCGATCCAGCGTTTCAAAACATTTTTCTCCTCGGGAGTGAGAGGTTTTTTCATTGCCGGCGGGGGCATGATGTCATCCTCATTAGTGCTGGAAACACGGGCAACCAGTTCGCTCTTGTCCATCTTTCCGGGAAAAATAGCGACCTCCCCCGACTTAGCCGGCTTGAGCGCTTCCTCCCTGATATCCAGACGGAGCTTGGCTTTACGAGCCACCTCGTCGGGGCCATGGCATTTGAAACAATGTCCTGCCAGAATAGGGCGGACCTCGCTGCTGAAATCGACCTTGGCTGTTGCCGCTGATGCCACACCAGCCGCCAGAAGAATGAGGGAGCAGGCGCCGGGTGCGAAAATCCGGCGCTTCAAAACGCCCGAGATAAAGTCGGCCGGAGCCAAACGCTTTAGCTGCTGATTCACAACCCGGAGTTTCATGGTTTGAATTTGTCGGGTTAGCCGACTCTAGACAAGGATTCCCTGCACCGGGTTTGCCTCCTCGACGCCGGTCAGGCGTTGATCGAGACCTTGGAATTTATAAGTCAGCTGGCTGTGGTTGATGCCAAGGCAGTGCAGGATGGTGGCGTTGAGGTCGCGGATGTGGACCGGATCTTTGACAATGTTATAGCTGAAATCATCCGTTTCGCCGTAGACGGTGCCGCCCTTGATGCCGCCTCCGGCCATCCACATGGTGAAGCAGCGGGGATGATGGTCGCGACCGTAGCTTTCCCGGCTCAGTGCGCCCTGGCAATAGACGGTGCGTCCGAACTCGCCACCCCATACCACCAATGTTTCATCCAGCATGCCGCGGTTTTTCAAATCAGTGATCAGGCCGTAGCAGGCCTGGTCCACATCGCGGCATTGCAGGGGCAGATCGCGTTGGAGATCGCCGTGATGGTCCCATTCGCGATGAAACAGTTCGATGCAGCGGACACCGCGCTCGGCCAGCCGGCGAGCCATCAGGGCGCTGTGGGCGAAGGTCCCGGGAATCACCACCTCCGGTCCGTAAAGATCGAGCGTGGCCTTGGATTCATTCTTGATGCTGGTCAGATCAGGCACAGAGGTCTGCATGCGGAACGCCATTTCGTATTGGGCAATGCGGGTGTTGATCTCCGGATCGCCAATCCTCTGATATTCTGCGGCATTAATCTTTGCCAGCGCATCGAGCATGTCGCGTCGTCCGTCCGGACTCACTCCAGGCGGGTTGTTGAGATACAGAACAGAATCGCCCTTGGACCGCAGGGATACGCCGGCGTGCTTGGTTGGCAGGAATCCCGCCTCCCAGAGGCGCTGGTAGAGTGCCTGGGCATCGCGTTTTGCGGTCCAGCTGGGAGTCATGACGACAAAGGCGGGGAGATTGTCGCACTCGCTGCCCAGACCATAGCTAAGCCATGAGCCGAGGCTGGGCTTGCCCGGAATCTGGTTGCCGGTCTGGATGAACGTGACGGCCGGATCGTGGTTGATCGCTTCGGTATGGACCGATCTGATCACGGCGATATCGTCGGCGACTTTAGCCGTGTGTGGCAGGAGTTCGCTGAACCAGGCGCCCGATTTGCCGTATTGCTTGAAATTGTATTTCGACGGCGCGATAGGGAAGCGGGTCTGTCCGCTGGTCATCGTCGTCAGGCGCTGGCCATTGCGGATCGACTCGGGCAGGTCTGTGTCATAAATCTTGGAAAGGCTCGGCTTGTAATCCAAGAGATCCATCTGGGACGGTCCGCCGTTCATGAAAAGGTAGATCAGGCGCTTGGCTTTTGGGGCGAAGTGGGGGAGCCCCGGCAGGGCCGGATGCGAACGGAGGCCCGGTTTGATTTTTGCCGCAGCCTGAGCCAGTTCGGGAAGCATCATTCCCGCCAAGGCGATGCGTCCGGCGGCCAGGCCCGTGCTCTTGAAGAAATGGCGGCGGCTGATCTGTTGAAGTCGTTCGTGAATCGGGTTCATGGGAGTGTTCAATATTCTGTTTAACGTGACTCAGCGGCAGCTTTTTCGAAATCAGGATGGGAGAGGGTTCTTGCCAAATGCTTTTTCAGTTTTTATTCAGCGTTTCATCGAGGTTAAGCAGCAGACTGCCCATCATCGTGTAGGCGGCCAGCTCGGGTTTGTTGAGCTTTTCACTCACAGGCGATTCCCCCACGGAAAGCAGCTTTGCAGCCGCATCTGCGTCTTTGCGGTAGCGCGCAAGATATTTATTCAACGCTTCGCTCAGCACAGCCTTCTCGAAGCGGGAGGGCATCCGGGCGGTTACCACCCTAAATCCGAAATCCAAGCGCCGGCCGGCATCGATGTCGTGCCCGATCATTCTGGTTCCAAGCTGTCGGGCTGCTTCGACGTATTGGGGATCGTTCATGGTGACGAGCGCCTGAAGCGGCGTGTCGGTCCGCTCGCGACGTGTGCAGTATTTTTCCCGTGACGGTGCGTCGAAGGTGGTCAGGAAAGGCGGTGCTGCGGTGCGCTTCCAGAAGGTGTAGAGGCTGCGGCGATAAAGGGCTTCCCCATGATCCTGCTCAAACTTTGCGGTGTTGCTGGTGGTGTAGCCCACCGCTTCCCAGATGCCGGGCGGCTGATAGGGCTTGACACTGTGCCCGCCCTGTTTTTCCACCAGCAGTCCGCTTACAAAAAGCGCGTTGTCCCGGATCATCTCCGCATCCAGCCGGAACCGGGGGCCGCGGGCCAGAAGCCGGTTCTGGGGATCTCTTCGAACCAGCGCCGGTGTTACCGCCGAACTCTGCCGGTAAGTGGCGCTGGTGACCATGAGCCGGATCATGTGCCGCACATCCCAGCCGCTCTGAAGGAACTCGGTCGCCAGCCAGTCGAGCAATTCGGGGTGGGATGGCCACTCGCCGGTGGCACCGAAGTCGCCGGCAGTCTTCACCAGTCCTGTGCCGAAAAACTGTTGCCAAAAACGGTTGATGCTGACCCGGGCTGTGAGGGGATGCTCCGGACTAACCAGCCAGCGCGCCAGATCGAGCCGGTTGGTGGTGGCGCCGGTCTTGAGCGCCGGCAGCACCGAAGGCACTCCTCGGATAACGGCATCCCCATGTTGGTCGTACTGGCCTCGCTTAAGGATGAAGGCGCCTCGGGGCTTGTCCATCTCGTGTGACACAAGAGTGGCCGTGAAGGATTGCTCAAGGATGCTGCGCTGGGCGCGCAGATCGGCGATCTCCTTTTGGAGCGGGGCGAAGATGAGTCTCTTGGGTTCGTAAATGTGTTCCAGATAGTAATTGCGAATGAGTTTAACCTGCTCGGGCTTGCGGTCTGCGGATTTTTGTTTGACCGCCTCCCGCACTTCCTTTGGAGCTGTGGATTTGTCCCGCCTTGCTTCCTGCTGCTCCCACGCCAGCAACGATTCGGAGGCCGGGTCGAATTGTCCCCCGCCGCTCTGGATTCCCGCTTTGTCCCAGCGAACCGTGCCGCCGAATTGGGTGAAGGCCATGCCATCCACTTTGGTGCCATCGGAAAATTCGAATTTTGCAGCGTCCACCTCCAGTCGAACCCAGACGCCAGATTTGGGCAGTTGCCCCATGAGCAATTTGCTTGGAGTTCCTTTCTCCCCCCAGCCTATTGCGTTTTCGTCCCCCCAATTTGCCCGGTGCGTCCATCCCCCACTGGTGTGCAGTTGGAGCATGATGGTCTTGGGCGGATTGGTTGGCTCCAGATAAACATGGACAAAGAGCTTGTCCTGTTTGCCGGGTGTTAGAGGCTGGGCGGCACCGGAGAAGACGTCCTGAGCCAGCCCGGCATCGCTGCGGATCAGAGCGCGTTTGCCGCTGAAGACGCGGTCTCCTTCAACCCATTGCGTCGCCGCGCCGACCGGTTCAAGGGTTGATCCTTCTGGAAACGCATCTTCCACCCAGACAAAGTCTTGGGGTGGGTTGGTGGCGGCCGGTCGTGGGTCGGGTTCATGGTAGTCGATCCTTGCCAGTTCTGCGGCAATTCTTTTCTCCACGCCGGGGATGGCCTCATCAAGTTGCCTGATCTTTTTCTGCTGTTCGTCGGAGGGTAGTTTCAAGACTGGTGCTGGGAGAAGCGCGTTTCCGTCCATGGCCGCATCGGTCATGCTGTTGAAGAAAGCGAATAGCTGGTAAAACTCCCGCTGCGAAATCGGGTCATATTTGTGATCGTGGCAGACGGCGCATCCGACGGTCAGTCCCAGCCAGGCGGTAGCCATGGTTTCGGTCCGGTCGACGCCGTAGCGGACATAAAACTCTTCATCGATGGCTCCGCCCTCGCTGGTGCTGACATTGCAGCGGTTGAAGCCGCTGGCAATTTGTTGTTCCCGGGTCGCCTCGGGCAACAGGTCGCCGGCCAGCTGCTCGGTGGTGAATTGGTCGAAGGGCAGATTCCGGTTGAAGGCCGACACCACCCAATCGCGATAGGGCCACATGGAACGCTCATTGTCGAGGTGCAGCCCGTGTGTGTCTCCGTAGCGGGCGACATCCAGCCAATAGCGGGCCTCGTGTTCACCGTAGCGGGGAGATTTCAAGAGACGAGTCACGACCCGGTTGTAGGCTTCGGGGCTCGGGTCGGCCAGAAATGCGTCCACTTCGGCCGGCGTGGGTGGCAGGCCGGTCAGATCGAAGGTCACACGGCGGATAAGGGTGGTTTTGTCTGCTTGATTGGAGGGTTTGAGTCCTTCCTTTTCGAGACGCGCCAAGATGAAGGAATCAACCGGATTGCCGGGCCAGGTTTTGAGTTTCACTGCCGGGGCGGGTGGCCGTTCGGGCTTGATGAATGACCAGTGGGGTTTCCATTCCGCTCCCTGCGCCACCCAGCGCCGCAGGAGGTCGATTTGGGCCGGGGTAAGCTTCTTGCCGCTCTTGGCTGGGGGCATGTGATCTTCTTCGTTCGTGGTGAGGATGCGCTCGACGAGGGAGCTTTTTTCCGGATGGCCCGGGACGATGGCGAAGTTGTCTGATTTCAGTTTGGCTAAGGCGCCTTCTTTGAGATCAAGGCGCAGGCCGGCTTTGCGCTTGCCGCTGTCGGGCCCATGACAAGCCAAGCAGTTGTCCGAGAGGAGCAACCGAATGTCGCGGTTGAAATCCACCTTTGCCGGGGCTGCCCAGCCAGGCTGGGGCAGAGCACCCATCAGGACCATCCAAACACAGCATCCAAGTGCCAGGAGGGTTGGGTTTGATCGCCGTTTTTTTGAAATCTGGGTGGTCACCCACTTCGGACGATTCATAATCTTTTTCTATTCGACAATTTCCATCCGGAACGGTCAATAAAGCTGCTCCGGCGGATTGCTTGAGCCGCTGTTTTGCCCGGAATCCCCCCTGCCGGCGTTGCAAAATCCATGTTTGAGAGCTCACTTGGAGCCGGGCTCCGCCAAGTTCGTGAGCAGGTAGGTCATCAGATCGCGAAGCTCCGCCGGAGTGAGGGCCCTGTCCAAGCCGGCTGGCATGAGCGAGACGGCCATTGGCGTGGTTTTGATGATGGAGGATGTCGGGATTTTGGCGACGTGGCCGCCGGGTTGAGCGATCTGAAGTTCTGTTGCTGTCTGGCCGAAGCGGGTGCCGGTGATTTCCTCGCCGTCCTTGAGCTGCACAACATAGCCCACGGCATCCGGATTGATGGCGGCGTTGGGATCCACAATATCCCTGAGCACACTCGCATAGTCGCGATGGATCAGGTTGCCCAGGTCAGGGCCCACCGGTGCGCCTTCTCCGCGGAGTTTATGGCAGGTGATGCAGGCTGCTTTGCCGCGGAATAGAGCTTGTCCAGACCTCCAATTTCCTCCGACAATTTCAGGGATGATTCGGGCGGTGTCACCATGTGCCGAAGGGGTGGCAAAGGGCAGGAGAAAACGACGGGTCCCGATGGCTCGCGGCCGGGGATCCCGTGAGGTGAAATAAGAGACATCCAGCCGCCGGGCTGGAGTGGATAAAAACAAAATGAAGGGCAACCAACGATCCTCCTGGGGGCCGGTAACGGTGAAATGTAACTCCTCTTTGGTAAGGCGCTTCACATCGATGCCAATGCAGGTTAAATCCAGTGGGGCGTCACTCTTGAAAACGACCGTCACAGTTTCGGGTTCAGGGGTGTAGTCGAGTTTGGAGCCAGGCTGGGTGGCTGGAATGAGCATTTGCCAAAGATCAAGCTGGCCACGAAGGGAAAGTTGTCCCGGTCTCTTTAGGTCGCGCCACAGCTCGTCGTGCGCAGCGCTCGATTTTGTGAATTCCCGGGCGGCGATGAAATCCGGATGGGGCAGCCATCCTTTCCACCCTGCGCCCTTGCGGCCGTGCCAGAGGGCTTCCACCCCGGACAAATCATGCGCCAGATCAAGGGTGCCGTCCCTGTGTCCGATGGTCAGGGCGTAGTGGACAGCCTCTTTGCGTTGCGGTGTGGTCAGCAGGATGCTCCGGCCATCGGTGCCGATCCGGGTCTGGGTTACTTCAACGACCGAGGTCTTCTCCTGCTGCTGCATTTTTACCACTTCGTAGCCCGGTCGGATTTTCTCCATCCGGTCGGCTGCCTCCACATAACGTCCGGCGGAGACGCGGGTGCGTGCCGGGAGTGGATTCCACGCGGCAGTGTCCAGGGGGCGGTCAAAGGCGACGACGGTTTCCGTTTCGCTGGCAGGCCAAGTGAGCACGGGCTGCGGGGCGGTTTTTTCGGTGAGGCTGATCTTGAAAATCCGGCCTTCGCCCTTGGGGCCGTTGCCCCAGTCGGGGCTGCCGCTGTGGCAGCAAACCACCAGATCCCCTTGGGGCGAGACTGCACAATCCACAGCCAGCATTCCGAGTCGGGCGAAAAGTTCAGTGCGTGCCACGTAGCCGGCGGCCGTTTTAGCAAGAGCGGTGCGCCAGAGTTTTCCGCGGGATTCGCCGGTGATCAGCGCGTTGTCAGCCCAAAATGCGGGGCCGAACCGTTTGCGGCCCGGCAGAGGGCCGTTGAAACGGAAGCCGCAGGTGCTCTCGTGCTGCGGTGCGTAGTCCCAGACGCTGGGTTCATCGACAACATTGGTGAGCCAGCGAGGATGGCTTGGTGGAAATCCATAGTGTCGCCCCGCCTGGAGGTGTAGCAATTCGTCGAATGAATTGCCATTGGGGACCCAAGTCGCCCCCTCCTGATCGGTGGCGAAGATGTCGCCGTAGCGATTGCACTGGAGGGACATGATGTAGCGCAAGCCGGTGGCAAGCTGCTCGAACTTTCCGTCCTTGCCTAAGCGAAGCAGGCATCCCCGGCGCTGGTTGGTTGAGTAATGCCGGAGGTGCTCTCCATCTTCCCAATAGGCGCTGGTAGGCGCACCATTGCCCATCGTCACATAGAGTGCGCCATCCGGTCCGAATGTGATCGCCATGGAGCTGTCGACGCGGCGATGCATGAGATAGGGGGCTTTGACCAGAGCCGGATCATCACCCCCCCGAACCACGGTCTCCCGCATATCCGGCACGCCATCGTGGTTTGTGTCCCGAAACCGAACGACCTCGTCGGTCAAGACGGCATAGGGCTCTCCGTCCTTGACGACCATGCCGAGCGGGTAGTTTTCACTAACTTCAGGCCAGAATGTATCCACCTTGTCCTCAAGGCCGTCGCCGTTGGTATCGCGCAGCAGGTGAAATCTCCCGTCGTAGCCGCCGGCGAACAAGCGTCCATCCGGCGCATACTCGATGTTGTTGAGGTTGCTCAGCTTGACTGGCAGCTCGCGCACGGTGAAGCCGGGCACCAGCATTTGAATGCCCGCATCGGTGGGGGTTGCGGGGAAAGGCGGCGAGGGCTGCTTGTCCGGCACCGAGGGGATGAATGGTTCGACGGCCCAAAGGCAACTTGCCGAGAGCAGCAGCAACAGCGACGAACCGCTTGGGAAGTTGAATCTCAAGGTTTTTCAGTTTTGTGCGGCAGATCATCTGCCACGGTCATAAAACCCATGAACATTTCGTCCCAGCTCTGGAGTCCGAATTTGATGACCTTGGCGGGATCGGGATTGTTGGGATTTTTGGCGGAATTGTCGTGGGCGCCGGTGCAAAGCACCCAGGTGCCCGCCGGAACATGCTTGGGTTCGGTGAGCCGATAGCTGGTCTGCCAGTTGAAATCATATTGAGGGACGGAGAGAATCGTTTCGCGTTGGCCGTCGGGATAGAGCAACTGAAACCGGAACCAGGAGCCGCGCAAATGCATATGCGGACTCAAATCGTAGATGACCGCGTCGTGCTTGAAGCAGTAGTGGCTAAAGTGCTTTGAATTAGGATCTCCGGGGGCGATTTCAAAGTCACGATCGTCGCTGGCCCGGACTTCGAGCCGGCGTTGGGGTTGTTCCTTGGCGAGATAAAGTCCGACTTCGGTTGCATCGGTGGTTGCTTCTCCGGAGGTGGTGTAATGCAGTTCGAAATTGAAACGGGAACCCTTGGGCAGAAATACGCCGGTGCCGGAGGGAAATTCGCTGGAAGCCAGCCCGGGAACCCAGGTGGTAAACAAATAGGCCTCTGTCGGCGCATCCGCGTAGTCCTTAGGATAACGGATCCTCACAATGATATGATGGACCACCTTTGGATTGCCGGGGCGGCAGATGGCAGCGCGCAGCCAAGCGTTGGTCGGCATCTCAAAATCGGTGTCCACATAGACGTATTTGAGCGTGCCGGTGGCCGGGATGTTTTGCGGTTTGGGCAGAGGAACAATGTAGTCGGGTTGTCCCAAGCTCCAGGTTGGCGCCGCCGGCACGGCGTTGGTCAGGGGGTCGGGGCCGTCTCCGCGAGGGCAACCTTGGCTGATCCAATTGAGCAAGGTGTGCTTCTCGGTGGAGCCGAGGGAGCGATCGTTGGTAAACTTGCCGTAATGGGGGTCTGCGTGCCACGGAGGCATGCGTTGGTCCAAAACCACTTCCTCGATCATGGCCGACCAGCCTTTGACCTTTTTGTAGCTGGACATGGCGAAGGGACCTACCTGGCCGAGGCTGTGGCAGTGGACGCAGTTTTTCTGCAGCAGCGGTGCCACCTCATTACTGTAGGAAATCGGTTGCTTCGGAAATTCGGTGTCAAAGGCGATTCGGCAGCCGTGGACCTTGGTTTTAGGAGTCGATACCGGTTTGGCGGCGAAAAACTCATCCAGGGCATCGGTGAGATAATTCTGTGTGGGCTTGGGCTTCTGCGCCCCTTCGGAGAGTTGGTCGTCAATTGCGCCCCGATAGAGGATCGTGGAGGTCTTTGTATCAATGGCAATGGCTTCGCAGGTTCGGGTGACGCCAAGTCGCTGCGCCACCACCTGCATTTCGTCGCGCAGGACCGGCAGACCTCCGGCGGCATATTTCAACACTTCCAGCCGCGCGGTTTCGGGATCATTCAAGGTCGGTTCCGGCACCAGCCCGTTCTTTCGGGAATGCAGCAGCATCTGAATCATCGTGTCATCCGGATCCTCTTGCGGGCAGGAATTGACCATCCATACGGCAACGCCTTTGGATTCATAGTGACTGCGCAACGATCGCAGCTTGGGCAGGCTCTGGCGGGCGATGGGGCAGCCGAAACTGGTGAAGAACAGAACCACCACCTTCGACTCACTGCGTCGCAGTTCGTAGTGTTTACCCTTGTAATCAAGGAGACTGAAATTGATCACTTCGTTGGCCTGAGCCTCCAGCCGGCGCGGGGCACGCTCGGCGCCGGAGTCGCCGGCAAACAAGGCTCTGCTTGAGAGGATCGTTAGCAGAAGTCCGGCGGCGAGGCGAAGCGGGTTTGTTCTCATGGGGGGGGGGAGTATAATAAGTTAAAACGATTTTTGGTGTTTTGTTAATCAGGAATTCGTGGCCCCGGAGATCCTCCATGCAGCCTCTAAAATTGAGTGGGAGAAAACTATTGGATTTGGGCTGGGCTGTCACCTATCTTTCTCCCTTCAAAACATCATGCGCTTCATCAATAGTCAGTTCCTTGTTTTCGTTGTCAGCATCCTTCTGGTTTGCGGCGGCGCACGCGCCGCCGACCGGCAGGTTGCCTTTGAATTGAGGGAAGGCGACCGCGTGGTTTTTGTCGGCGACACTCTGATGGAGCGGGAACAGCAGTTTGGCTGGATTGAGGTGATGCTCACCGCCCGGTCAGCCGATCGCAATGTGACGTTTCGCAATATTGGATGGAGCGCCGACACTCCCGCCGGGGACTCGCGCTTCGGACTCTCCCTGCTGCAGGCTGGACATGAGCCGGCGGATGAGGGGTGGAACCAGTTGACCAAGCAGTTGGAGGAGGCCAAGCCCACGGTGGCTTTCGTCGGTTATGGCATGGCGGCATCCTTCGAGGGCGAGGCCGGACTGGCCGGATTTAAAGCCGACTATACCCGGCTGCTGGACACCCTTGAAAAAGTTTCGCCCGGAGTCAGGTTGGTCCTTCTGAGTCCGGTGCCGCATCAGCGGCTGGCCGGTCCTTTTCCCAATCCGGCGGCGCACAATCTGCAGATCAATGCCTATGCCGATGCGGTGGCGGGCATCGCCGCGAACCGTTCGGCAACCTATGTCTCGCTGCTTCACGCCTTGGCGAAGCAACCTGGTTCGACGGAGGATGGAATTCATCTGAACAGTGCCGGTTACAAACTGGCGGCCCGCGGGATAGAAGACGCCCTCTTTGGTTCGACCGGCGGCTGGGTGAAAAACACGAAGACTGAAGCGCTGCGCTCGGCCATCGTCCGGAAAAACGAATGGTTTTTCCACCGCTCGCGCCCCGAAAACATGGCTTATATCTTCGGCTTCCGCAAAGGCGAGCAGGGCCGTAACTCCGTTGAGATTCCCAGGTTCGATCCTTTGATTGCTGCCGAGGAAAGCCGCATTGCGCAACTGCGCTCGCTCAAGCCCGGAGCCGCCGCTCCGCAAATACCCCGTCGCATCGGCAATCTGACTGCCAAGCACACCGAGCAGCCCCTTCCAAGTTTTACGGTGGGGGAAGGATTGGAAGTGACCCTGTGGGCTGACAACCCCTTTCTCAACAAACCCATCCAGATGAATTTCGATCCGCGCGGACGTCTCTGGGTGGCCAGCTCGGAGGTCTATCCCCAGATCGAGCCCGGCCAGGCGGCGACCGATAAAATCATTGTGCTCGAAGACACCAAAGGAGCGGGGCGTGCCGACAAGGCGACGGTTTTTGCCGAGGGGTTGTTGATTCCCACCGGTGTTGAACCGGGCGACGGCGGATGCTACGTGGCCCAGAGCACAGAGTTGTTGTATTTCAAGGACACGGATGGAGACGGGCGGGCCGATGTGAAACGAACCGTGCTCAGCGGCTTTGGAACCGAAGACGCCCATCATAATGTCCACACCCTTCGGTGGGGATTGGACGGCCGCCTCTATCTGAACCAGTCGATCTACACCCGAACCGACACGGAGACGCCCAACGGCGTGGTGCGATTGAAGGGCGGCGGCGTCTTCCGCTTCGATCCGCGCAACCAGGAGATGGGGATTCTCTTTAAGGGCTGGGTGAATCCTTGGGGGCATCAGTTCGACGATTTCGGCCAGTCTTTCGTCACCGATGGCGCTGGAGGGGAAGGAATCAACTACGGATTGCCGGGGGCCAGTTATGTCACCGCGCCCAAGGCCCGCCGCATTCTTGGCAGCGTGAGCCCGGGCAGCTATCCGAAATTCTGTAGTCTGGAAATCCTCCGCAGTCAGCAGTTCCCCGCCGATTGGCAGGGCGACATGATCACCTGCGATTTCCGGGCGCATCGGATTGTCCGTTTTAAAATTGCGGAACAAGGTTCCGGCTACATCACCAAGGAAATGCCCGACCTGCTGCGCAGCACCGCCGACACATTCCGCCCGATTGATCTGAAAATGGGCCCCGACGGCGCGCTCTATGTTGCCGACTGGAGCAATCCAATCATCCAGCACGGCGAGGTGGATTTCCGCGATCCGCGGCGCGACAAGGAACACGGCCGGATCTGGCGCATTACCTCCAAGGGTCGTCCGCTTCTGGTGAAAACGGATTTAACGCAGCTGAAGAATCCGGCCTTGTTGGATGCGCTGCTTTCTCCCAACAGCTACGAACGTGAAAAGGCAAAACGCGTTCTGGTCGAGCGCGGCGCGGCCAAGGTGCGGAAGGATCTTGCCGGCTGGACCAAGCGTCATCAGGACGAGCCCGCACGCTTGCAGGCGCTTTGGATGAGCGAGGCGCTCAATGCCGGACCGATGGATGAGGCGACCCGGGGGCTGGCCGCTGAGTTGCTTGGGGCCAAGGATGGCCGCATCCGGGCCGCCGCGGTGCGGGCCATGGCGAATGGAATTGAAACCTGGCCGGATGCCGCGGGGCAGTTGGAGAAGCTCATCGCCGACGAGCATCCCCGGGTCCGGCTGGAAACCGTGCGCGCGCTGGGCCGCATTCCTTCCGCCCGTGCGGCGGCCATTGCTCTGAACGCGCTCAACAAACCGATGGACGGATTTCTCGAGTACGCGCTGTGGTTGACGATTAACGAGCTGGCTGAGCCTTGGCTGGCTTCTGTGAAATCCGGCGGTTGGAAACCCGAAGGCCGGGAAAAACAATTCGAGTTCGCCCTCAAGTCCATCGACCCGGCACGTGCCAGCGAGGTGCTGGGGCAGCTGATCGGCGCCCAAGGCATCCCCCGCGACGGTTCCGGACCTTGGATTGAAATCGTGGGTGCCGCCGGGGATGCGAAGGCATTGCAACAGATGTTCGGCCAGCTGGTCCGGGGCGGATTCGAGGATGCCGCCGCGCTGCGGGTAATGGGTGCTTTGGGGGATGCTGCACGGCTCCGCACGGTTTTGCCGGGGGGCGACCTGACTGCCTTGGGCGCATTGCTTAAATCGGAAAATGAAAAGATCCGCGTTGCGGGTCTCCGATTGGCGGGTTATTGGAAGCTTGCCGGAGTAAGCCCGCAGTTGGTTCAGGTTGCCGGCGGCGTTAATTCCACCCCTGACGAGCGCGGTGCAGCTCTTACGGCGCTGCGCGCCTTGGGCGGCGACGAGACGGTCAAGCAACTGCAGAAACTCGTGCGCGAAACCCAATCAAGCCCAGTGCGCTGTGCGGCGGTGGTCACGCTGGCCAATCTCGATTTTGCGGCGGCTCTGCCGGAGTTTGCCGGGGCTTTCAAATCGGCCACCCTCGATGCGGATGCCGCCGGGCTCTGGCGGGATCTTCTGGCCATCAAGGGCGCAAGCGCAAAGCTTGCAGTTCAGCTGGCTGTTCTGGACTTGTCGCCGCAAGCCGCCAAGGTGGGTGCCCGGATTGCCCGCGAAGGAACACGCAGTCCCGGCCTGGTTCAAGGTCTGATGAAAATTGCCGGGCTGACTCTCTCCGACAAACAGCTCTCCGCGGCCGATCTTCTGGCTCTGGCGCAGGAAGCGGTCGCCAAGGGCGATCCGGCGCGCGGCGAGCGGGTTTATCGCCGGGCCGAGCTGGCCTGCATGAGCTGCCATGGCATCGGCGGCACCGGCGGCAAGGTGGGCCCCGATCTGACCAGCATTGGCGCCAGCGCACAGCCGGATTATCTCGTGGAATCCCTGATTTATCCAAACGCAAAGATCAAGGAGGGCTATCATTCCACCACCATCACCACGAAGGATGATCAGGAATACAACGGCATCGTGATTAAGGAAACCGACAACGAGGTCGTTGTGCGCAATGCCGCCAATCAGGAAGTGTCCGTGGCTAAAAACAATATCACCCAGCGCGTCAACGGCGGTTCCCTCATGCCCAACGGATTGGTGGACGCCCTGCTGCCCGAGGAGCGTCTTGATCTCATCAAGTTCCTTTCAACTTTGGGTAAGCCCGGTGATTATGATGCAGCCAAGGGCGGGGTGGCGCGGTTGTGGCGTTTCTATCATGCCACGAGTCAGAACGCCCACCTCGGCATGGAAGGCGTGATCAGCGGGGACTTCAATCGCGGGGAATGGACCGTGATTCCGGCGCTGGTCAGCGGTTCGCTGTCAAAAGACATCTGCGAGGTTTCGATGCCGGCCCGCGGAGGTTCGCGGGGTTTGTTTGCCGCCACGCAGTTTCAGTCCGTTAAAGGAGGTGAGGCCAGCTTTATTTTGGTTGGCAGCTCCAAAGACGTGTGGCTCAACGGTGTTCCAATCAAAGCGGGCGGACAATTCAGCGCCGAATTGAAGCCTGGTGTGAACACGCTGGTGATTCAGCTCGACGGAGCCAAACTGCCGGATGCGGTGAGGTTAAGCTCGGGCGATGTTGTTTTTATGACGCGCTGAACGGGGGCGGCGCGCGGCTGATCTTGGGAGGCAGCCGCGCTTCGGTCGGCGGTGCCAATCCGCTCCCAGCCGGCCTACTTCTTCGTCTCCACGACTTTTTCCCACTTAAGGAGCACTGGTTTGTCTGTGTCGTCGGATCGAAACCCGCCGACGGTGGTGAAGGAGTCGGCATCCAGCCGGTAGATCGACGACTTGGTTTTGCCGTTGGTGATTTGTGCGGGTTGATCCTGTCGGGGGGCGAGGTTTTTTAAGTTCGAATAGGTGTAAGCCCTGAAGGCGCCGTGCTGCTCGAGTTTGAAATCGGTTTCGCCTTTGAATAATTCATCACCGGCCAGGCTGGCGATGACGATTATGGATTTGTTCCCCTTGATCTCAAGGGTCCAGACAGAGCTGCCCTGCCCGGTGGTGAGCGAAGTTTTCCATTTGCCTTGCAGCTTTGCCAAATCCTCCTTGAGGCTGGTGTCCTCAGCGGACAGGGGCAGGGTAATCAGGTTTAGCAGGAGGCAGGCGGTGAGGATGGAGGGTGCAAAAGGCAGATGTTTCATGAAGGGATGTGGACGGTGTTCGATGTGTGAATGGAATTGGGTTTTATGCATAAGGAACTCTAACCTGGAGGGTGTCTATGATCCGGGTTGTGGTCGCCGCGTTCGGCCATGTATTTGGCCGTGGCCTCGGCGCGGGAGCGGACGTGAAGCTTTTCGTAGATGTGTTTGAGATGAACCCGGACGGTGTGGTAACTGATGGAAAGCTGGTCGGCGATTTCCTTGCTGCCTTTGCCCTGGGAGAGGAGTTCGAGGATTTCCAGTTCCCGGGAGGAGAGGGGGGCTGCGCCGGAGGCCGCCGGAGGTGGCGACTGGAAGGTCATCACGATTTTGCGGGCGATTTCGCTGGTCATGGGCGCTCCGCCGGCGCACACGGTCGTCACGGCATCGAGGATTTCGGCCGGCGCGGCGCGTTTGAGCAGATAGCCGCAGGCACCGGCCTTGAGGGCGCTGAAGATACTCGTGCTGTCCTCGTAAACCGTGAGCATGATGACTTGCATCGCGGGCAGTAGCAGCTTGAGCCGCGCGGTGCATTCAATCCCCGAGAGCCCGGGAAGATTGATGTCCATCAGCACCACATCCGGTTTGATGAGGGGGATTTGCAGCAGGGCTTGTTCGCCGGAGTCGCAGGCGCAGGCGCAGCGGACACCCGGCGAGCGCTCCAGCAGTCGTTCCAGATTGCGCCGCATCGCCGCGCTGTCTTCCACCACGGCAACCGAGGTGGATCCCACCGGTCCGGACGGCGAAAAGGATTCCTGCAGGGTCTGGGTGTCGGCGGTCATTGGAATGATAAAACGCTCAAGCCACTGTGCGGAATTTCACGGTGAATATTCTGGACCGGGCTTGGATGGATCACAATACCTCATTTGAGTTATTACCCTTGGCGGCTGGCGGGCAGGGGCAGTGTGAAAGTCACGCTGGTACCCTGCCCGGGATGACTGGTCCATTTGCAATGTCCGCCCAGTTCGTGAAGGCGGTGCCGCATGTTGTTCAGCCCGTCCGCGCCGACTTGTTCCGGTGTCGCGGCGAGATCAAGTCCTCGGCCGTTGTCGGCCAGTGTCACGCTGAGCACTGCGTCGGGGGCGTCAATGGAGAGGCGCAACTCTGTGGCACCGGAATGCTGCACCGCGTTGCTCAAAGACTGCTTGAAGGCGAGGAAGAGGTTGTGACGCTGCTCGGTGGTTAAAGCGACCGAGGGCAGTTCACGGGCGACTTCAAGATGGCAACGGACGGCGGTGGTTTTCAGGAAATGCTGCGTGAACTGACAAAAATAAGTGGCCAGAGAAGTCACGGTATCATGCTTGGGATTGACCGCCCAGACGATCTCGTCCAAGGCCGTGACCATTTCCCGCGCCCGGGCCCCGATTTCCAGAATGTGCTCACGCATCTCGTGCGCGGCCAGAGTCGGGTCCTGGGCCAGTTCGCTGCCCAGATTGATCTCCACCAGACCGGACCCCAGATCGTCATGGAGGTCCTGGGCAATGCGGGTGCGTTCCCGTTCCACAGCCTGCCTGAGCTCCAGCCTCTGAATCCGGCGCCGATAGCGGCGCCGCATGCCCAGCCAAAGCCCGCCTCCTAAAAGGCTCAGGACAGCTATGGACATGGCGACCCGAAACCACCCCGCCTCCCAGAGATAGGGTTCAATCGAGAAACTCAAAGTGTCTCCGTTCTCATTCCACACCCCGTCATGATTGCAGGCAATCACCCGGAAACGATAGTTGCCCGGCGAGAGGCGCGGATAGGAGGCTGTCCGGGTGGACCGCGCCTCCAGCCAGTCGTTGTCCACGCCCTGGAGCTTATAGCGGAAGGTGACATTCTCCGGGGATGACAGGCTCAGGGCGGTGAATTCGAACTCGATCTGGTTGACTCCCGGACCCAGCCGCAACAGCGGAGGAAGGGCCCGCAAATTCAAAGGAGCGGACTGTTCTTGTTCTTTTTCAACCGGGGGAGTTGCCAGCGCGTAACCGGCGACGGTGTGGCCATTGACCCGCAGCAGCTCGATGTTCACGGGGGGCGGGAGTGCGTTTCTGCGGAGCATATTAGGTTGGATCACTGCCAAGCCCGTCTGCATGGGCATCAACAGGCGGCCATCCTGACAGCGGGCGCTGACCGGGCAGACACCAAAGGATGCCTGCAGGGCGGGCAATCCGTCTCCCCGGCCTAGAACCACGGAGCGGGCCCGCAAAGGATGCCCGCCGGCCACCGATTCCAGTTCGGCGCGGGCCATTTTGTAAATCCCCCGGTTCCCCCCAATCCAGAGCCACCCCCGGTCGTCGGCGAGGATTTGCGACACGTATTCATCCCACAATCCATCGCGCCGATGGAATTCAAAATAGTGTCCGTTCTTCAGCCGGCCCAAACCCTGACCGGCAAAGCCTATCCACAGGCTGCCATCGTCGGTCGATTGCAGGCAGCGAATGCTTTGGTGGAGGCGGTAGGGGATATTGGTTGTCGCATCGCTCAGGCTCTCGCCGACGATTTGCAACAGGCGGCCGTCCACGGTGGCGGCCCAGAGATTGGAGTGTGATCCGGATGTCATGGCGCGGACGTGGATGGAGCCGGGCGGGAGTGCGAAGGTGTGCAAAGAGCCCTGCCGATAGCGATATAAAATGCCGCCGGAATTCGGACTAACCCACAGCTCTCCGTTGGTTCTGGAGAAAATCGAGCGGATGAAGACGTTGGTGAATTTTTGATTTATGGGCAGGCTCGTAAAAACACCGTCTTTCCAGCGGAAAACCCCTTGGGCACGGGTGCCAAGCGCAACGCCTCCATCCGGTTCGGCGGTCAGGCAACTCACCGCCCCCCAGGCCCAGCCATCCTTGAGGGAGAGTGGTTTCCAAATGCCGCCGTTAAATCGGGCCAGATTCCCATTCTGACCCGCCACCCAAAGTGTGCCCGAAGCGTCTTCGCAGGCCGATTGGACAGCCACAAATGGCAGCCCGGAGGTCACCCCCACCAATTCCGCGGCCCGAGGGCGGAACCGATTCAGTCCGCTGCCCCGCGTACCAACCCAGATATCCCCCTCCGAATCTTCGGCCAGGGCGGTGATGGCAGGAAGGGTGGCGTCCACGCTTTGCACGCCCTTTTCGTCATAGCGCAGGAGACCGCTGGAAGCTGTTCCTATCCAGAGGCCATGGGATTTGTCCTCATACAAGGCTGTTACTTCCAATGCGCTGCGTGAAGGGTCGGTTTGCAACTCGGCCAGTTGTTCCACAAAACCCCGCTCCGAGCATCGATACAAATGAGTGTCCGAGCAAAGCCACACGCCGCCTTGGCGTGCCCGTGCCATATGGAGCGGAGACTCTTTCAACTCCAGAACCGGTTTGAACCGGCCCGCTTCAAAAAAGCCCGCCTTGCCGCCTTGCGAAAACCACGCCCGCCCCTGCACGTCGGCGGCCAGACGGCACTGGTCTTTGGTCAATCCTTCAGCGCTGCCGAAAACCCGGGCGCTGCCCTCATGGATCCGGTAGACGGCACCGGCGCTCTCGCTCACCCAAATGTCCCCCGTTGCGTCCTCGCATAGGTTCTGGGCCGGGTCTTTAAAGAGCCCTTCGCCCAAAACGACCACCTGATCCAGCAATCCATCGCGGACGCACACCACCCCGCCACCGTCTCGGGCGACCCATAACCGGCCGCGATGATCCATCAAGAGGGCCCGGATCTGGCCTGGGGGCGAGCCCGCGCGCATGGCCGGGGTGAACTCCTGAAACCGCACCCCATCAAATCGGAAGAGGCCCTCTCGGGTGGCAACCCACAGATACCCATCCGGAGTCTGCGCCAACCCCACAATGGTGTGCTCCGGCAACCCGTCCTCGGTTTGCCAGGAACGGGAAAACCAAGCCGGATTGCTCACCGCCCCCACTGGCGCCAAGACCAGCAGCAATCCAAGGCAGGCAGCCCACCGCGCCGCAATCCGGAGAAACAGCGACTTGAACACGCCCCAAAATAACCGCTGCAAGGCGGGGAGCAAAGATCTAAAGACCCGGCGCAAGCTCGCGGAGCTTGTGGCCGGACGATCCCGTGCTAGTCTGGGGGCGGACATGAGCGCTTCTTTAAAGATGGTCACCTGTGGCGGTTGTGACACAAAGGTTTTTATTTCCGGCGACCTGCCGCCGCTGGGAACCGAAAAATGCAAGAAATGCGGCCATCCCATCATGATGCCGCTGTTGCTGCGCCAGTTTGAACTGCGCAGCATCATTGCTTCCGGTGGCATGGGCACGGTTTATCGCGCCTGGGACACGGTCCTGGAACGGATGGTCGCCGTGAAATTGATGAAGATGGAATTGTTGAACGACCAGCGGGCGCTCAACGACTTCTTCCGTGAAGCCCGCGCCTGCGCCTCTCTCAATCATACCAACATCGTCCATATCTATACCTTTGATGAATGGGAAGGCCAGCGCTACCTCGTCATGGAGTTGGCCGACCACGGCAGCCTCGACAATCGCATTGAAAAACATCACCACGTTCCCGAACTCGAGGTCCTGGATATCGGGATCAAAATCTCCTCCGCTCTGGATCTGGCGTTGAGACACGACTTGCTGCACCGCGACATCAAGCCCGGCAATATTCTTTTTGATGCCGACAATGAACCCAAGCTGGTGGATTTCGGCTTGGCCCGAAGCACCGAGGCGGAGCCGGAATCCCTCGCCGAAACCGAGGGCACGCCCTATTACGTGGCCCCAGAGAAAATCAAACGGGAAAAGGAAACTTTCCTCTCGGATATGTACAGCCTGGGGTGCACTCTTTATCAGGCGCTGACCGGGCATGTTCCTTTTGACGCGCCAACCGTGGAGGAGCTTATCTCAGCGCATGTGCACACGCCGTTGACGCCGCCCAATCTTGTGATGCCCGAAATCACCCAAGCCACCAGCGACGCGCTGGTCAAAACCCTCGCCAAAGAACCGGCGGACCGCTACTCCAGCTACTTTGAATTCCGCATGGCCCTGGAGGCCGCCCGGGCGCATTTCCTTTTCCAGCAATCCACTCAACCCGACGAGCCCAATCCTAAGAAAAGCAGTTGGTGGCGACGCTGATGCCTTATCCTGCGGCTTGTTGAAGTCGCCGGCACGTGATGTCCTTTGGCTTCGCAATTAGCGGGGTGAGTCCGTTAATATGTTTCCGTAGTCTCCAATGCCTTTCGGCTTTCTGTCCTTTGGCTTCCGTTGAATCCGGGCAGTTCGGCCACCTGACTTTTATGGGTCTCCAATGCCTTTCGTGTCAGCGGGCGGTCAAAATCAGCCAGGAATGGGCACATGAAAACCGGCCAATTTGAGAGTGGGATTGCGCAGTCGGCGGCGAAGGCCGCATTGATGCGCAATGAACCAACTCAACGTGAGCCTACAACATTCTATCACTACGCTGGCCGCCAAAGGCTGGTCGGCACGCAAGATCGCCCGCGAACTGGGTGTACATCGCGAAACCGTGGGCCGCTATTTACAGCCGACGACCTCGGAGTCAAAACCGGCCATTCCGCCCATCGGCTCTGAGGCTGCTTCGGCTTCAAAACCGGCCAATGTGCCCCCCCGGGTCCAATGCGGGGCGAGCCAGCCAATGTGCCCCGCTGTCCGCTGTGATCGAGCAGGGTTTGCTGGCGGGGATTTCGGCTCAACGCATCTATCAGGACCTGGTCGCCGGGCACGCGTTCACCGGTGGATATGATGCGGTCAAACGCTTCGTGTGCCGACTGGCGCTCCGGACGGAGCCGCCCTTTCGCCGGATGGAATGCGCTCCGGGCCAGGAGTTGCAGGTGGATTTTGGGCAGGGTGCCTGGGTTCTGGTGGACGGGCAGCGGCGCCGGCCGCATTTGTTTCACGCGGTGTTGAGTCATTCGCGCAAAGGCTACACTGAAGTGGTTTGGCGCCAGACCTCCGAGAGTTTTATCCGGTGTCTGGAAAATGCCTTCCGGCACTTCGGAGGTGTTCTGACCCAGCTCGACGGTCAAACCACGGATAATCCCCTCGAGTGGCTCGCCCACCGGGCCCGATCCGTCCGGCTGAACTCCAACTGCGGATTTTAGGTTCTATAAACATGCCGCGCCTCCGCCTCGGGATTTCCCCTTTGCCCTTTGCTCTTGGCGCTTGCCCTCAATAGCGCTTCCTAACGTCGGCGGCCACAGGGCATTGGCGAGAGAGGTTGCGCCATCAAAAAACCATCCTCCCTTCATGCCCTCTAGGCGCTTCACAGTAACCCTCCCGACGGCCCTGCCCTGCCAAAGACAGACGCGATTTATAGACGCCAGCCGGTTGGAGCTTGCGCCCCTCCGTGAAAACCCTTCGACCGGACTGGACGTTCTTCCTGCCACGGAAAAAAGCCGCAAAAGATTGGCCTTCGAGGCTTGATTGCCCCCCAGCATCCCGCCCAACCATCAATGGCCTGCAGACTTTCTCAGCATGATCGGGCGCATCATGTCGTTGTCTTCATGGTCTATGATGTGGCAATGGATCATGTAACCGGGCCCCCCGGGCAAACCAAAGCCGTCATTGAGAATGCCCAGCGGAGTGGTCGGATCAAAGGAGAACTTGTTCTGCCCAGCCAGCACACCGGACACGGGATTTGCTTGAGGGGCCCAGCGGACCACCAAGCGGGTAACGGTTCCTGGAAAGCAATTAATGGTGTCTTTCCATCCGGTCTCACTCGGATCGGGAGGGGTGGGGTTGCCCACCAGATAGGGCGTCACATCCGGATTGCCGCCCATAGGTTGACCCGGGTTGACATAGGGCAGCGAAGTTCCGCCGCCATATTGGGTCCCGATAGTCGATCCGGCGTCCAGGAACCATGAGGCTTCGAAGGCATCGGTTCGGTAGCCGGGGGTGGTGAAGTAAGGGGGTGTGCTGTAGGGCGGGACAAGGTCCGGCACGGACGCTCCAACGTTGAGGATCTGGCGGTTCAACATCTGGTATTGCACCAAATGAATATGCATGGGGTGATCATCAGGAGTGAGATTGACAAGCTCCCAGATCTCTGTTGAACCCACCTGGGGCATCTCGGTCACATTGAGGGTGCCGTTGTTGAAGGAAACTGAATCCTTAAGCGGTGCCGAGTTTTGCCAGCTAAAGCCGCCCATCGGGGCAAGCCCGTCGTAATGGGTGTTGTTGATCAACACTTTGACAGGCGCACCCGTGTCCGGATCCTCCTGCTCAATGAGAGTGAGGCGGCGCACATTGTCCACCTTGACTCCCGGGGCAAGGTTGCCCAGACCATCGGCCAAGCGGATCATTTGTTGAGCCCCCTTGCGAAGAGCCGCCCCCGGCAGAGCCGGATCGAAGCTCGCATCGGGCGAGGACAGCTTTTTGTTTACCCGGAACTGCATCACCAGCCCGTCGGTGGCCGGATCCACCGGGTCGCCGCCGGGAAAGGGATGGGTCCCATCGTTGATGAGGGTGAAGGTCTTTCCCGCAAACCTCGCGAAATCCACAATCACGTCCATTCTTTCGCCGGGGGACAAAAGCATCCGTGGGGTTCCCAGCAATGGCGAACCATAAGGGCTTGTGGTCAGGTCCATCGAATTGAAAGTGAATGGAACAAACGAGTTAAGATTGACGGGTTTATCCAGCAATCCACCGTCGGAACCGATCTGCCAGATGGCGGGCAAAGTCGAGCCGGCAGTGGCTCCTTTGGTGTCCGCCAGTTGCAGGGCCAGGACCCGGGCATTGCAGCCGTTGAGAAAACGGAAGCGGTAACGGCGCGGCTCCACGTTCAGATACGGCCAGCTCTTGCCGTTGACCAACATCACATCCCCATAGAATTCCGGGACGGCGTAGGGATGAATCCCTGGATTGCCGGGGTCGCCGTTGAGCCCGGCCCCGGAGGGCTTACCATCGGGCCAAAGCAGCTGGCCATTGGTATCAAACTGCTTGTCCTGAATGGCCAGTTCTACCTCTTGCAGTCCCGAAGGCAGGGCTGGCGAGACGGCCGTTTCGATGCCGCCCCTGACGAAATAAAAGCCGGCTTGTCCGGCATATACGTTCAACCGGGTTTCACCCAGAGTATGGTCATGATACCACTCGGTGGCGGGCTCTCCGCTGTTGGGGAAGATATAGGTGTCCGACACGAATCCAGGCCCTTTCTTGGCCAGGCCCGGGGTGAACCAAGCATCGGGATGACCGTCAAAGGCCGAAGGGCTTTGGCTGCCGTGCAGATGCACAACCATTGGCTGGGGACCGCTATAAAAATTGGGGTTGCCGTTGGCCAGACCCGTCAGCATGTCCATCGCCCCCTGCGTCATGGGATTGTTCAAGGGGTTTGCCCAATGAAACGATTGATCCACCGTGAGGAACTTCTGGAGCAGGGGCCCGCTCAGCTGCCGGCCATCCAGGTCCTTGAACGGCACGAGCTTATTGACCATCTTGATGCGGCTCGTCACCCCTTGGGTGGAGACGATGGTCACGGCTGGGCAGGATGGGCCAAAAGCATTCTTGCCATCGTCAACCTGATAGCCCCAAAGATAGGTTCCATTTCGGGGGTTGATCCGTGCGACCACTGCACCTGTGAACTGGCTGGTGTAACTCGCCGAAGCGGGCAAGGCGGCATAAAACGACGCAGGAAGCAACTGCTGCTGGAACTCGGAACTGGTGATTGTAAACGTGTCCCCCTTGAGAGCCCAGCGCGTCCCATCCGCGCGGTTGGTGAACACGGGCACCGGCTCGACAAACTTGGGAAGAGCCGCGCCCGAAAGCGGCGTTTGAACAATTTGCTGGTTCGCAACCCCTTCCAAGGCGCCGGACAGAACGATCCCCGCCGCCAAAACAGCCGGCAAAGCCCCAGGTTTGGCACAATTAAAAATAGTAGAATTCATTCACAGCCATCCCACAGGATTTTTTAAAAAAGTGCTGGAACAATTTGTTTAGCCCTGCCACACGGCAGGGATGAATAAAAAACCAATCGTCCCAGCGCCGTCAAAGCTGAATCTTTTGCGGCAGATTTGCAACTTCATACCT
>CAIQOK010000020.1 GCA_903873415.1 uncultured Verrucomicrobiota bacterium | reverse complement strand
TTCTGACCCTATAGAATTAGCATGATTTCGCTGTCCGTTCATTTTTCGATTTCAATTCGGCGACGGCTCTTGGAGGGTGGCTTCCCGCATTCCTGCGGTTTTTCACCTTATGAACGAAGGTCGCACTCTCTTCGCCCAACTCCTGGACTTCCTTCCCAAATACGAGTTCGACAAGTGTGTCGCTCGTTACCACGGCAACTTCCGCTGCCGCAAACTCCCCGCTTACGAACAGTTCCTCATATTGGCTTTTGCCCAACTCACCGGTCGCGACAGCTTGCGCAACATCGAAACTTGTCTGGAGTCTTTGAGCACCAAACTTTATCACTCCGGCATCCGCCAGCCCATCGCCCGCAGCACTCTGGCCGATGCCAATGAAAACCGCGACTGGCGCATCTTCGCCGACTTCGCCCACGTCCTCATCCGCCAAGCCTCAACTCTCTACGCGGATGAACCGTTCCAATCAGAACTCAAGGCCGCAGCTTACGCTCTGGATTCCACCACCATTGACCTGTGCCTCTCGTTGTTCCCGTGGGCCACGTTTCGCCGCGCCAAAGCCGCCATCAAACTCCACACTCTGCTCACGCTCCAAGGCAACTTTCCCACCGTCATCATTGTCTCTGCGGCCAGTGTTCACGACGTGAACATCCTCGACCAACTCGTCTGGGAGGCTGGCTCGTTCTACATCATGGATCGCGGCTATCTCGACTTCGCCAGACTCCACCGCATCCATCAATCCGGCGCGTTCTTCGTCACTCGCGCCAAGAAAAACTTTCGCTGTGCCCGCAGCTATTCCCATCCCATAGATAAATCCACCGGACTGCGCTTTGACCAAACAGTCGTGACCACCGGCATTCTTGCTCAACAGAATTATCCCGCCCCGCTGCGTCGCATCGGCTACCGCGACCCAGTCACCAACAACTCTCTGGTCTTCCTGACCAACAACTTCACCGTGCCAGCCTTGACCATCGCTCACCTCTATCGCAGTCGCTGGCAGATCGAACTGTTCTTCAAATGGATCAAGCAACATCTACGCATCAAAGCCTTTTACGGCACATCGTCCAACGCCGTCCACACCCAAATCTGGACTGCCATCGCCGTTTACCTGCTCGTCGCCATCCTCAAAAAGCGCCTGCGCTTGCAGGCTTCCCTCTACACAATCCTACAGATTTTAAGCCTCACACTTTTTGAGAAAACACCCATTCTACAGGCTCTTTCTCAACAACCACTCCCTGACTCATCACCCAACCACGATAATCACCAATGTTTGCCGGGCTTCTAAACCGGACACTTGTGTCATTGCTTAAAAGTTTCCATGTTGGCTTGCAGCGGGGGGCGCTGCATCTGTCCAGGATCTGTCAGGGTCCGGGATCTCCCATTGCGTGTCTGTGCCAGAATGACACCCTTGTGCAGAAGTTTAAAGTTTTTCTCGTGCGTCTTCAGGCCATGGGTGTCGCGCCTCGGAATTGATAGCCAGACTACTGCCGGATTTTTGCATGGTTTTCAAAAGACAGGGTTCACGGCTTCTTTACCAGATCCATTTCGATCAGCTGCAGAATGAGGTCCGAAATGAGTTCGCTGGTGTAGGGAACGCCCCGCCATTCAAAGCCGGCATTGCGCTCAAGCCACGGATCCGCGATGGCCTCCGTAATCGAACCCTTATAGGGGCCTTCGGACACCTGAGTGTAAAAATTAAGTTGCATGACGCGGTCCTTGAGCTGGCTGAACAGCGGGTTGTGTGTTTTACGGTATAAGCGATCCAGACATTGAATCTTCCGGTTGTGGTAGGAATACACAGAATACTGGTTGTAGTGCTGCTGTTCGCTATGTGCTGCCTGAGTGGGGTTCTTGACCCAGCTCAGTTGCTTTGGGCACCAATAGAGCAGGGCGTAATAGGCATTGGCTACGGCATGATCGAGGCTTTCCTTGTCCGCAGTCTGATCATATTTGTTCAGCCAGTATTCCACCACGTTGTAGATGCTGTCCTGCTCGAAATCCTCGGGCGGCAGATCGGGATGCTGCCCGGTATACCAGAAGCGACTTTCCACCTGCTCGCGCAGGAATCGCTCCTGACCCTCGCTGGCATGCAGACACCGGGCATCCCCGGTGATACGGGCAATCATTGGCAAGGCCACCAGTGTCCTGCCGCAGACTGTGGACTGGGACTTTCTGCCGGATTCGATCTCGACGGCCTGGGGAAATCCGCCGTCCTGATTTTGCTGGGCGAGGACCCAGTCGAGAGACGCCATGGCGGCCTTGCGCCAATCCTGCCGATCCAAGCCCTCTTTCTGTTTTACCCGCTGCCAAGTCTGGAGGATGTAGCGGACCATCCACGCGTTGATGTCCACCTTGTAGCCGTTGTGGCCCCAGTCCCAGCTCCAAAAGCCCGGGGACGTGGCTCCACCCTCCTTCCGAAAATAATAGCTGGTATGAAACACCCCGCCGGGTTGCTGTCCTTTCAGGGCGAAATCAATCTGTTCAAACGCCCGGTCGCGCCACACCTTCTCGCCCGTGATTTCGTAGAGGCGATACTCATAGTAGGCAAGGAAGGGATTGTTTCCCACGTAAACGAATGGCGTTCCCCGGGCGTGCTCGTAACCCATTCCCGGTTTCCAGCTCTCCATCTTTCGGCGTCCCTCAAGCGTGATATTGAACGACTCCTGCGGAGTGCGCACCTGAAGCGAGTTGTCCACACGGTAGCCGGTTTTTTTGATCCATGACTGCATGATACCAGTGATCGCGCCAGTGAATTGCCCGGCATCGCTGATAAAGAGTTGGAGTGGAAGTTCGTAATGTGTTCCGGCAAGAAGTTCACCGCCACCCGCCCGGAACTGGGGCTCGCAGACGCCATTGGCAAAATAAAATCCGGTCTTGCCGGTCCAGTTCGTCGGATTCAGATAATCCGAATTGCTATCGATGGCGAACAGTATCGCCAGAGACTGGTCGGGACGATACACTAGGCTCCCGGGCACGCCGCAATAGCGCATCGGTGATATCGCCACACTCGCGCTATTGCCAGCCCACGGATAACTCTGCACCCGCCAGTCCTTGGTAAAGCCGTCTTGATAGGTGAGGCAAACCTCCCAGCCTTTGAGATTTCTATCCACACTCCACCGGTATGTGAAGGCGGCAGCAGGCGTGTCTTCGGATAGGCCAATAGAGACGGACCAGTTCATGGTAACGCCCTCGATGATGTCTTGGCCGGAGAACCGGGCTGTGTGAGAATCGACTTTTTCGCCCTGCGACGCAGCCAGCCAGCGGACTTTGTTGCCGCTCGGGTTGTAAAGGAACAGCAGTCCCTTGGTCCCTGACTTTTCCACGGACTTGCCGTGCAGCGACAGGGTTCCCAGAGACCAGCCATTGGTTGGTCTTAGTAACGTCCATTCCAGTCCGGCACGGTTTTTCAGCTGAATGGCGTTCACTCCGGTTTTGTCCTCGTGCAAAGTGGCTGTGGTGGCTTGATCGCCTCTTGCAACGGAGAATGGCAGCGGGAATTCGCAAGCGATCAGGATCACCATAATTCTGGCGCCACGAATGCAACATGAGAAGGGTTTCATAAGAAGTGTTGATAAGATGCTGCCGGTGTTTATTTTATTACGCAAGCCTAGCGGGGCATCCGCTCGATAACCAGCCCCAAGTCCTGTGGTGTCGGGATACGAGGAAATCGGTGTTGATCTTCCGGCAGAGAGGCGGTGTTGGGGATTTTTCCGACAACCGAACTCCGGGGTTCTTATGCAGGACCTGTTACAGTTCTCCGGCCGAATTACCCGAGCGGCGCAGCCATTTTATCCCGCGCTGCACCCGGTTGATTGATGTGTTGGAATCTTCAAAATTTCGCCGTAATCCCACAGGCTTTTATAAAAAAGGATTGGAACAATTTTTCTGGCTTTTATTTCTGAATGGAATCCCAGCTTTAGCTGGCGCTTTAGTGATTGGCTGAAAACACTAAAACCATTGCCACGATTGGGTTTTATTCCGATGCGCGGGTGCCAATGTCGATGGTAATATTGAATATCCTCGCGCATTGGGATGTCTGAACCTGCAACATTCGCACTCATATTCCGCCATGCCCCACACATTCCAAGCCCGGCCCGACCTCCAAATCACCCCCATCGAAAAGATCCGCCTACCGCTCAAGAGCCGCGACGAGCTGCCGCCGATCCTGTCCGCTCTTCAATGGGTCTGGATCCACCCCGCGCTCAAGGCCGAGATTTTCGCCCTGCTCGAAGCCAAAATCCTCGCCGGCAAACACGCCACCGGCCGCAGGGGCATGGACCTCTGGCAGATCCTGGTCCTGGGCGTCGTCCGCCTGGGCCTGGACGCCGACTGGGACCGGATGGAGCATGTCGCCCTGCTGGACGAAACGCTTCTCCAGCAGATCAATGCGCGCATCGCCGCGGCGGGACGCGAGGTGTTCGTAAAAAAAGGCAGCGCATACGGAGCGGGAAAGCGGGAAGCGCTTTACGGCATTGCGGCGGCAACACAGCGCGGTGGAGAGCAAGATCAACAGCCTTGAGCATCACGGGTTGAACCGCTGCCTGGAGGCTGGGATGAAAGGCTACCAAAGATATGCGGGTTACGGGGTGATGATCTACAACTTGTATGTGATCGGCCGGGCAGTGCTGGCGAGTCAGCGGGCGAACGGTCCAACGCTGCCCCTGGCGGCCTGCCAGGTCCGACAGGAGAGGTGTCGACGTGGCTGCAGATTTCAGGTGATTGGGAAAGGGAGGGACGAAAAAGCGGCCACATTTCGCCCGTACTCCGTCCTGAACGCAGCAGAGCGTTTTCAAAAACACGCGTTTCCGGCCGGACACTCACTACCAAATCACCCCCTCGGAATATGGGGCGTTGTATTTCCGAACACACAAACCCGGTTCATCCTGCCTTACGAGGCTTCACTTATGTCCAGGAATCCGTTTTGTTTCGGGCTTCCACTCCACACGTGCTCGCGGCCATGCAGTTACCTTCCATTCGTGGTTGCCTTCCGAAGGCCCCACAGGGGACTTTCGCCGCCTGGCTCATCGCCATGTCAAACGCCCATAGACTCAGCAGCCTCAGCCAAGGTCTTGCCTTGTTATTTGAGATCGGAGACCCCACCGTGGATCTTCGTGTCGGGACAAACCAACGATGTTCATCACGGCTCCGGGCGGCTGACGATTCTCCACGGAGCACCCGGCGCACCGTTTTGATCCGGGTGTGTTCAAGCGTAATGGGATTCAGCGTTCGGGCACCCATGGTTGCCAAGCCGAGCACTACCCCCAGTCTCTCAAGCTTAGTTTATATAAATCCCTCGTTATTACCTTGTCTGAATTACTTTAATCGACCGGAGCTCCGCGCCTTATTCGGGAGCTTTACCCGGCATTAGTCGCTCGGGTTTGCGGGCGTGTCGTTTCGGGGGAACGTATTTGCCGTGGCTCTTGGAAGCCCATTGTAAATCCGCTTGGATAGCGGGATCGTAGGACATGGGTTCGCTGAATCTTTGACAGTAGTCCAACAGCCTGCATCCCAATTCCCGGACCGTTTCTCGGGCCGTTGGTAAACGAAACTCATTGCGCATCTCGAACGGGTCCTGATCAAGATCAAAAAGGCATGGGTCGCTGCCGGCAGAAACAACAAACTTGTAACGGCTGGTGGCCGCCATCAGCCATTGGCCGCCGGCGTCACGGGAAATGGCAGCCGCGGACCATTTGGCCGGCATCGGTCCCCCGACAAACAGGGGAGAAACGTCCCTGCCGTCATCGCCTCCGGCGCTTGCCTGTCCCATGAGCGCAAGAATCGTGGGCTTGAAATCCACGGTGGACAAGGCCTCATGAACGACCGAGCCGGGACGAATGCGCCCGGGGGCATAGATTACAAAAGGGATTCGCGCGGAGGCTTCCAGCGGGATTTCTTTGTCATACCGGCCATGTTCACCGCCCATATCACCGTGGTCGGAGGTGAAAACCACAATGGTTTTTTCGAGCAGCCCCTGATGACGCAAAGCGGCTAGGATTCGACCGATATTATCGTCGATGCATTTCACCATGCCAAAATAGAGGGACATGGATTTCGCGCTGAACCTGTCTGGCAGCGGCTCGGCCCATGAAGGCAGCCCTTCGCCGGGATGCAAAGCCGAGTGCGGCTGCTGAAACTTCAGGTAGTCAAACATTGTGTCATAAGGAGGGCGCACCAGATTCGGTCCATGCGGGTCGGGAATGCTAACCATGTAGCAAAAGGGCTCGTGCCTGTGGGATTCAACAAACTCAATGGTCCGGTCGGCCAGGAAGTCCGTGGTGAAGGACTTGGCATCGGCACCTTTGACATCATAATTCGGCTGCCCGTTAGCCCCGCGGGCCTTCACCTGCGGCCCGGTGGCGGTTTGTTCCAGCTGTTTCCAGTGGCCACGATTGAACATATAGCGATTCTCCTCAAACCCGAATTTGGATTCAGGGCTGAACTGAGGTCTGCCGGAACCCGCCAGATGCCACTTGCCGGCGTAGCCTGTCACGTAACCCTTCCGGCGCAGCACCTCTGCGAAACTGACGATATTGCTTCGCAATATGTTATTGTTGCGCAAGGCCCCGGTGTTCTGTGGATAACGGCCCGAGAGGAATGAGGCCCGCGAAGGCGTGCAAAGAGGTGAGGCCGCATAGAACCGGTCCGCCAATGACCCGTGCTGCGCCAGCCAATCGATATTGGGAGTCTCGACAGCAACCCCGTCGCCCCAGACATAGGCTTGATTTGTCGGCAGCAGTGCGCGATAGCAGCCCAGCGTGCGGAAGTTGTGTTCATCGGTGTGAATGATCAGGAGATTGGGCCGGGGGAGTGTGGGACTGGGCAGATGTTGGACATCAGCAAATGCGGCAAGGGTTACGACGAAGTGTAACAAGAAACCCGCGACTCGTGAGGAAAGCCTGGGATTCACTTCGCCCCCAGAGTTTTAGTTCCCGGTGGAAGCCCCAGGCGTTTTTCCACTCCTGCTATGAACTGCTTCGGCGGGGAAGGCATGTCCGGATAGTGCGGGGCGAGTAACTCGACCAATCGTTTTCGCAAGGCTTCCGCCTGTTCTGGAAGCTCCTTGATAATGTCATGAGCCTCGGGCAGATCGGTGTTCAGGTCATAAAGCTCGTCCGCATCGCCATTGAAGAACATGACAAACTTCAATCCCGCCTTGCTGCGGATGGCGGCGTTGGCGCGTTGGGCCCACTTCAACCGGCTGTCGGGAAAATACCAGAAAAAATCGCGGGGCGGGATTTTCGCACCGTTAAAATAAGGCAACAATGATATCCCGTCGCGATCGCGGTCCGGCGCCGCAACCCGGGCTGCTCCCAGAATTGTGAAAAACATGTCCGTCAGATAAACAGGGTCATCGCACGTCATTCCCGGGGCGACGTGTCCGGGCCATGTGACAAACGCCGGAACCCGTTCCCCGGCCTCGTAGGTGGAGTTTTTGCCGCCGTTGAGCGGAGCGCAGGGAACATGGTCCGTCACCGCCCCGTTGTCGGAGTAGAACACGAACAAGGTGTTTTCAAAGACCCCATCGCGCTTGAGACGCTCCACGATGCGCCCGACCGACTGGTCAAGACTTTCAATCATGGCGGCGTAGACGGGATTATCCTCGCTCGTCACCAGGTGGCTGCCGGTCTTGGGATCGAGCCGGAAGGTGTGGTGGATGCCGAGTGCCTTTATTTTCCGCGCATACTTGGCGACCAATTCGGGTTTTCCTTCATGCGGGTCGTGCACGCCGTGATGCCAGAGATTGAGGAAGAACGGTCGGTTGGGATCGCGCTTGTCGAGAAGCTTCAAAGCTTCGTCGGTGAGGCGATCGGTGAGATATTCCCCTTCGTGACCGCCAATGAAAAGCGAAGGCACGCTGTCGCGGACGTTCTTTCCGGTGCCATCGGGCTTGCACCCGTAAGGCCAAAAATAAGAACCCGGCCCCCAGGCAATGCCGCCACCGCGGTTCACATCGAACCCCAGATCCGTTGGCATCGTTTTTTCGGCGGGATTACCCATGTGCCATTTGCCTACGTGCCATGTCTGATAGCGCGCCGCTTTCAGATAGGAGGGAAGGATCGGGATGCCGGGACGTATGTAGTGGATATGATTCCACATGCCGAGCCTGACGGGGTGCATTCCGGTCATCAGACTGGCGCGGGCGGGTGAGCAAATAGCCGCGGTGGTGTAGGCCGTGCTGAACCTTGTGCCGGCGGCACAGAGCTTGTCGATATTGGGCGTCTCGTAAAGTTTCGCGCCGAAACATCCAAGATCCTTCCAGCCCATGTCATCCATGAGAATGAGCACAATATTGGGCCGGGCAGCCTCCGCAGCCTTGAGGAGCGGAGATGCTCCAAGAAGGAGTAAGGCGAGGACAAAACGGATGCATAAGTCCACAGGGCACCGGGAGCGTCCGCTCCGCTTCGGCCGCTTGTTTTTCGAAACATAGCACGAATAAATATTGAAATTAGTTTGCATTGGTCTGATCAGGCTAGTGTTTTTGTGTAGACAACGCATCACCCAAAAAAAACCTGGAGATTGTGCCGCTTGCGCTGCTATTGAAGAAAGGCGGAAGTGCCCCATGGCACTTCCACCCAACACACAACAACCGCAACCCCCATCTCCTAAACTTGTCAAGGCGCCTGCAGGCCGTAGTAGCGCTGCGAATCAACCGGGTTGACCGGGATCAGGTTGGTGAAGCCTCCGTCCGGAGCAAAGATATTGGTCATGAGGGGCAGCCAGTTTAACCGCGGTGCCGCGAGGTTTGTGGAGCTCAACACCTGAAAGGTTGCCCCTGGCACACCCCCACCACCGACAAGCGTGAGATTGCCCCCGGACACTTTGACGAAACTGATACTAGGCGGCGTGGGAGAACCAATTGCGGCGACTGTGACCGCCCCGGACACGGACAACTGGCTGGTATCCCAGGAATAGCCTTGAGGCAGCTGAATGGTGGCGAACGCCCCCAGGAACCCACTTGCTTCAAACAAATAAAAGGTGTCGCCCACAGCGAGCGGAGCCGCACCGGTCAGCCTCACCTGCAGCGTGCCGCCATACGTGAAGGTGCCGGACAAATTCCTGAGCAAATCGGAGGCAACGCCATTGTCTTTGTTCACTTCCACAACCGTGGTCCCCGCAAGGGTCACGTTGTCATTGTAGTTGAAGTAAAGGGTGCCGATTGAGCTGCCGGTTTTAAGACCGGCCGGCGAGACGGTTCCATTGATAATAAGATTGCCGTAAACCTGTCCGTCTCCGATCAAACTCTGGCTGGGACCCTGGGTCCAGACATAGGGATAGGTCGTGCCGGAGGGATCGAACACCCCGCCCAACATCACGCTGATAACGGAGGTCGTCGAGATGGTGGCGTTGGTCCCCAGGCTAAGGGTGCCGCTTTTGACAAGAGTATTGCCTGAATAGCTATTCGTCCCGTTGAGCGTCAACTGTCCCGCTCCCGCCAGAACAAGATCGCCGGCACCAATCACCGGACCGTTGATGGTTGTCCCGGCGTTTGAAGCCAGGAAAATGTTGGTCTGTCCTGTGCTACCCTGAACCTCCAAGGATTCCGTCAGGGTCCCCGAACCGCCGGCGGCACCGTTAAACAAACCACCTGGTTGGATTACAACACGCTTGCTGAACTTATATCCCCCGTTATGCGTCATGGCAAAGACGCCATTACTCCTGACCGTGAGCACAGAGGTGGGATAGTTGGTGTCGGTGTAGGCGAAGTAATTCGCATCCAACAGGAGTTGCCCCGCCTGAATATCAATGTCGCCGAATTTCCAATCGCCGCCGTTCACATAAACCCACATCAATCCGGGACCTGTTTTGGTTAGTTTATGACCGTTGCCGTTAAACGACCATTGGCAATAGATGCTACCCGCAGGGTCTCCGACACCGAAGGCGGCATCGTTATTCAGGGTTACCATCAGGTTAGCGGATCTTGCCGGAGCATTGTTCACGATCGCAGCTGGAGCGCCGGCCCCGCCCGCCGCCACATTCACCGCTTCAGGCACAAACGGAGTGAACCCATTGAGATCAAGCGTGGAGCCGGCATAGAGCAGGACTTGAGCGCTCGCATCGCTGAGGGCGTGAGCGTTGCCCACGACCACACTTCCGGCTTGAATCGTAAGAGGCCCGGAAAAGAGGTTGGCCCCGCCCAATGTCAGCACTCCGCTGCCGCTCTTAGCCAGTCCGTTCGTGCCTGCCACGGCTGCATTAATGGCCGCAGGAGTGTTGCTAACGATGACGCCGGACATGTAACCGTCCAGCGTGAGCGTACCGCCGCTGCCGGTGTCGGCGGTCCAACCCTTCGCGTTTCCGACATCGCCGAACACCAAGCTCCCAATCGTTTGATCTCCGTCCAAGGTCACTGCGGTGCTGTTCGGCAGAGATAACGTGCTGAAATCCGCCTTAGAGCCTGTCTGAAAAGTCATGATCGTCCAGCAATCAAGCGAGTCTGCGGAGTTGGATTCGTATCATTGCAATATATACCAAAGCCTCTGCGCTGGAGTCCGTGGTCTCGTAATCGCGCACCAGTCGCCGCTGGCAC
>CAIQOK010000019.1 GCA_903873415.1 uncultured Verrucomicrobiota bacterium | reverse complement strand
GTGCCAGCGGCGACTGGTGCGCGATTACGAGACCACGGACTCCAGCGCAGAGGCTTTGGTATATATTGCAATGATACGAATCCAACTCCGCAGACTCGCTTGATTGCTGGACGATCATGACTTTTCAGACAGGCTCTAAGGGCCGATCCTGTTGAAAAAAGGCGGCGGGTGCTTGGCAGGGTTTTGCGGCGCGTGCGTTGTCTGAAGGGGTTTCTGAGAATTCAAGCCGGTGCGATGGCAGGAGGACGGGGGCATTGAGCAGGGACTCAAGCGGATTGCGAAATGGCGGGCGCGAGGTCGTGGAGTCGTGGTTTTTTAAGCGGGCGCCGGAGTTTTTGCCGTTTGCTGGCAAGGCTTTACGGAGCGGCGCTTGTTCCGGGGACGAAATTGATTTTGACCGGCAGTGGCAGGGCGGGCGGGTCCTTGAAGATCACAGGCAGGTGTTTCCTGAGCTGCGGCCGGTCTGCTGCCAGCGGGTAAATCCGGAGAGCCGGGGTATGGTTTGGGAAGGGGTGCGCCTCGATTTGGGCGAATCCCCGCACTTCCTGCAGATATTTCATCAGATTCATTTTTGTTGCCATGCAGTCACTCCACCTGGGAAGAGAGCAATCCCCGCGCCAGAGCGGGGGGCGGGATGCGCGGTGGTCTTGACTTTGCCGGGGACTGCGGGTTAATGAGTGGTGATAAATCGGCGTGAAGTTTTTCTGCTCACAAGTTTTGTTTTGGATTGCACTTGGCGTGCAGGCCAGTGATCTGGATGTCATTGGGTTGAACCTGCTGCGGCGTTTTGATGCGTCGCTCAAAGGCACTGGCATAGCGGTAGCCCAGCCGGAAGCCCCCAACACCTACGGTGGAAACGATTGCCAGGTCAACCCGTCGACCGTGGGGCAGGCTCAGGGGCTGTTCACTTGGATTTCCAGCAGCGGTGCCACCTCCACCACATTTCCCAATGGCATCGGGAGTGAATCGGCGCATGCCGACACGGTGGCGGGCAATTTCTACGGGGTGCCCAATGGTGTGGCGACAAATGTGAGCCACGTTTACAATTACGAGGCCAATTATTTTATCAACCTGCTGATCGGCCCCGCTCCGGCCAGTATCGCGGCCCGGGTGGTCAACCAAAGTTTCACCTTTGGCGCCACCAACTCCACCGTGGACCAGGCGCTGGACAATTATGCATTCAATCATAATGCGGTGATTGTTTCCGGCGCTCCGGGCGGGCCGATCTATTCGCCGGCGAGCTGTTTCAACGGGGTTGCGGTGGGGATTTACAACAATCCCTACACGGCCCTTGGACCGACGGAGGATGGGCGGTGCAAGCCCGATTTGGTGGCGCCTGATGATGCCCAGGCGCCCGGCGGGGCGGTTAGTTACGCCACGGCCTATGTTTCCGGGGCGGCGGTGCTTTTGCTTCAGGCGGCGGCTCGCAACGACGGGGGGGCTGGCACTGCGGGCGTGGCTACAAATCTGACCGTGCTCAAGGCCCTGTTGCTTAACGGGGCGGTCAAGCCTGCCGACTGGACCAACGGCCCCGGTCGCCCCATGGACGCGCGACATGGTGCTGGAGTGCTCAATGTCTACAATTCGTGGAAGCAGCTCAAAGGGGGCAGGCAATCCCGGCTACAAGTCACCACCAATGCCCCGGGGGCCGCGCATGTGCCGGGAACCAACATCATCAACGAACCCTCATTGACGGGGTGGGACTATGGTTCGATCACGAACAGCGGAAGCGGTTCGGCCATGAAAGAGGTGGTCAACCATTACTACTTTAACCTGAGTGCGAGCAACGCCGGGCCTTTTACCTTGACGGCAACGATGGTCTGGAACCGGCAGGCAGGCCAGTTGCGGGTCAACAATCTCAACCTGTTTCTCGTCAATGCAGCCAACAGCAATATTGTGGCTGTGAGCACCGGCGCGGTGGACAACGTTCGGCATTTGTTTGTGCCCGCAGTGGCGGCGGGGCGCTATGATTTGCAGGTGCAGAAAACCACCAACAGCCTTGTTTCCGCGGTGGAAAATTACGGTCTAGCCTTTGAGTTTTTCACCCAGCCTCTTGGCATGGCAACGGCAGGCACCAACCTCATCTTCTCTTGGCCGGCTTATCCGGCCGGCTTCACCCTCATGGGGGCTCTGGATCTGGCGCCGCCGGCGGGCTGGTCGGCCGTTGTCCCATCGCCGATGGTGGACACCAACACCGGTTTGAATCTCAGCACGGTGCCCGTAGGGGAGGGCGTTCGTTTTTTCAGGCTACAGCGGCCTTGATTAACCGGGCGACCGACGGTTGGAAACTATGGGGGCCCCTGACTTGGCAGGGTGCCGGCTCCGGGTGGGACCGGGGTTGGTCACTTTATTTCCGCAAGCACCTCTGCCAGTGCGTCGAGGCAGCGCCTGTTCTCGGCTGGCGTTCCCACGGAGATGCGGATCCATTCCGGCAGCGCATAGCCTCCCATAGGGCGGGTGATGACGCCTTTTCGTTGCAGGGCATCGAAGACTTGGCGGCCCTGGCCCACTTTGACCAGAACGAAATTGGCAGAGGATGGCACAAACTCCAGACCGAGCCGGCGCAATGTGCGGGTGTAAAGTTTAAGGCCGCGCTCGTTGATCCGCTTGCTCTTCTGGACATGGGCGTCATCGTCCAGCGCGGCCAGAGCGCCTGCTTGGGCAATGGCGTTGAGATTGAAGGGTTGGCGGATTTTTTCCAGTGCGGCGACAAGCTCCGGGTGTCCGATGCCATAGCCGATGCGGCTGCCTGCCAGGCCATAGATTTTCGAGAAGGTGCGCATTATCACGAGATTGGGTTTGGTCCCGGTGCGGATGTCCGGCAGCAGGTCTAACGGTTCCTCGAGAAATTCCACATAAGCCTCGTCGAGTGCCAGAACCACATGGGGCGGAAAGGCATCGACAAACCGGCGGAGGGCCTCGCGTGAAACCAAGGTGCCCGTCGGATTGTTCGGGTTCGCCACAAAAACAATCCGCGTGGCGGGCGTGATGGCCGCCAGCATGGCGTCCAGATCGTGCCCCAAGTCCTTGGCGGGCACGGTCACAAGCTTGGCCCCGAAGAGGGCCGTGACGATGGAGTAGACGGCAAAGCAGTATTGGGAGACGACCACTTCGGCAGCGGGCGAGAGGAGGGCGTGGCCGAGGAATTCGATGATTTCGTTGGAACCGTTGCCGAGGATCAAGTGGGCCGGGGTGAGGGCGAGTTTGGCGGCGAGCTTTTGTTTAAGGTGGAAGGCGCTGCCGTCGGGGTAGAGGTGGTTATGGCGGAGGGCCTTGCGCATGGCGGCTAAGGCCAGCCGGGAGGGGCCAAGCGGGTTTTCATTGGACGCCAGTTTGATGATGCTGGAGGGGGGCAGGCCCAGTTCGCGGGCCACTTCGTCGATCGGGCGTCCGGGTTGGTAGACCGGCAGACTGGTCAGAGCCGGGTTGAAAGAGGGCAGGGTGGTCATATCACAAGGCTTGGAGGATTTTTGGAAGGTTCACGTTCCGGGCGATGAGATCCCGGATGAGAGAGATTTTTTCGGCGTCGCTTGGCCGGGTTTTCACCGTCAGATCATGCACTGTGGAGGCCGTCTCGTAACTGTCCTGCCTGGCAAGCAATACCGGGATGGACATGGAGCGGATGATCTTGGTCACGGCGGGACTGGGTTGGAGGCCGCCTGTCAACACGATGCCCACCATGCGGGCCTCAAGCTGGGTGTCCAAGCTGGAGCAGGCAGCCAGAAGAATGTCCTCGCGGTCCCCCGGGGTGATGAGCAGAGCGCCGGGGCGGAAGTAATTGATTGCGTGCTGGGCGGCCATGGCGCCCACAATCACATCGTCGACCAAGCCGTGGAGGTTTTGGGGTTGGTTGAGCAGGATGGCTTCGAGGGCTTCCCGGACCAAGTCCACCGTGGGCTTGGCCAGGATGCGCTGATGGGGAATGACGCCGAGCAGTTCCAAGCCTCTGCGCTTGAGGCCGCGCCGGGCAAAGTCGGTCACGTAATCCATCTTGTCGCCCATGACTTTGTTGAGGATGACGCCGATGATCTCCACGCCTTCCTTTTCAAAGAGGGCCTGGTTGAGAGCGACCTCGTCGATGGGTTTGCCGATGCCGCCCTGGGTGACGATGATGACCTTGGCGCCGAGGGTTTTGGCGACCTGGGCGTTGGACAAATCGAAGACGGAGCCCACGCCGGCATGGCCCGAGCCTTCGCAGAGGACGAAGTCCTTTTCCCATGCGACGCGATCAAATGCCTTGAGGATTTTTTTGACGAGCGCCTCGTTGTTTGACTGAAGAAGGTATTTCCGGGTGAAATCCGGCTCCACGGCAATCGGGCTCATGTCTACCAGCGGGCAGTTGAGCCGGTAAACGCTGTCCATTAGGACGGTGTCCTCGTCAATCTTCTGCTCCTCGATTTCGACGAAGCGCTGGCCGACGGGTTTGATGTAGCCGACGCGGGGGAAGTGGGCTTGGAGGGCGGCGATAAGCCCCAGAGAGGTGGTGGTTTTGCCGTCGTTCTGGCGCGTGGCGGCAATGAAGACGCGGGGGGTGACGGTGTTCATGGAGTTGGCTAGGACAGGGGCCGCAAGTTTGTCGAGGGTCATCGCGGTTGTTGGGTTTTATTCTCCGGGCAGGTTTTCACCGGCACCTGGGTAGAGCTTGTGATAGTCGACGGCCTGAACGCCAACGATGGCGGCGACCCCCAGGATGTCGTG
This sequence comes from uncultured Verrucomicrobiota bacterium, assembly GCA_903873415.1. GTDB lineage: Bacteria > Verrucomicrobiota > Verrucomicrobiia > Limisphaerales > CAIQOK01 > CAIQOK01. The sequence goes on along the minus strand of CAIQOK010000019.1, from coordinate 90,781 downwards.
GGCGTTTGAGCCGCGCGACACATCGGCCGAGGGCCGGTCCAGGCCGAGCAGGATCTGGCCATAGGCATTGGCCCGGGCGACTTGCCGGACGAGTTTGCTGGCGATGTTGCCTGAATTGAGGTCGGGAAAAATCAACACGTTGGCCCGGCCGCCCACTTTGCTTTCCGGCAGTTTGCGCAGCGCGATTTCGGGCGAGAGGGCGGCGTCGACCTGGAGTTCTCCGTCGAATTCCGCCTCGAGCTGTTTCTGCTCGGCCTTCTGTCGGGCCAAGGCGGTGGCTGCCTGGACGCGGCCGATGCTAGGATGGGTCGCGCTGCCTTTTGTCGAGAAGGAAAGCAAGGCGACGCGGGGCCGGATGTTGAGGAGTTGGCGGGCGAGTTGCGCGGTGGAAACGGCAATGTCGGCCAGCTGGTCCACCGTGGGTTCGGGAATCACGCCGCAGTCGGCCATGAAGAGCACGCCCTGCTCGCCGAACTGCGAATCCTCCACCTCCATGACCTGGCAGCTCGAGGCGGTGGCGTTGCCCGGCGCCATTTTCACGATCTGGAACAGGGGTCGCAGCACGCTCCCGGTGGTGTGGCTGGTGCCCGAAACAAGCCCGTCGGCCTGATGCATGGCCAGCATCATGGATCCGAAATAATTGGGCTGCAGAACGGCTTCGCGCGCCTCGGGCAGTTTGAGCCCCTTAAAACGGCGCAGCGAGCCAAAGCGCACGGCGAAATTCTCCAGCTCCTCGCTCTCGGCGGGATTGATGATGCGGATGCCCTCCAAGGGAACATTCAAATCCAAAGCCATTGCTTTGATCTTCGTCCGGTCGCCCAGCAAAATGGGGGCGCCCAGGCGCAGGGAATGAAACTGGCGGGCAGCTTGAAGGACTCGCGGCTCCAAGCCTTCTGGAAACACAACCCGTTTGGGATGCCGCTGCAATTTCTCAATGATGTTGCCAATGAAGCGCATGTTCGCAGGGTAGCGTTCGGCGCTGAAAACGCAATGAGTTCTATGCCCCCTCCTTACATTCTCCGGGCCTTCCGCCAAACCCGCCCGCTTGACCTTTGATGGAACCGGGGCTAAGGGTCTTGACCCGATCCTTGCGGTGGAAATTCAGACTTGGGACACCAAGGATCCAGGGTCCAAGGATGGAGGGAGAATTCAGCGGCGTGATTGAAAACATTCAGAGGGGTGAACGTGCCGGTTTGGATGGGAATAAACCAATGGGATTTCCATGTGTTTAGAGGGTCTTGGGGGGGCGGATCGGACGCGCGGCCCCATTTGGAGAGCGGTTCGGCAAGGAGACAACTTGATGAAATTCAAAATGACCGGCTGGCTTGTTTGCGTGTTTTGGCTCTTTTTGGCGTCCCTGCTGGCCGGTTGCAGGAGTGTGCATCCCGAGTTGGCTGCCGCATTTTCTTCCGGCGTGTCCTCCACGCGAATCCAGTCGCAGCAAGCCTTTGAGGCCGTTGGCACTATGGTTGCCGAGGCGTCGATTGATTATGCGGCGGCTCAAGAGCATTTGGTGGAAGCCGGTTTTCTCATCGGGCTGGATCAGGCAGGGGTGCAGGCCTGGGAGGAGATTTTGGAGGGGGTTGGCCGGTATGCGCAGCATTTGCAATTGCTCACCGAACCCCGCTTCGTTCAGCCTTTTGAGGAGGAAAGCATCGCGCTGGCCGGCGAATTGAACAAGGTGGGCAGGCATTTGCGGGACGGGGCTTATCCCGGACTGGAACTCCAGATCAGTCCCGCCGTCGCCACCTCGTTCACCAGCCTGGGCGGCAAGATTCTTCAAGCCCGGGCCCAGGCGCATGCCCGGCAAATCATCCGAGCCGCCGATGCCGACATCGCCCGGATTTGTGCGGCGCTGGCTCAGAGCGTGGGGGGCAGTCCCACCAACGGGCTGCGCGGAACCGCGCGGGAACATTGGAACGAGCTGCTGGCCGAGCGCAAGGTGGCGTTTCTAAACACCTCCGCCTTGGCCGCGCGGCGTCAGATCGCGACGGCTTTTTCCATTTTGCTGCAGCGGCGCGGGGCGCAGGACGACTTGCTTCTGGCTCTTAGCCGCTCTCTATTGCGCTTGGGAGAGCTGCATCATGCCCTGGCCGCTGGCCAGTCGGCACCGGTTCGGACCGCCGCGCTTGCCTTGGAGGCGGAGGTCCGGCACGGGCGCGAACTCTATGACCGGTTTAACCTGAAACTTAAAACCCCCTGACCGCTTCATTTATGAACCAAGACCTGCAAGCCCTCCACGAGCAACTTTTGTCCCGTCATCAGACCCTCTACGAAAGGTTGGACAACATCAGCGACCCGATCATGGCCCAAACCTTGCTCACCGAAATGCGCGAAATACTTCACCGGATCAGTCTTGTGCAGGGATTGCTCCTGAGCCGGACGAGCGCCGAGCTGCAGGCGAGCGTGGAAAAAGTGGACGCCGCCGATGCGCGATTGACCAAAGCCTTGCAGGAGGCCCAGACCGCCGCGGACGTCGTCAATGGGATCGGCAAATTTCTGACCGTGGTGGACAAGGCAATCGACTTGGCCAAAACACTGGGAGCTGCACTGGTGTGATTGGCACCGGGTGTAATCACGCAGAACTCCGGTGTTGAAACGTTGAGCTTCATTTGTTTCGGTGCGACTGGAAGTTTTGAACGCTCCGCTTGAAGCCCCTTCTGCCGTGCCCTTATAAAACCTATTCCAATGAATTTATTAATCCTCTTAGGTTGCCCCGGGTCACGTTTCATGAGTGGCGGGTTGATCCCGGGATTTCCCGCACAGTTCAGTTGACTGCAGTGTCTTGGCCGCTGAGGGGTGATGTGGAATTTTTCGCGGCACTTTCTCCGTCCGTCATCCCCTCTCAAAATCCGCTTCGTGCCCCGCCGCGCGGCATGGTTAGTGTGTCGGCTGGTCCGGGAATGACTGGACGAACGAGAACCGTAGTTTGCAAAGGGTGCCGCGAGAGCTCCGATCCCCTGCGGATTTTCCGGGCCCAACCCACCGGTTGGGCCGTGCAGAAGCCGTTAAAAAAACCGTTGATACCGGTGACCTTGGGTTTGCGAGGTTTCTCAAGTGAGAAGCCTACAAGCCGCACTTGGGATCAATCGCGGATCTCCGATCCATCCGAAAGCATCTTTGAGATTAAACTCAAGCAAACATAAAGTGATATATCGCGGAGGAATCGGAGGCCCTTTTCGGTCTCCAGGGTCTTCATGAACCCCAGTCGATTTGGCTTGAGGCGGGAGATTTACCATCAAGCGCATGTTGGGCATGGAGGGGGATGAATGACTTCTCTGATGGCGCAACCTTTCTCGCCAATGCCCTGTGGCCGCCAACGTAAGGAGGCGTTACCGGGGGGGCGAAGAGCAAAGCGCTGGGCGCAAATTGGAAATTCAGCGCAGGAGTGGCGGCATGTCCATATAAACTAAATCTGCAGTTGGAGTTCAGCCGGCCTTTTCTGTTCGTATGGCCGTGAATTTTCCCGGCAAGGCATCCAAGGAAATCTCATCCTTTCCTTCACCCGTCAGGTGAACCGAAACCAGCCATGCAAAAGCGCTCATCGCCCACGATTTTATTCACTCATCCACGCCTTGATCACCACCGCAACAATTGAGGAAGTTAGTTTGAAAGCGTGGGAGAGACGCGAAAGGGAAAAGTTTGAGAAAGGAGACCATGCGTCAATTCTAACGCTTTGGGCGGGAAATCCATTCCGCCGTTGATGGTTTCAATCCCGCGGATCCTTTGCCACGCCGATCTGGCCGCTAATCAACCTGACCGGGCCCAGGGCGGCGGGTTTGGCAGGTGGGTTATTACTCGCTGTTTTGCTTGAGAATCTCAAACCGGGAGGAATCGCGGGAAACCAGATTGAGAATCACCCCCCGCTTCAAATCAGATCTCTTGACAAGTTCGCGGAACTGGCCCGGGGTTGTGGCTGGCTGCCGGTTGATTTCCGTCACAATATCCCCCGGTTGGATGTCGCAGCGCGCCGCCGCCCCGTTGCGGTCCACGGCTACCACAATCAGTCCCCGGGTCAGCTCCACCCGGAACTGGTCGGCCAGCTCCCTGGTCAGGGCGTGAACGGTTATCCCCAGCCCGCTGGAGGCATTTTCACCCGTGGATGCGTCGGCAACGGCCGGTTGCGCCGGATCCACATATTCCACGGGCTTGATGCGGACCGACAGGGTTTTGCCGCCACGGAAGACCTCGAGCGTCAGAGAGTGTCCGATTCCCTTATGTCGGACCTCATCCCGCAGTTGCTGCGCGGTGAACAACCGCCGGCCGTTGAGGGCCGTGATCACATCCCCCGGATGCAGGCCCGACTGAGATGCCGGGCTGTCGGGCAGTATGGATTTCACAATGACCCCCTCGTCCACGCCGCCGACCAGCTCATGAAAGTCCGGGTCGTCGCGCACCGCATGAATTTCCACTCCTAACCAGGCGCGGCTGAACTTGCCCCGGGCGATGAGTTGCTCGCTGATCTCCCCGGCTAGGTTGCTCGGGATGGCAAAGCCGATGCCGGTATGCAATCCCTCGATGAGGGTGTTGATGCCGATGACCTCTCCATCAATGTTGAGCAGCGGTCCGCCGCTGTTACCGGGGTTGATGCTTGCGTCGGTTTGAAGGAAATCCTGGTCCAGGCCGCCGCCGCCCTCGGTGTAGGGGACCACGTTGGAGCGGCCTTTCGCGCTGACATGGCCGAAGGTGACGCTGTATTCAAAGTCGAACGGGGCGCCGATGGCGATGGCAAACTCGCCCACCCGGGTTTTAGCCGAGTCGCCCAGCTTGGCCGCTGGTAGGTTCTCGCCCTCAATCTTGATCACCGCCAGATCCGAGGCTGGGTCCGTTCCGCGCAGTTTGCCCTTGAAAGTCCGCCCGTCCAGAAGCCGCACCTGGATCTGAGCCGCGTTCTCCACCACATGATTATTGGTCAGTATGTATCCGTCTTTGCGGAGGATCACCCCCGAACCCTGCACTTGGGAATCGTCGTTGGGCGGGGGGGTGTCGGATTTGGGCCGGCTAAACTGGCGGGAATGGCCGCGCGGCGCGGAGTCCTGCGGTCCCGCGCCATAGTCATCCTCGGTTTCATTGTGTCTGGTGCCGGGCTTTTCCTTGATCAGGATGACCACCACGGAAGGAGAAACTTTTTCGGCAACTTCGACAAAGGCCTGGTTCAACTGGCGGGCCAGATCCAGATTCGGGCTGGCAAGAGCTTCCCGGCCCAGCCCCAGCATCAGCGCGATGGTGAGCAAGAGCCGCTTTTGTTTGTTAAATCGTATCATGGCGGAATGGTCGGGCGGGATTGGCATCCTCCCATATCGGCTGAGATTACGGTCGGTCGGATTCAAATGCCAGCAAAAGACGGAGGCTGCAAGCGGTAGTCCGCTTTCCCTGGGGAAATTGCGCGCCCCGGCGCGATGAAGCGCCAGTCCAAGACTTTTCGCTTTCCAACCCAAACGAACACTCTGCGCGGAACCGGGGTGGGCCGATATGTCCATTCAGCGGGTGGACGAGAGAACTGCAGTTTCTCTGAATTTTAGGATAATTTAGTTTGATTCTGAACCATCACCCGGCCGCTTTGCGCGATTGCGACTCGCACCCGGCTGCGAGTGCGGCGATTGCGATGAGAAGCAGGGACGGGCTCCCGGGGCTGTAGCAAAAACAATGACATGCAAAAGCCAAGCCCGGGGATGACAACGCATTCTAGATCCATCACACTAACCTGAGTCATGCGGCCTCGACACAATCCGGGCGGTGACACATTGAAGCAAACCCATGACACCAGAACTCGTTTTTCTCGGATGGTCCCAGCCTTGGACAGAGGTGTTTTCCGAATGGCTTACCCGGGAACCGGCCATCCTTAAACACCGCCTCGTGGTCGTGCCCACCCGGGAGGCGGGGCGCAGTTTGCGGGAGCGGCTCATTGCCCGCACGGCCAAGGACGGCACGGGTGCCATGCTCGGGCCGCGCATCGCCACGCCTGATGATTTCTTCCGGCCGGAATCGCAGATGCCCGACGCGGTGCGCTGGGCAGGATGGCTGGATGTGCTTCGAAATACCGACGACGACCAAGTCCGCAATCTTTTCCCTTCCGGGTTGGGGGAAAAGGACGATGCTTGGCGGCTGTCCGTGCTGCAGCAAATCGAGCAGTCCCGCGAGTTGTTGGTGTCGGGCAGCGCGGATTTCATCCGGGTATCTTCCGAGCTCAGTGAGGAGGCGGATCGATGGAAAGAATTGGCCAGGCTGGAATCCCGCGTGGTGGAGCTCTGGAAAACTTGGGGGTTCGACGACCCTGTCAACGCCAAGGGCCAGCGGGCTATGAACCCGGTCTGTCCGGCCGGGGTCGAGGAAATCATTCTCGCAGGAGTCACCGACCCCACCCCACTGGCCGTGACGGCTTGGAACCATCTGACTTTGCAAGGCGTGCGGTTCAAGGTGTTGGTGGGTGCTCCGGTTGAATACCGTGCGGCTTTCGATATCTGGGGACGGCCGGATCCGGGTTTCTGGTGCGACCGCCGGCAACACGCAACGCCGGTGCCGCAAGTCGCAAGTGTGGCGGCCGATCCCGTGGCTGTGGCCAAGGCCGTTGTGGCTGCCTGCGAAGGCAAAAACAACCTCGAATTAGCGGTGGGGGTCTGTGATAATACTTTCTCCTCGGCCATTTCGCGGCGTTTTCAGGAGGCGGGCTGGGCGACATTCGAGCCGGAGTCGTTGCTCCTGGCAAAAGACGGATGGCCCGAATTACTGGGCGCATTGGCCGCCGCTCTCGAGATGCCGGAGGAGCACGCCGCCATTGCTCGGCTGGCGAGGCATCCCTGGGTATGGATGGATTGGGTGAAGGAGGGCAGTCCTCGAGCGGTTCTGGCCAGGCTTGGCAAATGGGAGATCGAGCATGCGGCCACCAGCGCCGCCGACACCATCAAGCGGCTGCTGGAAGAAGGCACCGGGAATGGGGAACTCGAAGCCGAATCAAAGGTGGCGTGGCGGGAAACCAGTCGGGCCACAGGCAACTTGCTCAATCAAATTTATCAATTCGTCACCAACGCACCAGTGGACGGCGGGCCGCTGGAAACCCAGCTGCGTGTCTGGCTGGAGACCCACCAGTCCGAGGCTGCTCAGCCCGCCCTGGCCGAAATGGAGGTCTGGCCGAACCTGGCCAAGGCCGGGTTCAGCCTGTCTATCCGCTTGAAATGGCTGGCCACCACGCTCGGTTCAGTGCCCCGAATCAGCGAGGTCTCCGAGGGGGTTTTGGCATTGCAGGGTTGGATTGAGCTTGCCTTTGACCCGGCCCCGCACCTCATTTTGGCTGCCTTGCACGAGGGGCATGTGCCCGAAGTCCCGCCCGCCCATCCGCTCATTACCGAGGCGGTGCGGGAAAAGCTCGGCCTGCGCAACCGTGCCTCCCGGCTGGCGCGGGAGGTTTTCCTCTACACCGCGATGCTCGAGGGGCGGCGCACTTCAGGCAGTGTCACAGTGATCACCGCTCAGGTCGACGGCAAAGGCGAACCGGCAAAGCCCTCCCGGGTTTTGCTGCACGCATCGCGCCGGCAGTTGCCCGGACGCGTGCTCGGATGGGTGAAGGAATACGCCGACATTCCGCTGCAGCCCACGCCAGCCTGGTCCCGGGGCGGGTGGCAATTGCGGCGGCCTGAGGGCATGCCGTCCAACCGGGAATGGAAACAGATCAGTCCATCTCTGCTCAAAGCCTATCTTGCCTGTCCGACGCGCTTTTATTTTTCGCGTGTTTTGGGATGGGAATCCTTCGAGGCTTTCAACGGCGAACTGGCCCCGGCGCGCTTTGGTGATTTGATCCATGCCGTGCTGCGTGAATGGGGACAGGACCCGGTGGCGCGCGAATGGGCCGAAGCGCACCAGCTGGAAAGCTGCTGGCGGGAAATCCTCTCCCGCCAAGTCACCCGACAGTTTGGCGTCCGGCTCCCCGCCCTGATCCGCCTTCAGATCCTGTCGGCCCAGGAGCGCCTGGCGGCACTGGCAGAAAAACAGGCTGCCCATCGGCTGGAGGGCTGGCAGGTGATTGAAGTGGAGTTCTCTCTTTCCGGGGTGCTGACGCTGGGCGGGCTGCCCGTGGAAATGAAAATCGACCGCATTGACCGCCACCATGACGGCCGGATGCAGGTGATTGATTATAAGACAGGTAAAACCGTTCTGGCACCGGAGAAGGCGCATTTGCGGCCTTGGTCAAAGGAGAAGTGTCCTCCGGCTCTGGCTCCTCTGGTGCCCCCCATAGGCCGGCAAAAAACAGCGGCTTGGACCGATCTCCAGCTTCCCCTTTACGCCGCAGCCGTGCAACAGCAATGGCTTCTGAATAGCTTGCCGGAGGCCTGCTACGTGCAACTCCCGGAAGCCACCGGTAAAACCGGGTTCACCCCCTTCAAGCACTTGGATTTAAGGATCGGGAGTGCTCTGGACTGGGCCGAAGCGGCCGCCCGGCGCATTCGAGACGGGGTGTTCTGGCCCCCCGCGCCGCAAGTGTCCTACGATGATCTGGCTCGGGTCGCTCCCGAGGGATTGGAGAGAGCGCTCGGTGCGGAATGGAAGGATTTTCTTGGAAAGAACCCGGTTTTGAAAGGAGTGGAATAGAAATGAGCACGGCACTGCAACACACCCTCATTCGAGCCTCGGCCGGCACGGGTAAAACGTATCAACTGGCCAACCGTTATCTTGCCCTATTGCTCTTGCAACTCATGGCTCAAGGGCGGGCTGCGCCGTCAAAAATCGTTGCTCTGACCTTCACCCGGAAAGGTGCGGGCGAATTCACCCAGCGCATTCTTCAGCGCCTGGCCGCCGCCGCCGCGGATGCCGGGCAGCGCGCCAAATTGCAGGCCGACCTAATCCAACTGGTCAAGGGGGATCCTGCAAAAGGCTTTGCGGGTCTGGCACCGGGAGTGGAGGTGGAAGCCGGTCAACAGGCGCTGGAGTCAGCGCTGGAGGAAATGATCAACGAGTTTGACCGGTTGATGCTCGGAACGATTGACAGTTTCATGTCGCGCTCCGTGCAGACCTTGGCTTTTGAACTGGGTTTGGGCGGGTTTGCAATCCTGGACGAGCCGGCTTTGGAGCGGCAACGCGAGGAAATCCTTGGAGCGGTTTTTAACGAGGTTCAAGGCCCCGATCTGGCTGCTTTCGGCCAGGCCTTGAAGCTGGCCACCTTGAAATCGTCCAGCAGCCTGCGTGGGGAATTGGGGGTGTTTGTGCAGTCCTATCAAAAACTTCTCCGCGCCCTGCCGCAGGCCCGAGCCTGGGGCGGCAAGGGGTTTTGGAACGGCACCGCGCCGCTCCCCCACCCCGATTGGAGGCAGGCCGCCTCGGCATTGGCAGAGCAAATCGCCGCTCACAACTTCGGGCATGCCGGCCTGGGTAAGGCTTTGGCGGGGGCCTTGGAATGGGTGGCTCAACGCATTCCCGGCACCACTCCCGGCACTATGCCCGCCTGGCTCAAAGCCGATGGAAAGCTGGTCTTGCTCTGGAATAACTGGCCTGAGGCTGAATGGACTTTTGATTTCCAATCGAGGCCCCGAACGGTGCCGGCCGCCATTTTGACGCCCTTGCGGGGCATTCTCGCCGGCTGGATCGCGGCGGAGTGCGAGGCGTTGTCGCAGAAGACCGCCGCCATCGGCGGGGTCGTTTCAAAATACGAGAAGCTTTACGATCAGATGGCCCGGCGCAAAGGCCGGCTCACCTTCGACGACCTTCCGCTCTTGTTGGATGAAAATCTGGCCGGATCCGAGGCTCGGTCGGCCCTTCTCCTGCTGGGGCTGCGCTGGTATCAGAAGTTTGATCACTGGCTGCTCGATGAGTTTCAGGACACCAGTCGGGTGCAGTGGGGCGTTTTGAAACCCTGGCTTGATGAGGCGCTTCAGGACGGCGATGGCGCGAAATCCGTGTTCATCGTCGGCGATGCCAAACAATCCATTTATGGCTGGCGCGGGGGGAACCGCGTTTGTCCGGGGAATTGCTTCAGAACTATCCCGGCCTGTTCCAAGAACAGATCATGGCCGAGTCATGGCGCTCCCGCCCTGCGGTCCTGGAGCTGGTCAACCGCGTTTGCACTCCTGCCAGCAACCCGGCTTTGCGCGATGCCGCCCTCTTTCCGCCCGCCGCGCTGCGGCGCTGGGATTACGACCCGCATGTGGCCGCACCGGATCGCGCCAAACACTCCGGCTACGCCGCCGTGCTGCTCACAGCGACGGACGAGGAGGAGGAGAGCGAGGAGTGCGAGGTGGTTGAAGATTCAAACGGGGACGAGGCGGCCGATAAACTGGCCCCTCAAGGGCGGCTTATCAAGTCCGTGCTCGAATCTGTGCGGCCACTGGAGCGGGGGTTGACCTGTGGCATTTTGGTGCGCAAGAACCAGAACGCCCAAGCCCTCGCCGGCTGGCTCCGCAACAACGGTGTCCCCCAAGTCATGGTGGAAGGGGTTGCCACACTTGCCGAACAGTCCCCCGTCGTTGCCGCCTTCGTGGATGCGCTGCGATGGCTCGCCGCCCCGGCGAACACTCTGGCCGGGGGCCTGACCCGCATCACCCCGCTCTGGGATGTTCTCATTCAACCGCTTTCAGACGGCGGGGGCGCCGATGTCAGGCCCGGCAGCGTTTGGCGGCACTGGAACGAGGACATCGCCCGGTCTGGCGCCGCAGAGGTGACGAGCCAATGGTGCGCCGCTTTGGCACCCGGGCAAAACGATTCCTATTTGGAATATTGTCTGCACCACGTCAGCCAGCTGGCCCGGCAATCCGGGACGGGGCTTACGCTGGCGGAGTGGCTTGCGGCGTTGCAAAAGCTCACCGTCCGCGAAACCGCCGCCACCGGCGCTATCCATGTCATGACAATTCACAAGTCCAAAGGGTTGGGCTTTGATGTGGTCTTTCTGCCGGATTTGGATTCAGCAATCGGGGGGGAGGGCGAAGTGCTGATCCGGCGCGACGAACGAGGTATTGCGGTGGGCTGTCTGGCTCAACCCCCTAAATGGCTGCAGGCTTGGGAACCCGCCTTGGGTCGGGTGGCGGCCTCGCAACAGGCTGACCAGGCCTTGGAAGCCCTTTGTTTGCTCTACGTTGCGTTAACCCGGTCCAAGGAGGCGACGTTTGTGGTTCTAAACGGGCAAGCACCACGCAGGGCGGCACCGGCCCGCGACTTGATTTTAGGCGCGTGCATAAAAAAAACGGATGCTGCCGCCCCGGCTGATTCATCTTATTCCTGGGGCAACTCAACTTTGCAATGGGAGGCAGGATCACCTTCTTTTGCGGCAAGCCTCCCAATCATCGTTCCATCGTCCAGCCTCGCTCCGGCAAAGGGGCAGCTCTCCTTTGCCCAGCCGAGGCGGAAACGGCGCAAGCCCTCCGATGCCGGCCATGAATTGTTTTGCAACCCATCAAATCCTATAGGGTCCGGTGGAGGCCGCAAATTTGGCACGGCCGTCCACCAGGCCTTTGAACAGATTTGCTGGTGGACACCCGGCCAAATCCTACGCGGGGATCCCGAGGTTCTCTCGCTGGTGGATCAATGTCTGCAGACGCCGGAAATCCGAGTTCTGTTCACCGCGGAAAGCGGGTGTGACGAAGCGCTGCGGGAAGTGCCCATTGAATTCTTGGAAAAAGACATTTGGTGGAGCGGGGTGATTGACCGGCTTGTGCTCCGTTGCGATGCCTCAGGCAATCTCCTCAAAGCGGTGTTGGTTGATTATAAGACAGACCGGGTGGAGAGCACAGCTATTTTGCGGGAAAGGTATGAGGGGCAGTTGAGTGTCTATCGCCGGGCTGTTGCTACCGCATTAAATCTCCCCCACGAGCAGGTGGAAGTGCTCCTGCTCAGTACCCACCTTGGAAGGGTGGAATCCTTGAGATTTCCGGCCCCAATCATCAGCCACGTCCGTTAATTTCCACATTAAAGCGGGGTTTTCCTTGGTTTCATCACATCTTTATGGTGTTACGATATTGCGGCTGCCTAAAGAAAAAAGATTGCCGGTTTCACCTGCGACTGGGCGCCGCTGAAGACGTCTCCGCTCACGGCGGTCAGCTGCCAGTGGTTGCTTTGAGAAGACCAATCGCATCGATCCGCGGAAACGGCTGACCTCGGGTTTTTCCCCGATCTTTTTGATGTCGCAGATCATGCCGGGTTGTCAGCGGATTTCATCCGCCTCATATGTTTGGCATATTCAATTCGCCCTCAGCACATTGGGAACAGGAACCGCGAAGTAAATCGGCTTTGCCTGCTGCAGGTCTGCCCGGTGGTGAGAAGTGCCCGGTGTTCATTACGGATTTCCCGGACGGCAGGAGTTCGCTCCAGCAGGATGGATGCGTTGATTATGTTGATTCAGTTTTTGAGGTCCAACTCCGCTGGTGCCGCCCCTGATTTTGCTCGGATTGAATTGGGCTTTGGCAGGCGGCTCTGGTTCGTCTAGGCTGTTGCGGACATGAAAACCGGCCGCAACGCGCCCTCGCAATCGGGAAAAGTCAGCCCCGGGTTTGACTACCCGGTTGTCTTGCTCGCCGCACTGCTTTTTCTCGGCTGCTCCTCCCATCGAATCCAACAGAAAGCGAATGGACCCAACCCTGCGTCCGCAGAAGCCGGCCCGGGGGGAATCTCTGTGGAAAGGCTGCTCCAGGCTGCGGTTGAGCAGCCATACACTCGTCCGCCGGGGGCGGGTTGGCAGGCGCTTTTCGACGGTAAAACCCTGCAGGGCTGGAAACCCACCTCCTTTCCCGGCGGTGGAAAAACCGGCTGCGAACAGGGCCTCATTTTGATGGAAAGCGGCAGCCCATTCACCGGGATCACCCGGGTTGAGCGCATCCCGACGATGGATTATGAAGTGACCCTGGAAGCCTTGCGCTTGAGCGGTTCGGATTTCTTTTGCGGTCTCACCGTGCCCGTGCTGAACTCCAGCTGCAGCTTGATCGTCGGTGGTTGGGGCGGATCGCTCGTTGGTATTTCAAGTCTCGACGGCCGTGATGCTTCAGAGAACGAGACGACCCGGACCATGGATTTTGAGAACGGCCGGTGGTATCGCATCCGGGTCCGCGTGACCTCCGCCCGGTTGGAAGCGTGGATTGATGAGCAGCAGGTGGCCAATGTGGTGACGACGAACAAGCGTATCGCAGTGCGCCCCGGGGACATCGAGCTCTCGCAACCTTTTGGCATCTGCTGCTGGCAGACTTTTGCCGCCTGTCGCAATTTGCAAATCCGCCTTGTGAACATTCCGTCGGCGCCCGTGCCGAAATAGCCCCGAACCGCTGCCAACCATCCTGAGTATGAACCAGACAAAAAACCGCCGGATTAGTGACTCCCCTTTCAATGTCAGCGCCTGCCTGCGGCGTTGGCTACGGATCGGTTGCGCCCTGTGCGCCCTGTGCGCCTTTTCCCTTAGGGCTGCAGAGAATCAGAGCCGTTTTCTCTACGTTGCCGAGCCGGGTATTCAAAACCGGGTGGAATACGGCGGGCACGGGGTCATTGTTTTCGACATGGACCACGGCTTCAAGTTCGTCCGCCGAATCCCCATGTCAGGTCTGGATGAAAAGGGCCAGCCCCGCAACGTCAAGGGCATCTGCGCCCATGCGGCCACCGGCCGTCTCTATGTTGCCAACACCCATACCCTGCAGTGTGTGGATCTGGTGACCGAAAAGATTCTTTGGGAAAAGGCGCCGGATGGTGGTTGCGACCGGGCCAGTCTCACCCCCGATGGCAAGGAGCTTTACCTGCCTTCCTACGAGAAAAACCATTGGAATGTGATCAATGCGCTGACGGGGGATTTGATTAAACGCATCGACACCCCTAAAACAGCCGCGCACAACACCGTGATGTCACCCCGGGGTGACATGGTTTTCCTATGCGGACTGGGCTCGCCGATCATGAATGTGGTGGACACCCGAACACGGAACATTGTGAAAAGAATCGGCCCCTTCGGCGCGGAAATCCGCCCCTACACAGTCAATCATGACGCGTCGCTGGCTTATGTGAATGTGAACCATCTTCTGGGCTTTGAAGTCGCCGACATCAAGGCTGGCAAGCTGATTCATCGCGTGGAGGTGGCCGGCTATCTCTCCGGTCCGGTCAAACGCCACGGGTGCCCCAGTCACGGAATCGGCCTCACGCCCGATGAAAAGGAGATCTGGCTCTGCGACGGGCACAATCAAATGCTCCACATTTTTGATGCCACCGTCACGCCACCCAGGCAGAAGGATTCCATCCACCTGCGCGATGACCCGGGTTGGATCACCTTCAGCATTGACGGTAAATACGCCTGGCCTTCGAGCGGGGAAGTTATTGATGTGGGCACGCACCGGGTGATCGCCACCCTCCAGGACGAACAGGGACGGAAAGTGGAAAGTGAAAAGTTGCTGGAAATCGATTTCGAGGGAGGCCGGCCGGTGCGCGCCGGGGACCAGTTCGGACGCGGACTGCGCCGCTGAATGCCACACCGGAACTGGGTGTTCCGGTTGGATTAAAGACTGGGGGGGTGGGTTTTGTGATTGACTGGTATTCCGGCGCGCCGCCCTGATTGAACTCTTCGCTCTCAGGATGACAAGGGTAAAGGCGGGGCCGGGTCAGGGACCCGGCGCTGCCAATGATTTTGTGCGGCTTTTGTGTTTCAACTCCCGGATTTTGATTGGCCGCTGTTGTCAAAACCGCGGTGGCCGTGAGGCCCGATCCGCGTGGGGTTTTCAACAGTCACGGGTGGTCCGGTCTCAGAACGACGGTGAGAATTGCAATCGCTGCCCCGGTGAGGCCAAGAGGTTCTCGCCCCGGGCCCAGACGGAATCATTCAAGAGGAATTTGAACTCAAAGGGTTTGCTGGCATTTCCAACCCATTTCCATGTTGTTCCGTTCTGGCAAGTCAGGGGGACTCCTTCATTCCAGCTCAGGCCGTCGCCTTCGCCGCGCAAGTAAAGGCGGTTGCCGAAGCCGACATCGATATTGGCCTCAAGGGTAACCGCAGGCCAGTCGTTCTGGCTGGGTGCCGGGGCAGCCGGCGCGGGTGGGGTTAGTTGCTTCTTAGTTGGCTTAGAGACGGGTGGCTTTATGACTGGTTGGGTGGTTTTTTCGGCGCTGGCTTTAGCCGCGATGGGGATGGCTGCAGGTGGCTTAGTGGCCGCAGGTGGCTTGACGGCTGCGGAGGTTGTTTTTTTTGGCGATGATTTGGAGGGTTTCATTGGGTCAGTTCGGTTTTATATTTGTTCACGCTGGTCAATTCGTAACAACAGGGAAGGATTATCAGGCTGGTCCTTCGCACAAACACTCCTTAAGCAAAAGGCATTCCGTTCATGGATCGGGTTCCTCCTCCTGCACAAAATTTATCGGGCCCGCCGGAAAAGCGCCATCCTAATTTCCGTCTGGGGTGCGTCAATTGCGCGATCGTCAAAGGGTTTTTTTCCATCGGGGCCAGACGGCGGTAACCCGGGTCATTGCGCTTTGAATAGTTGCCAGTCGGCTGTCATCAAAGGGTATGTGAAACAACGAAACATAATGGGATGTTTTGCCGCCGCTGTTTTCACTCTACGCGTTCTTTTTCCGACTGCCGCTCAGGCCTCCACCAACCATACATGGACGGGGAGCAGTGCTGCGGGGTTCACTCTGACCCAAGGCAACAGTAAAACAGCACTGGCAAACCTGAATGTTCAGGCGGTGGACAAATGGAGCAGGAACGAGTTGATGCTGGGTGGTAGCCTGACTTACGGGGAGAGTGCCGGCGTGAAATCCACCGAGGCGGCGGATGCCAAAAGCCAGTATAATCGGCTTCTGGCCGAATGTTTCTATGGGGGGATGAAGCTCGACGTTTTTCATAACGGCATCGCCGACCTGAAATACCGGATCACCCTGGCTCCGGTTGCCGGCTATTATCTTCTGAAAAATACCAACAGCCTGATGAACGTGGAGGCGGGGCCGGCCTACATTTACACCGATCAGGGGCATGGGATCAATGAAACCAAGACGGGCTACCCCAGCCTTCGTTTGGGGCAACGGTTGGAGCAGCGATTGAGTCACGCGGCCAAGCTTTGGGAAACCTTGGAATATCTCCCTCGACTGGAGGTGTTCGGGAATTATCTGGTCAATTTCGAGGTGGGAGTCGATGCTGTTGTGACTCGGCAGATCAGCTTGCGCACGACGCTTCAGGATTACTACTACAGCCATCAGTCTGTCGGGCGTTTCAACAACGACGTGCGATTGATCGCCGGGGTGGCGTATAAATTCTAACGTTGATCGCACAGGATCCCAGACGGGGTCCGTTGGAAATACCCGCACTAGGCAGGGGGCACCCCTAACAAAGGCACTTATTATTTCCAATGATTCTTCAAGACGCCAGTGTTTTTTAATGCTATGATGTGTTTTGGCTTCAGCCAGCCACAAAAATTATGACCTATCATCAACGCAACAGTGCCCGCGGCGAATACCACCTTCAGGAGAACCAGAGGGTGGTGGAATCTCCCAGCTTGGCCGACCGGTTCCAGCAATTGAAGTCACTGACGGTGGATCTAGCCTACTACGACCCCAAAGGGCTCGCCAGAAGCAGCCAGATCAAATACACTGTCAATTTGGCGCATGCGAAATCCGTCTTCCGATTTGCCTGCCACAACAATGAGTGCGTCCGGGGCGACTTCGATCTCAGCGATCTGCTGGCCCGCGGGGTCGAGGCCCAAGAGACCTCTGTGGCCGGGGAGATTTGCTGTCAGGGATGGCGAAGCAAGACGACGATTGACAGTGTTGCTTGTCACAATCTTCTTCGCTATAAGCTCAGCCTGACGTACTGAGCCGGGCTGAACTGGGGCGATGAAAAAGTTTGTTTTGGCGGTTGCCGTCCGGGCCGGGCGCGGATACTTTGGTCTTTCACTTGCGGCTTGCCTTGCCTGTGAGAGCCAGCGGGTTGTGTGGTTTTTTACTGGATTTTATGAGTGAGAATTCGACTGAGGCCAAGATCTCCAGCCGGGAGAGTGTTCCAGCGTGGAAAGAAATCGTGTTGAGATATCAGAAGCCCTGTGTTCTGAAAGCATCCTGGCAGCTCCTCAACACACTCGTGCCCTACGCCGCCCTTTGGTATCTCATGTACCGGGCCATGTTTGTTTCATGGTGGTTGGCAGTGCCTCTGGCGGTCCTGGCCGGGGGATTTGTGGTGCGGATGTTTATCATCCACCACGACTGCGGCCACAGCTCCTTTTTTAAATCGCGCCAGGCCAACGACTTCTGGGGATTCGTCACCGGCGTCCTGACCTTCACCCCTTACCATCACTGGCGCTGGGAGCATGCCATCCACCATTCTTCCTCGGGGGATTTGGACCGTCGTGGAACGGGTGACGTGTGGACGTTGACCGTGCAGGAATATCTGGAAAGCTCGAGATGGAAACGTTTTTCCTACCGGCTGGCCCGCAACCCGGTGATTCTCTTTGTCATCGCTCCGGTGGTGCTTTTTGCCATCAAACACCGGATTCCCTCCACCAAGGCCAGCCTGAGGGAGCGACTCTCCGTCCACTGGACAAATCTCGCATTGCTGGTCATTGGGGGCAGCCTGAGCTATGCCTTTGGCCTCAAAAACTATCTCATCCTTCAGTTGATTGTGGTTGCGGTGGCCGGCACCGTCGGTGTCTGGCTCTTTTATGTCCAGCATCAGTTCGAGGGGGTTTATTGGGAGCGGGCGGAGGAGTGGGATTATGCCTTGGCGGCGCTTCAGGGCAGTTCCTTCTACAAACTCCCGCGCGTCCTACAATGGTTTTCCGGCAACATCGGTTTCCATCATATCCATCATCTCAGCCCGCGCATCCCCAATTACCAGCTCGAGGACTGCCACAAGTCGGAGCCCATCTTCCAAAAGGTCAAGCCTGTCACCCTTCTTGGAAGCCTGAAATCCTTCACCTTCCGTCTCTGGGATGAGCAGAAGCGCGTCCTCGTCGGCTACGGCCACCTTCGCCAGTTCCGCGCCCAATCCAATCGCCCCGACCGCTGAGGTTCCGTGTTCCCCGGTTCTCGGGGCTTCGCGCTTGCCCTGCGAAGTCCGATTCCTATAATTCGCCCGTGCTTGACATCAAACTAATTCGCGAGCGTCCGGATTACGTCCGGGAACGACTGGCTCTGCGCGGCGCCGGGGATGAGATCCTGATTGGGAAAATCCTTCAGGTTGACGAAGTGCGCCGGGCTGCCTTGGCGCAAGTCGAGGCTCTCAAGGCCACTCGAAACCGGGTCTCCAAGGAGATCGGCGCTCTCATGGCGCAGAAGAAGCTCGAGGAAGCCGAGGCCCGAAAAACGGAGACCCGTGAACTGGGCGACCAGATTGCATTGCTGGAGCGGCAGGTCGGGGAATCCGAGTCGGGACGCGAGGAGTTGATGCTCCGCCTCCCAAACCTTCCCGATGACGCCGTTCCCCGCGGCAAGACCGCTGAGGACAACCCGGTGGTCAGAACCCACGGCAGCCAGCCTGTTTATTGTTTCAAACCGGCCTCGCACGTGGAACTTTGCGAGAGGCTTAAGCTTGTGGATTTCGCCCGCGCCGCCAAATTATCGGGAAGCGGATTCCTCCTCTACACCCACTGGGGGGCGCGGTTGGAGCGTGCCTTGATCCAGTTTCTGCTGGATTTGCATGTGGACGAACACGGCTATACGGAGGTCTCGCCGCCGCTAATGGTGGGTGAGCACTGCCTGGTGGGTGTCGGGCAATTTCCCAAATTCAAGGATCAGTATTACGGGGTGGCTGAAGGCGACAACCCTCAGGCTCTGGGCAAACTCTATCTCATTCCCACCGCCGAGACCCCGGTGGCCAATATTCACCGCGAGGAAATTCTCAAAGACTCCCAACTCCCCGTCAATTACTGCGCCTACACGCCGTGTTTCCGGGGTGAAGCCGGCGCGGCCGGCGTGGGCACTCGCGGCATGATCCGCGTTCACCAGTTTGACAAGGTGGAACTAATCAAAATCGTGAAGCCGGAGCAGGCCGATGTTGAGCATGAGAAAATGCTCGCCAATGCCGAGCGTGTTCTTCAGCTGCTCGGCCTGCATTATCGCGTGATTATGCTCTGCACCGGGGACATGGGTTTCGCCAGCGTAAAGACCTATGACATTGAAGTCTGGGCACCCGGACAAGCTTCCTATCTGGAGGTGTCGAGCGTCTCAAACTGCGGGGATTTCCAGGCGCGCCGGATGAACCTCCGATTCAAGACCGAGTCCGGAGAGAATAAATTTCCCCACGTCCTCAATGGCAGCGGCACGGCTCTGGCCAGGCTCTTTGTCGCCTTGCTTGAAACTCACCAGCAGGCCGATGGAAGCGTCTCAATCCCTTTGCCGCTGCAGCCCTATCTCAAAACCGATAGCATTCGTCCCTGAAGCCGTTCCCAGCCCGGCGGCCATCAATGAGAATTTTACTGGCCAGCAGCGAAGTCCATCCCTACTCCAAAACCGGAGGTCTTGCCGACATGGTCAGCGGCCTGTCCAAAACACTGGCCCGCGCCGGTCACCGGGTCGGGGTAGTCACCCCCCTCTATGCCGGAATAGAGGACCGCTTTTCCGGTCTGAGTCGGATTTCCGAGGCCTTTGATTTGCCCGTGGGCCCCAGGCGGATCACCGCCGGAATTCTGGCCTTGGAGGCGGAGGAAGGTCTGACGATTTATTTCGTGGAGCAGCCGGGCTTTTACCAGCGTGCGGCACCCTACGGGGTCAACGGGACGGACTTCGTCGACAACGCCGAGCGCTTTGTCTTCTTCTCCAAAGCGGTTGTGGAGCTGGCACGGCGCCTGCCGTGGCGTCCTGAACTCATTCATGCCCATGACTGGCAGACCGGATTGGTGCCGCTGCTGCTCTTGGAGGAAGCGCGTCAGACGGGTTGGCCGCAGCCGCCGCGAACCTGTATCACCGTTCATAATCTCGCTTATCAGGGTCTTTTCCCACGCCACGCATTCGCCCTGACCGGACTGTCTTGGGAGCATTTTCATTCCGAGGGTGTTGAATTTTACGGCCAGCTCAACTGCCTGAAAGCCGGACTTCTGCACGCGGCGGCCATCACCACCGTGAGCCCCCGTTACGCCCGTGAAATCATGACCGGGGAATTCGGCTGCGGCTTGGACGGGCTGCTGCTCCGCCGCCGGCATGCGTTGACCGGGATTCTCAACGGGGCGGATTACGGGGAGTGGAACACGACGGGCAACCCCTTTTTGGAGCATTCTTTTTCCCCGGCGGACCTGAGCGGCAAGGCCCGTCAGAAATCGGTGCTCCAGCGCGAGTTGGGGCTTCCGGTCGATCCGTCCGTTCCCCTGTTTGGGAGCATCAACCGCCTGGTGGAGCAGAAAGGGGTGGAGATCCAGCTTGCCGCTTTGGATAAAATGCTCGGAGAAGGCCTTCAGTTTGTTCTTCTGGGAAGCGGCGACCCCGGGTATCAGCGCGCCTATCAGGAACTCGCGGACCGGCATTCCGACCGCATGGCCGTGCGGTTTGGATTCGATCAGGGCTTGTCTCATCGGATTGAGGCCGGGTGTGATTTTTTCCTGATGCCCTCGCGCTTTGAGCCCTGCGGCTTGAATCAACTTTACAGCCTGCGCTACGGCACTGTGCCCATCGTTCGCGCCACCGGCGGCTTGGATGACTCGGTGATCGATGCGCAGGAGGATTCCTCCGGAGCGACCGGGATCAAGTTCCGGGATTATTCGAGTCAAGCGCTCATCAAGGCTGTTGGCAAGGCGCTGGCCCTGTATGCCGAACCCGAGTGGATGGCGCATTACCGTTGCAACGGCATGGCTGCGGATTTTTCCTGGCAGAAAACCGCGGCCAGTTATCAGGGTGTTTATCAGTCGGCTCTGAATCTCTGATCCGGCCGCTCCGGGCCAAGTCAGCACTCAACGGCCGGTGTGGTCGGTTTCGACAAGGCTTTTTCATGTTCTGCGGTTAGACCGGCTTCGCTCCGGGCCATGCAGGGCGCCGGTCTGATTTGAATCATTGAACCGGCACCGTTTTTGGCAGGCAGCGCAAAAGGCAACAGCATTCGTGCCGGGGTCGGATGCCCGCAGTCTGGTTTTAGGCCGTGAATTTGGCGGATTTGAGGGGGAAGGGCTTGTTTTCACGGGTTGGCACGAAATCAGCATTGGAAATTATTTGCCGCCCGGAATCCGGAAGGTTACTGTCTTGTCCGGTTGTTTCGACAAGGCTGGCGCAGAAAATCGCAACTCAAATTATGGCAAAGAAACCTCTGACCAACGAAGAGCTTAACGAACTGGTGGCTGGGCTGCATCGTCTTTCGCGCAACCTGTGGTGGACTTGGGACCAGGGAGCGCAGGAACTCTTTTCTGAACTCTCCCCTCGCGCCTGGCAAAATCTCTACCACAATAGCGTGGCGGTCCTTCATGAGTTGTCGGATTACGAGCTGCGGGCTCGGTTGCAAGACCAGTATTTGGCCGAACGGGTTCGCTTGGTTCTTAAAGCCTTTGATGCCTATATGGGTGACACGGCGACTTGGACGCATAAAAACGCCGCCAAGTTGAAGGCCAATCCTGTCGCATATTTCTCCGCCGAGTTCGGCTTCCATGAGACGCTGCCCATCGCCGCGGGCGGTCTGGGGGTTCTTGCAGGCGATCACACCAAATCGGCCAGCGACTTGGGGCTGGGCTTTGTGGGGATCAGCCTGTTTTATCGCGAGGGTTATTTTCAGCAGGCGATCGACCACAACAACTGGCAGACTGAGTTTTACAACCTGCTCAATCCCAAGAATCTGCCGATCGAGCCTGTCCTCGACGACACAGGCGAACCGCTTGTGTGCCAGGTGGAGATCGGGATGAACCAGGTATCGTTCCGGGCCTGGCGGGTCAATGTGGGTCGGGTGCCGGTATATCTGCTGGATGCCGATCTGGCGAAAAACGAGCAGCATTTCCGCGATCTCACCCTGCGGGTTTACGGCGGGGACAGCACGACACGGATCATGCAGGAAGTGTTGCTGGGCATTGGCGGGGTGAAGCTGCTCCGTGCCATGGGCATTGCACCATCCACTTTTCACATGAACGAAGGGCACGCCGCGTTTCTCACGCTGGAACTCATCCGCGAGAAGACTGCGGCCGGCAAGACTTTTCAGGAGGCCTGCACAGAAACCCGGGCGCAGTGCCTGTTCACCACGCACACCCCGGTGGAGGCCGGACACGACCGGTTTAGCCCCAGTTTGATGGATTACGCCCTGCAGCGCTACCGGACTGGCTTGACGGTTTCAACCTCCGAACTGCTGGGATTGGGGCGGGTTCATCCGCAGGACCAGAGTGAACTTTTTTGCATGACGGTGCTCGCCCTCAAACTTTCCCGCGCCGCCAACGGGGTGAGTGAACTGCACGGCCGCGTCAGCCGGCACATGTGGCAGAGCCTCTATCCCGGCAAGGCGGTTGAACAGGTCCCCATTGGGCATATCACCAACGGCATTCATCTGCCGGGCTGGATGAAAGGGCCGATGCGCCAGTTCCTGCGCCGCAAGGCCGGGGAGGACTGGGAGGAACAGGTCAATTCCGAGGCGTTCTGGCAGAAAATGGCCGACCCGGCGGTCTTGTCCGACGAGGAGATCTGGGCTTTACGCTACCGGTTGCGCCGCGAACTCATCGAGTTCTGCCGCCGCCGTCTGCTCATTCAGGGCCAGCGCCTGACCCAGGGTGATTACATCGTGTTCGATGCCCTGCTTAATCCCGATGCGTTGACCATCGGTTTTGCCCGGCGATTTGCCACCTACAAGCGCGCCCCTCTGATTTTTCAGCAGATGGAAAACATCGTAAGGCTTTGTCACGACAAGAGCCGCCCCGTCCAGTTCATTTTCGCCGGCAAGGCCCACCCCCGGGACGACGACGGCAAACGCTACATCCAGCATGTCATTCATCTCAGTAAATACACCGAACTGAAGGGCAGCCTGGTTTTCATAGAGAACTACGATATCCACGTGGCGCGGCAGATGGTGTCCGGCTGCGATATCTGGCTCAACAACCCCCGCCGGCCCTTGGAAGCCTCCGGCACCAGCGGCATGAAGGCCGGTTGCCACGGTTGCATGAACCTGAGCATCCTCGATGGTTGGTGGCGCGAGGGTTATGACGGCACCAACGGCTTCGCCATCGGCGACGATACCCATCCCGCCTCCGTGGAGGAACAGGACCGGCTGGACAGCGTAAATCTTTTCAAATCCCTGACCGAACAGGTCATCCCGCTCTTCTACCAACGCGATGCCCAGGGGATTCCGCGGCAGTGGATTCAGCGCATCCGGCGCACCTTTGAAACGCTGGTTCCCCAGTTTACCACGGACCGCATGGTCAAGGAATACGCCCAAAAATATTATTTGGGCAAATGATGGGCGGTCAGCCGGGCTGGTCAGCCGGCCTCGCCCCGTTCCGGGGGGCGACGCTTTCGGATTTCGCAACAGTGTTTACCGTGCTTGGCCTTTGGCCTCGTCCGGAGTAGAATCCCCTCGTGCTCAAGCTCGACATCAAATCGCAGTCGTTGGAAGAACTGGAATCCGTCTTCAAAACCTGGGGCGAACCGGCCTATAGGGTTAAGCAGTTGCTCAAATGGCTTTATGACGACCGCGTCTCGCGCTGGGACGAGATGAGCAATCTGCCCAAAACCCTCCGTGAAAAACTCGCCGAGGGTTTCACCCTGGGCACTCTCGAGTTGGCCCGCAAACAGGGGGCCCGTGACACCACCCAGAAATTTCTCTTCCGCCTTCAAGGCGGCGCGCTCATCGAAAGCGTTCTCATCCCCGCCAACCCGGCGCTCTACGGCGAGGTGAGCGACCGCCATACCCTCTGCGTTTCCACCCAGGTGGGTTGCGCCTATGGATGCAAATTCTGCGCCAGCGGTCTGGACGGCTGGCGGCGCAACCTGCTGCCCTATGAAATCGTCGAGCAGGTTCTCGCGGTGGAAAGGTGGCGCGCACAGCAGCCGGGTCTTGAGGCGCCCAAGCCCGAGGTTCAGGCGGTTAAACCGGTTTCCGGCGCTGCGGTTCCCGTTTCACGGTTCATCGACAATCTGGTCATCATGGGCATGGGCGAGCCTTTGGCCAATTACGACAACCTGCTCAAAGCGCTCAAAATTCTCAATGCCCCGTGGGGCGGCGGAATAGGAGCGCGCAAGATCACCATCTCCACCAGCGGCCTGGCACCCCAGATCCGCCGGCTCGCGGACGAACCGATGCAATTCCGGCTCGCCATTTCGCTGCACGGCGCCACCGATGCCACCCGAAATCTGATCATGCCCGTCAACCGCAAATACCCTCTGAGCGAACTTTCCGCCGCCTGCGATTATTATCAGGAAAAAAAGGGCCGCATGATCACTTTCGAATACATCCTGATCGCCGGGGTGAACGACGCACTGGATCAGGTCACGCCGCTGGCGAATCTGGCCCGCCGGCTTCATGCCAAGGTGAACCTTATCCCTTACAACCGCGTGGATGGCCTGGCCTGGGAACGGCCCGCTGAGAACGTTTGCGAACTTTTCCTCTCCGCCTTGGAGCGGCTGAAGATCACGGCCACTTTGCGGCGTGAGAAGGGCGGTGATATTGACGCCGCTTGTGGACAACTGCGATTAAAGACCGAGGGGGAACTGGCAGTGGCGTGATCCGTATTCAGGACTGATGACTTGGCGGATCGCGCACCCTGTTTTGAAGTCCAGCCGGATTTGAATGGAAGGACCCACCGCCCCTGAGCCTGGGATATCTGCAAGAACAGCAGGAATGGTTTTGTGGCGGGCGTGCCCGGTTGTCATGCGGGAGCCGTGTGTAGGGATTCACCCCGAACTCTCGGTTGATCGCTCTCCGTTCATGGGGTGTAAGACATGGTGCCGGTGGCGTCCACCCGGTAATTCCATTTGGCGAGGTATTCCGGGCCTGTCAAAAAGGCATCGTGCTCGGCCGCCAGCCTGGACTTGAGTCGTTTTTCCAGTTTGGATTTCAAGGCCTGCTGCGCGATTATACCGACAAGATTGGTCTGTTGCAGGGGGTCTCTGAGATTGTCGAAGAGCAGCCATGGTCCGTGAAGATCCTGGACATAAGTGTAACGCGTCGTCCGCAAGCCTCGGTATTCCCGCCCGCCCTGTCCCCGGGTGAACTCCCCGAAGGGGGAAATGCATTCGATGCTCGCCTCCCCGCCGGATGGATCGGCTTTGCCCCGCAGGTAGCCGGTGAAATCATGCCCCTGCACCGAATTCGGGGAGGGCACGCCGCAAAGCCCCAGCAGGGTTGGCAGCACGTCTTCAGTGTTGATGGTTCCGGCGACTTTCCCTGGCTTGACACCCAAAACTTCGGGCAAACGCAAAAGCATCGGCACCCGGATAGATTCCTCGTAGGGGCGCTGTTTGCGTTGCTGGTTGTGCGCATGCAGCATGTCACCGTGATCTGACGTGAACACGATAATCGTGTTTTTCAAAAGAGCGTTGGTTTTCAAGCTCGTGATCAGGTCGCCGATGCAATCATCCAGTGCGGTGCAGTGGGCATAGTAGCCAGCCAGTTCCCGCCGTGCCACATCCCTGGCATCTGCCGGAATGTTGGCCGGGAGCCGGATTTTTTCCGGAGGATAGAGTGCCAGATACCGGGGCGGGGCGGTCTCGTAGGGGTTGTGCGGCGGGCCCCAAGCCATCCAGAGCAGGAAGGGTCGCCTCGTTCCGGCATGGGCTTGCAGATAGCGCTGCGCGTCACGGGTCTGGTCTATCGCATCATATCCTTCCCACTGCTGCTTCCCGGGGGCATCGCCATAGTAGTCGGAGTGGTTGTAGTTGTGGGTGCATTCCAATACCTTCCAATACTCGAATCCCATCCGCCGCTCCCGGGGAATGAACGCCGACCTTCCGTGCCCGTCCACATGCCATTTGCCTATACAGCCGGTGTCATAACCTGCTTTTCCCAGAACCGTGGCCAGAGTGGGCAAGTTGGGATTCAGGGGAACGTCATTGATGAAGACCCCGTGTGTCAGGGGGCGCTGCCCGGTCAGCAAAGAAGCGCGGGTCGGCGAACAGACAGGTATCCGGGAAACCGCCTGCGAAAAATCAACCGATTCCCTCTCCAGCCGATCCAGATTGGGCGTTTTGACGTTGGGATCCCCGGCGTAGCCGAAGGATTGTGCACGCCATTGGTCGGCGATGATGAACAGGATATTCGGGCGACTGAGGGTGCCCGCTCTGCTGCAAAAGCTCAGGCCTGCCAGAAGTCCCAGTAGGACAGCCAAGACTTTTCTCATCGCTCCGCGCTTTCCTTCTTCGGATTGGAGCTCTTGGGCGATGATTTTAGCTTGGGGTGGGGATCCATCTTTTTGCGCTGGGATTCGCTGGGCCCGCCGCCGAATTGTTTCCAATAAAGAGCCTTCATGGGGTTCATCTCGGGACCGACCGCATTTTCATTGACCAGGAGGGGTTGAACGTCATTCCACCATTGGTCATAGGCCCTGCGCAAGGTGCCTGCCACCTCGGTGTGCTCCGCGAGGACATTGTGTGTTTCGCCAGGGTCGTTTTGCAAATCGTAGAGCTCTTGATTGTTCACGAGGGAGAAACGCGAGTTCTGGATGGCGTAGTGAAGGTATTTGGACTCGGACACCTTTCCCTTTTCCCAACGCCCGATATGATGCACCAAGGTGCGATCCGCCCAGGGGGAACCGGGATTTTTGAGCAGCGAAAGCATGCTCCGTCCCTCAACCTGGGCAGCGGCTTCCGGGGGCAGGCTGGCACCTACGATCTCGGCCAGTGTCGGGAAGATGTCCAGATGGGCGGCAAGGGCAGGGGATTCTATTCCTTGTGGAATCACGCCGGGCCACCGGAAGAAGGCGGGTATGCGTGTGCCTCCTTGGTAGGGGGTGCCTTTACGACCCCTCATGCCGGCGTTGAAGATCTGAACACCCTCCGTCCCGCCGTTGTCCGACCCGAGATAGATGACCAGTGTTTGTTCTGTGATGCCCCAGTCGTCGAGTTTTTTGAGTAAGGCGCCGAAGTTGGTATCGATGTTTTCAATCATTCCAAAGAATTTTGCGCTGGCTTTGTTCACCCCCGGCGCATCCTGATAGCGGCGGCAATATTCTTCCGGAACGACAAGCGGGCTGTGGGCGGCATTGAGCGGGATGTAGGCAAAGAAGGGTTTTGCCCCGGTGCGCCGGGTGTTCATCCAGCGAAGGGCTTGTGCGAAGAACAGGTCGGTGCAATAGCCCTTGGTCTTTTCAAATTTTCCATTGTGCCAGAGCGCAGGATCAATGTTGCTGTTGCCCGGGGCATCGCCACAAGAGCCGGGAAAGGTCTGTCCTATGCCGCCGCCGCCGTGGATGTAAACCTCGTCGAAACCGCGGTTTTCGGGGCGGTAAGGCTCTTCATCGCCCAGATGCCACTTGCCGAAGATGCCCGTGGTGTACCCGGCTGACTGGAGCATTTGTGCCAGGGTGAACGTCTTCAGGTTCATTCGTTCGCGCTCATAGATGGTGTGGGTTACTCCGTTTTTAAACTCATGCCGTCCGCTCATCAGAGCGGAACGACAGGGCGCACAGGTGGGGCTGACATGAAACTGGTTGAACATCAGGCTCTGTTTCTTGAAAGCATCGACCGCGGGTGTGTGGACAACGGGATTGCCCAGACATGCATAATCGCCATAGCCCACATCATCAGGCATCACCAGAATGATGTTGGGTTGTTTACCTGTGGCATAGGCGCCCGAGGTGGTCAGTGCCAGAAGGCATATGAAGTAGATCCATTTGAAGAGCAGGGTTCTCATGTCAGGCGTATGGGGTTAGGGTTGTGCGGACAAGGTATTGATTCCGGCCAGCATCCGGCTGCCAAGGTCGGGGGGGAACTGATACCAATAGACAATCCGGTTCCCGCCGGTGTTGCAGCTTTGAAAGTAATACATCGCTTCAAACCGGACCCAGGCTGCCGGGACGTCGGCATAAACCTGGTTGCCGCCTTCAGGCAGCCCTTTGGGATTACGCTGAGGTGGCATGTTTTCATAGGTGGTTTCCCGCCCTCCCCGTCGATCTTCAGGACTGCGTCGGCGGCCAAGCACGAGCCGGGCTTGCACGTGACCAGTTTGAACAGGCCGCGCGAGAGAAAGGCTCCAAGCGGGCTGGTCCACTGCTTGATGCCGCCGAAGTATTTCAGGTTGGCGCCGGCTGCTAAGGTTGTTCATGCTCAATAGTGGTCAATCAAGATCAAGCGCATATCCCGACTGCTCTTGGCAAGAGTTTTCCAAAAGACAGATAAAACGCATCTCCAGAGAGCAGAGCCCCCTGAACTGCCTCCAAATCAAGCTGAAATCGCCTCCAAACGCTATCGCTAATCCTTGTGCACGTGGCACATGAAATAAATCCGTCACGCATCCTTCCACAGCTTCAAAGCCAAAAACACCGAAACCAAAAAACACACCGCTTAGTAAACGCGACAGCACCACGCGCTCCATCATAGGAGTGGTGATCGTGAAGATCTCCTCCAGGTAGCCTTTGAGCTGAAAATTCATCCACGTGGCGTGATTCCACGTCGGCAACTAGTCGTCGTGCCATCGGACGAGATTGGTGCTGCTCTGAAGGGGGATCACTCCGGTCATCCCAACAGGCAGCACGATCATGGTTGGCCGTAAACGAACAAAATCGCGGGGCAAGCCCTTTGAATCTTCCTGATCAGGAAATCTGCGCACCCTGAGGCATGGCCCCCCCCCCGGTGGGAAATGGTGCCGGCGGTGATTGAGCGTTTGTGTGTCGATGAAAAAGGGATGGGCCTGGGCAGAACTATGAGCGCTATCTCTGGGAATGGTATGGTTGGGGCATTCGCAGCGCTTGGCGCCGGTTAGGAAGTGGGCTCGGCTGTGCAAGGCTCACCCGGGTGACATCCTGACTTTCCTCTTGCATGGCTTAACCATTGGGCCGATTGAAGGACTCAACAACAAGTTCCAAGGACTGTTCAAAAGGCCTGTGGACATAGGAACCAGGAACGTTTCAAGTCCGACATTTTTCCATCTCGGTGGATCGGACCTTGATCCCGCCCAATGGAAAACAACCAGACCATTGCCAAAGAGGACAAAAAAGGCACCCATGTTTTGCAAGGGTGCCTTGAGTCGGTATAACGAGAAGAGGGAGTTACTTGGTGCCGAGGATGGCGTCTTTTGCGGCCTTGGCCACACGGAATTTCAGGACGCGCTTGGCCTTGATCTTGATGGATTCGCCGGTGGCGGGGTTGCGCCCCATGCGTGCTTTGCGGTCGACCAAGACCAACTTGCCCAAGCCGGGCAAGGTGAAGCTGTTCTTGGCATGCTTGTAAGCCAGTTGCGCAATAAAGTCGATGATGTCTAGAGCGGCTTTTTTGCTGATGTTGCTGTGGGTGGCGACCTCAGCGGCGATTTGGGATTTGGTGAGTGCTTTTTTGGTGAGTGCTTTTGCCATAATGATTACAGTTTGGTTTTTTGTTTAAAGGACGTGCTGACAAGCCAATCAAAGCGGTTTTTCGTGCGTTCGCCAAGCGAATAATGCTGTTTTGTTAAAGAATCTCTGTTTTTCTCACGTCATACCAACCCTTTATTTGATTTTTACGCCAGAAATGCGGGGTTTCCTACCGAATTTCAGCCAATGACAGTGGCTCCGCCACATGGGTTGAATCCTGTTTTTCGGCGGTTTTATGCCGCGCTGCATACGGTCCTTGGCCCAGTTGCTGTGCCGCAGTTCTGCGGTCAACACGCCGATCGGCACACCCAAGTCATAGGCTCTGTCCTTGTGGTGCTTGGTCATACAGGGGGACGGCATTCGCCGCGCCAAGTAAGAGATGAAGCATGCGCGGCCCTTTTATAGACCCGTTCAACAGCCAAACAAACAATCCCGACCCCCGGAGCATGATGGATCGGTGCCGACGAAACGATTAGCGGTTGCAGCGATATTCTGTGGCGGGGTAGTGGTGGGGGCATGGCTTGAAAGCGTTCTTCATTGAGGGCAGAAGCGCCAAAACTCCGGGTTGATTCCATTGGTTCTTAGTTGTTTTTGCCGGGGGGCGTTCGTCAAATCTGGCGCGCTAGGGTAGAGTGCCGGTATGTATTCAGGGATGCGTCCATCCTTTCACAGGGCCGGCCGCTTGGTGCGGCTGCATTGGTTCCGGCTGCTTCGGGTTCGAGAGCATCTTAGTTTCAGTGAGGAGGCTTTTCACCTTTTGCTTGCAGGCGGGGTGGGGGTTTTGGGTGGCTTGGTCAACCTCCTGCACTACCGCGCGCTGGATTGGGTGGAAAGACTGTTCCTTCACCGCGCGGGAGATCCGGTGGAGGTTGCCGAAATGATGGGCCGCTCGGGGCGGCTGCTACTGCCGGCCCTGGGGGGATTGGTTGCAGGGTTGGTTCTTTACTGGGGTCTCCGTTTGGTCGGGCCGCAGGGGTCCACCAACCTGCTGGAGGTGGTGGTTGCGGGGGATGGCAAGTTACCCCTGCGCAGCAGCCTGATTAAATTTATTTCCTCCCTGGTCAGTCTGGGGACGGGCGGGTCCCTTGGGCGCGAGGGTGGCATTGTCCAAATGTCCGCCACTCTGGCATCGAAGACGGGCCAGCTGGCGAACTGGCCGCCCTATCGGTTGCGGCTGCTGGTCGGATGCGGTGCGGCCTCAGGTATAGCCGCCGCCTATAATGCGCCGGTGGCCGGGGCGGTTTTTGCGGCGCTGATCGTGCTGGGTAATTTTTCCATGAACCACTTTGGTCCGCTGGTGTTTTCCTCTGTTATTGCGACACTGACCACCCGCAGTTTTTCCGGGATCAAATCATGGTATGCACCAGTCCCCTTTGAATTCAGCAGTGTCGGGCAGCTGCCCTGGTTTCTGCTCTTGGGTGCCGTCTGCGGCGGGGTGGGCGCGGTTTTCCTGAAGCTGCTGCGATTCAGCGATCAGGCGTTCATCGGGATGAAGACGCCGGTTTATGTTCGACTCACTTTGGGCGGATTGATCGTGGGTGTTTTGGCGCTTTGGTATCCGGGGGTCTGGGGTAACGGCTATCTGGTGACCAACCGGATTCTCCAAGGGAGGGAAGTGCCTGGCCTTTCGCCCTTGATATTTCTGGCCGGATTGTGGATGGCCAAGCTTGTGGCCACGTTGGCCACCGTGGGCTCGGGGGCGGTTGGAGGAGTATTTACTCCGACGCTCTTCCTGGGCGCAGGTTTGGGTGCCGGTTTCGGGCTTGTGTTGCACCAAGCAGGCTGGGCTGCGGGCTTGCCTGTCACGGCGTTTGCCGTGGTCGGAATGGGCGGGCTGCTCTCGGCCACCACCAGATCCCCCTTGCTGGCGATGATCATGATCTTTGAAATTTCCATGGATTATTCGATCATGCCGCCTCTGATGCTTGTCTGCGTGGTTTCGGTGCTTGTCGCGCGCCGGATCCATTCCGAATCGATCTATACCGGGCCGCTGCGGCACAAGGGGCTGGAGGCCATGCAGGAAACAACCCGGCCGGGCACTGCCACGGCGCGCACGGTTGGCGACCTGATGGGGCCGCCGGTGGATCCGGTGCTGGAGACCGATTCGTTCAAGGAACTGGCCGAGCGGTTTTTGACCGTGCCCTATAATTTTCTGCCGGTGGTCAATGCGCAACGGCAGTTGACCGGCCTGGTGGCACTTCAGGATTTAAAGGAGCATCTCAACTCGGGCGGCGAACTTATCGCGGTCATCGCCTCCGATGTTATGCGCCCGGCACGGGACTTTGTGACGCCCCGGCAACGTCTTTTGGACACGCTGCCGGTGGTGCTGGGCAGTGAGTTGCGCAACATTCCGGTGGTCAGCTCAAGTGTTGAAAAAACGTTGGTGGGCGCATTGTCCCGGGCGCAGGTGTTGAACTTGTTTTCCGAGGCAATCGCGGCCAGCAAACCGACGGGACTCTGAAGGATGCCGGGGCGGGTCAAAAAAAAGCCAATGAGCCCAAGGCGGCAGCGATCAACCAGATGACCAGCACCGCCCGGCTGCGGGAGAGTCCCAGTCGCACGAGCCGGTGGGAGAGGTGGTTGGTGTCTCCGAGGTAAAACGGTTTGCCGTTGCGCCATCGCCAGAGCGCCACCCAGACCAGATCGGCCAGAGGCACCGCCAGAATTGCCAGCGGGCTGAAGACCGCCCACGGTCTGGGGTTTTGGCGCGTGTAAAAATGGGGCAACAGGGCGAGCACCGCCATGAGATAGCCTACGAGGTGGCTGCCGGCGTCACCCAAAAAGGCCCGGGCCCCCGGAAAATTGTGCGGCAGAAATCCCAGCAGGGCTCCTGCCGTAACCAGTGCCACCAAGGTGATGAGATATTGCCCGTGCAGGCCAGAAAAGACAGCGAACTGCAGTGCCGCGATCGCCCCCAGACCGGTGCACAAGCCGTTCATGTTATCCATGAAATTAAAGGCGTTGATCAGGGTTAGAATCCACAAAATGGTGATGATGTAGCTGAAAAGGAGGCTGGGGACAAAGAGCGTGGCGCGGTTGCTGGCGCTGGCGACCAGCAGGGCGACCAGGAGTTGTCCGAGAAACTTGGGCAGCGGTTTCAACTCGCGATGATCGTCCAGCCAGCCGAGGGTGAAAATAGCCGCCGCCCCGACCGCTAGAGCGAGCATCTGCCCCCCCCGATGTTCCAGGCCGTATTGGAGGGGCTGCAGCCCCGAACCGGCACGGGAAAATAGCAGTGCCGAGCCGCCTGCCAGCGGCAGGAGCAGACCCGTAAGCACGGCAAGTCCCCCTGCAAGCGGCACGGGAGCGGTCTGGATTTTACGGTGGCCTGGATCGTCCACATGCCCGGTTCGCAGGCACCAGCGGCGCCATAAGGGCAGTGATATCAGGGAGCCGACAAATGCGCCTGCGAATGCAAGGAGGCAGAGATCAAAGGGGAACTTCATGGCTCAGGCGGTCCGATGGCCCAGCTGAAGATAAAGACGGCGCAGCGCATCCACCATGTCGGGAAGTGCGAATTGTCGGCTGACCAGACTTTGGCCGTAACCGCCCAATCGCGCCCGCAGGGCCGGATCTCCGGCCAGTTGCAGCAGCCGTGCGCTTAGCGCGGCTAAATCCCCGGCCCTCAGCAGGAATCCGGTTTTGTTTTCAAGGCACACCTCTGCCGCCCCGTCGCAGTCATAAGCCACCACCGGCCGGCCGGCGGCAAGGGCTTGCGGCAACGCGCGGGCCAGACCTTCGCGCGAAGAGAGATGAACCAAGAGGTCGGTAATGCCAAGAAGTGATGGCACCTCATCGGGTGGAATCAAGCCGGTGAAAATAAAATGACGCGCCAGGCCCCGGCGCCGGGCCTCGTACTGGAATTCCGTCCCCAGTTTCCCGTCACCGATGAGAAGGAACCGAATCCTGGGGTTTTTGGCCACAATCAAGGGTGCCACCGTCCAGAGGTCTGTGTGGCCTTTGAGGGGCACCAGCCGCGCGAGTTTGGTGATGACGATGTCCTCCGGCGCAATGCCCCAGCGGGCGCGCACCCCGGGGTCGTTGCGCGCGGCGGCAAAGGGGGCAAGATCGAACCCGCTGCGGATGGTGGTGTATTGATCCATCCGCCCAATGCCCGCAGCCAGATACTGGCGGGTCATGGCATTTGCGACGGAGACAAAATGTGTCGTGACCGCTCCAGCGCGGCGCTCGGCGGCGCGGAGGATAGCGTTTGAGAGAGAGCCCTGGAAAGCGCCGAAAGACGGGCCGTGAATGGTATGGACGATGACCGGCACTCCGGCGCGGTGGGCAGCCAGCCGCCCGAGCACTCCTGCTTTGCCGCTGTGGGTGTGAACCAAGTCAGGCCGGGTCCGCCGGAAGATTTTCGTGAGTGCCCCCAAAGCAAGCCAATCCGCGAATAGATGGATCGGGCGCACCAGTTGCGGCACCAGGGTGAGACGTTCCGGGCACCCGAGAAAAGCGTGTTCCAGAGAGCCTTCCGACCCTGTGGACGGGCCTGTGATGAGGTCCACTTGCATTCCTGCCTGGGCTTGCAGTCCCAAGACAGAGGCGACGGTGTTTTCCTGGGCACCCCCGACAGTCAACCGGGTGATGACATGGGAGACGCGCATGGGGCGGTCTAAGGCGAGCGGGGTTTAAGCTGGGCCAGACGGTTGCTGATCGTGAGGAATTCCTCTGAATTGGTGGGGGCGTTGGCCAGATAGGACTCGTAATAACGGATGGCGGTGTTGGTGTCCTGCTTCCGCCAAGCCACGTCGGCCAGCCCATAATCGACCTGATACGCTTTGGGATAGAGTTTTTTCAAGGCGGCGTAGTCGCTCCGGGCAGGTTCGAGTTGGCCGGAACTCAGATAGGCAATCGCGCGGTTGAGCTGGGCGGTGTGATTGTTGGTGTCCAGAGTCAGAGCCCGTGTCAGGGGGGCGACTGCCTCGGCAAATTGACCGGCCTGAATGTGGATGAATCCAGAGTTGACCAGAGCCTCGGTGTCGTTGGGATTGAGGGCGAGTTGGCGCTGGACGGCCCGCAAGGCGTTGGTGTATTGCCTGAAGCCGGTGGACATCTTTACCACCAAGGCAAGCACGTTGGTGTCGTTGGGTGCGTCTTGGATAGCTTTGAGCAGCAACGATTCAGCTTGGGAGGGGCGGTTGGCTGAGAAGAGAGCCATGGTTTCGAGTTGTAGAAGATCAAGCTTACCCAGCCCGGCGCTTTCCAACGCCGCGCCATGGGGTTTGATCTCGGAAATCAGTTTCAAGGCGCGCTCGGGCGCCCGTGCCAGAAGTTCAAGCCGGGCCAGCCAGAACCGGGCGGCTGCGTTATCAGGTATCAGCAGCCGCACCCGCTCCAACAGCTGGGCGGATTGACGATAGAGGCCGGTTTGGGCATAAATGAGGCCTAGTCCGAAGCAGTGGGTGGGGTCATAGAAGGAACCGCTGTCGCGCAGTGCATCCTGCAGGTTCCGGTATTTGCCCAGCTCATCTTCAATCGCACGGGCCGACTCGAGGACCGGCGTCCGACCTGAAAGAAGGGATTCGTTGAACTTGAGATTGATACGGGCCGCGGCGTTGTCGGGATAGAGCAGCAGCGCGAGATCGAAGCAGCTCCCGGCCTCGGTGAATTTCCCGGCCATTTGCAGGCAACCGCCCCAGTTGTTGAGGGTTTGGGAGTAGAGGTTTCCCAGCATTGCTGCTGTGGCGTTGGGTTCGAAGGGAATATGCAGGCGCTTGAGAAGCTGCTCTCGCAAACCCGGCTGAACCCCGACTGCCGGGGGACTGATAAAAGGCAGCAGCCCTTTGAGGGTCGTGGTACGCTCAGCCCAGAATTTTTGCTGCTCTGCCAAAGCGGTACCGGAAAGAGGCGCGCCGGTCAGGGAATTGGTGGGATAGCGTTCCAATTTGAACGCAAAACCGGCCGGGTTGGCGTAGAATGCCTCGAAGTAATAGCCGAAGCTGGGATGCAAATAATAAAGCGGTAGCTTCTCGGAGATTGCAACAGCCAGATTGAGCAGAGCCACATCCGTCAACGCTTCAGTCTGGCCTGCCTTGGTTAAAACCGGGAATGTCCCCCGGTGGCGGGTTTGGAGAGTGCGATGATAGCCGGGCTCGGGGAGGGATTGGGTGTCGAGAAACAGCCGTTTTTTTGTTTGGCCCGTCCTTTCGCTCCATGCCTCAAGCAGCACCAGTTTGCGTGGGTCGTCGCTCAGAACCGCAGCGCTGGGGGGCAGGCAGTCGCTTAATGAGGCGGCGTAGTTTTTCAGTGCGGGCCCGTTCGTCATGTGGATTTGAGGGAGGTTTTTGCAGGCCAGCCCGGCCGGAATCAGGAACAGCGCCCCCCAGACCAGCCCCAGGGAAAGCCGGTGCAAGTGCCTTTGCCAAGGCGGATCCTGCTCATTCCATTCCAGTTTTCGGGGTTGGAAAACGAGCAGGAAATAGCCTGCAAAATAGCCGATGCACAAAGCCCCAAGATACGTCAGGGCTGGGTTTGGAAAACCTATGTGCCGGGGGCTGAAGGCGGGGTCGAATGCCTCCCAGAGGCAGGTGGCAAAAAAGGCGGCATGCCCAAAATGCAGGATCGCCGTAGTCAGTAAAGTGCCCAGCCGGCTCGGGTCGCCAAAGTGGGAGGCCCATTTGATGCTGACCAGCAGTAGGGGCAGGAGTGAGGTGATGGCCAGCAGCATGAGGATGTTGCCAGGCACCCGCTGAACAAAACTTTGCAGCACGGTTTTTTGCGATCCCAGATTCATCTTCAAAACCTGCAAGAATGTCGGTCCGGCCTCGCCAGAGAGGGTGTGGGCCAGCGGCAGCAAGAGATAGAAGCAAACCAGCCCTGCCATCCCCCACAGGGCTACTGGCAAAAGGAATCTGGGCGCGAAGAAATCAGCCCGCTTCAGCCAAATGAGTGAAGTGATGAACACGGGCAGCAGGAGAATCATCAGCCAGTTGTTGGTCATGGCTATGCCGTAGATGGCCGCCGCCCCAGCCAGCCAGGAGTCGCGCTCGCGGATCCGGAACTCCAGCAAACAGGCCACGACCCCGGCCAGCAGGAGCAGGTCGACGGTTTCACTGGCACCCGTGGTGGCGTTTTCCCATGTGCTCAACTGCATTGAAAAGGCAAACACGGCCAACACCACGGGAAGCCAGGCTGCGGAGATCGAAAGGATGGCACCGGAGCCTTTTTGGCGTTGCCGTTGCTCATGAGTCCGGTCATGGGGAAGCAAGGCTACACTGCGCGCCAGCAATCCTACGCTGGTGATAGTGCAAACTACGGAGATAAGGTTTAGTGCAAGCGGCATCCAGCGGGCCGGCACCACGTGCAGGGGCCAGGTCAGCAGCGCATAGACCGGTCTGTAGGCGGTGACCCCTGATTGCATGCCGTCCAGCCAGCCGGTTCCCTTGGCGACCTGGAATAAATTGTTAAGCGAAATCCATGGGTTCAGGGTGCCCAAGTACAAGGCCAGAGTGGCGGCCATCAGCAGCCA
The DNA here is from genome assembly GCA_903873415.1 of uncultured Verrucomicrobiota bacterium. GTDB lineage: Bacteria > Verrucomicrobiota > Verrucomicrobiia > Limisphaerales > CAIQOK01 > CAIQOK01. The sequence goes on along the minus strand of CAIQOK010000019.1, from coordinate 53,992 downwards.
TGGAAGAATGTCGGAGGGGAATTTTCTTTGGCGTTCGAGTGTGGTTTGCATGATGGGCTGGGGCTGGTGCGGCTGGGTGTGATCGGACTCAATTTGGACCGCGCCGCAAATCGGCCACGCATTCCACATGCTGGGTCTGCGGGAACATGTCCAAAGGGGTGACTCCGGCCAGTTGGTAAACACCGTCGGCGCAGAGAATTTTCAGATCTCTTGCCATGGTGGCGGGATGGCAGGAGACATAAATGAGTTGCGCGGGCCGGTTGCTGCGTAAAAGCTCCAGAATCTCAGGCCAACACCCCTTGCGCGGGGGGTCGATTAAAACGGTGGTTTGTTCTGAGGAAAAGCGTTTAAGCAGGGTGGGGAGGACGTCCTCAACCTTGGCTGCCAGAAATTCGCCGTTAGTGATCCCCCGGTCCGCCGCATTCTGCTGCGCCGCCCGGATCGCCGGCTTGTCATATTCCACACCCGCAAAGGAATCCACGGCACCGGCCAGTTCGATGCCAAAGAAACCCACCCCGCAGTATAAATCCAGCAGGTGCCGTGTGCCGCCGTTTACCAGGCATTGGCGCACCGTCTCGATGAGTTTGGGGAGCAGAAAGAAGTTGTTTTGAAAAAAGGAATGTGGCGGCACTTGCCAACCCTCAGGCGGCACGCGCAGAACCACCTTGATTCCGCCCTTGGGCGGCGGGTTGGCCCTGACATGAAGGATCTGCCCGTTGAGGGCAGGTTCGGCGATTTTACACTCGTCCAGGTCCTCCACAAGCCCTCCGTCGTGCCGCACAAAACCGATGTTCAGCTTTTGTTCAGGCTTGTTCCACTGGCTGCGGATCATGATTCGGTTCCGGTAGCCATAGGGTTGGGGGCAGGGGACGACCGGGGCGACCAGCGACTGGTCAAAACCGCCCATGCGGTGGAAGAGGTCGGCCACCTGCTTGTGTTTTATCCGCAACTGCGAGCCGTAATCCAGATGTTGGTATTGGCAGCCTCCGCAGGCGCCAAAAAAACGGCATTCCGGCCGCACCCGCTGGGCCGCGGGCTTGAGCACGCGAGTCAATCGGGCCCGGGCAAAACTCTTCTTCACCTCCACCAATTCGGCCTCCACCGTTTCCCCGACCGCCACAAAAGGCACGAACACCACAAAATCATCCAGACGCGCAACGCCTTCGCCGCCAAAGGCGATGTCTTCAATTTCAAGTGCCACGGTGGTGCCGGGAGACAGATTCACGATTGAAAGTTAGGGGCGGGTGGATTGGGGTGAAAGCTTTTTTAAGCGGTCTATTTTCCGCTGTTTACCGCTCCGGCACCGCCGCCGGATTCCGGGTGGGGCACCTGTTGATAGTGCAGCCGCAGCAGGTCCCGGCCAAAGTCCCGGCCCAGATCGCGCCAGACCGTGTGGATATGATTGGCGTCATTCTGGGTGTTATCGAATTCCAACAGAAAGGTTGGACCTTGCACGCGGTAATAATGCCCCTGTCCCGGTTCAAGAGCCCCGGCCCAGGTGAAAAAGAGCTTTTTGATTCCCGACTCTTCCATTCGCTCCAGGTCGCCCTCGGCCAGTTCCGGGCGGTAACGGCGCGTGTATTCTTGGAGGATTTGCCTGACGAGCTTGACCTGCGCGGATGTCATATCTCCGGCACTAAGTCCTTTGGGCGGGAGAGCCTCAACCTGCCTCAGGTTGCCGGTGATGACCTCCCGCGGGGCGGTGTTGGAATAAATTGCCGACTCCCGCTGTCTGGCATTGAGTGAGCGCACCAGTTCAAACCCCAGATCCTCCTCCGTGGAGATTACCCTCAGGCCGGTCCGCGCTCCTCCTCGCACCTGTCCTGGATTGGTTCCGAAAAAAGAAGGTGTTACCGTGATCTCTTTTCCGTCAACGATGACAAAGTTCAGGGAAAGATGGTGGCCTTCAACGCGCCAAGCCCAAGTTTGCTGCGCTGCGGGTCGTCCGAAAATCGAGACGTAATAGAGTTCAGGGTCGCGCACCGGGCCGCGGCCTTGTTCCAGTTCCCGTAGGATGTCCTCGAGACTCATGATGGTGGTGGCTTGTATATACCCCCGCTGGCTCAGGGCGCTGGCAAGGAGAGCATGGGCGAGCAAACGCTGGGCGGGAGAAAGCTCCTTCATGGGCAGTCCTTTGCGCGCCAGAGGCACGAAATTCCAGCCTTCCCGTTCAGGATCCTTCATTTCAAAGGTCGCTTTGTCTTTTTGTCCGGGTGCCAGTCCGGCCAGGAAATTCTGCGCCGCATCGGACATTTCCTGCGCGGGGGTATGGGCTCGAACCGAAAGGCCGCCAAGACACAGAGCCAGAAAACTTATCGACAGCAAGCGTGACAGCCGAGTATTGATCATGTGCCATAACAAGCGAGCGCCGATTAAAATGCAATTTTAAAATGGCGGCATTCTCAAATGTCGCTCAGCCCGGGAACCTTCACCGACCGGTTTTTCGGGGGGCTTAATCCTAGACCGGCTCCCGTTCCGTGTTTTTCATGCGTGTCTTTGGTCTGTTTGAACTCTACTTTGAAGGGATGAAACTGCTTTTCATCGGGGATATTGTGGGGCAGCCAGGACGCCGGATTGTGGCCGCCTTGGTCCCGGTCCTGCGGGCGGAGAGGGCTATTGATTTTGTCATCGCCAACGGGGAAAATTCCGCCGGCGGCAGCGGCATCACGCCCCGAATCGCCGCCGAATTGTTCGCAACCGGGGTGGACGTGATCACCACCGGAGATCACCTCTGGGATCAGAAGGAGGTGGTGGAATGGATTTCCGGGGAAAGCCGTCTTCTGCGCCCGTTGAACTATCCCCCGGCGGTTCCGGGGCGCGGCAGCGGTGTGTTTGAGATCCCCGGCTCGAAGACCCGGATAGCGGTTTTGAATTTTCAGGGCCGCACTTTCATGCCTCCACTCGAAAACCCGTTCCTTCTTGCTCCCCCTGAAGTAAGCCGTCTGCGCGAACAAACCCCCATTCTGTTTGTCGATTTCCACGCGGAGGCCACCTCTGAAAAAATCGCCTTTGCGCGGATGCTCGATGGACAGGTCAGCGCGGTGGTCGGCACCCACACCCATGTCCAGACGGCTGACGAGCAGATTTTCCCCGGCGGCACGGCCTATCTGACCGATGCCGGGTTCACCGGTCCGCATGACGGGGTTTTGGGGCGCGAGTTGGATCCGGTGTTGAAACGTTTTCTGACGGGCATGCCGCAGCGCTTTGAGGTCGCCCAAAACCGTGTCTTGCTTCACGGCGCTCTTATTGAAATAGATGCTCTCACCGGCAAAGCTTTGAAAATAGAAAGGATCTCCCTTCCTTTGCCATAACCCCGGTTCCGGCCTTTACCGTCCAAGGGGGGGGGCGCGGGTTTTTATGATTGCCTAAAATTGTTTCTGGATGGCGCAGATCGAAACGATCCTGCCTAAATCTGCGAAACCGGTGGTGGAGTGAGTTGGAGTGGTTTCGGAATTTAAAACAGCACAAAAGCCAGGCTGCGCCGTCTCATTATCCGCATGTTTTTTACGTCCGTGAAACGGAGGACTGTTCAAGCGGTCTGAAGACCACGCCCCGCGAGTTTCAGGGGAAAAGCCGCTACCTGGCAGTCGCTATATCGCGTATTGAGCAGTGCACACTCCGTTCGTTGTCAGTTTTTATTTTTCGCGGAACGGCCGCCGAAGGCATGCGTGATTTTCACCCCGCGGCCGGTCGCCGGCAATTAGGGCGCTGTGACAATGAAAACGCACAGGTGACAACCCGCTTTTATGCGCGGCGCAATGGGCCTTTCAGGCCGCGTGCGAACCCTTTTTCTTGCGACCAGACTTGCGCCTCACTAGGATGGCTGAACATTCATGAGCGAAGTATTGGTCATTGGCCACCGGAATCCCGATACGGACGCGATCTGCTCGGCGATCTGCTATGCGGAATTCAAGCGACTCACCGGCATGCCCGGGGCAGTGGCCGCGCGTTGTGGCGACACCAATGACCGGATTGATTTTGTGCTAAAGACGTTCGGGGTGCCTGCGCCCCGATTTGTGTCTGATGTCTCACCCAAGGTGCGCGATGTCATGCAAACCGAGGTGCTGAGCGTGACACCGGAGACGACTGCCGCCGAGGCGCTAGGGCTGATGGATTCGCATAATGTGCGCATTCTTCCGGTGCTGGACGCCCAGCAACGCTGCTTGGGGCTGCTGTCACTTTTCAAGCTGAGCAAGTTTCTCTTCCCTGTCACAAACCGACTCATGGACTCCCGCCGCGTTCTTTCATCCCTGCCCAATCTGGCCCGCACTCTTGGCGGCCAATTGCTGGTCGGACCCGAAGAGGATCGTGAAGAAGACCTTGTCCTGATGATCGGGGCCATGGGGTTGGAATCCTTTGCCCAGCGCTTGGAAAACTACGACAGGAACCAGCTTGCCGTGGTGGTCGGAGACCGCTGGGACATTCAGAATCTGGCCATCCGCGAAGGGGTGCGGGTGCTTATCGTCACCGGCGGGTTGGATGTGGAGACAAAAACCCTCGATGCGGCCCGGCGCAACCGCGTCAGCCTTATCGCCTCTCCCCATGACACTGCGACAACCTCGTCCCTTTGCCGTGCGGCGGTGGCCATTCGCCACATGCTCAACCAGGAATTTCTTACCTTGCGCGAGGATGCGCCGCTCAGCGAGGTCAAGGCGGAAGCCACCGCCTCGGGCTTTGCCGCCTTTCCGGTGACGGATGCGGAGGGGCGCACGGTGGGGGTGCTTTCCAAAACCGACTTTCTCAAGCCCGTGCTCCGCAAGCTCATTCTCGTGGATCACAACGAGCTTTCTCAGGCCGTGCTGGGAGCCGAGGAGGTGGAGATTCTGGAGATATTGGACCATCACCGGATAGGCTCGCTGACGACCCAGCAGCCGATTTTGTTTCGTAACGAGCCTGTGGGGTCCACGAGCACGATCGTTGCGGACTGTTTTTTCCGCCACGGCGTGGAGATGACCAAGCCCATCGCCGGCTTACTCTTGGCGGGGTTGGTTTCAGACACTCTGAATTTGACATCCCCGACGACCACGCCACGGGATGCCGATGTGCTCGCCAGACTGGAGCAGATCGCTCAGATCAATGCCCGGGAGTTCACCGACCAATTGTTTGCCTCCGGTTCGCTGCTCACCCTCAAGCCGGCACCGCAGGCTATCACCACGGATTGTAAAGAGTATCGCGAAAACCGTGCGGTCTTTAGCGTGGCGCAGATCGAGGAACTCGGGTTCACCCAGTTCTGGCAGCGCAAGGACGAGCTCTTGTGCGCTCTCGAGCGTTACCGCTCCGAGCACAAATATGTATTCTCCGCCCTCATGGTCACCGATGTGGTGGGCCAGTGCTCACTCCTGCTGGTGGCCGGGGCGAAGGAATTTGTCGAGCGGGTGGACTATCCCGCGGTGGAGCCCGGGGTGTTTGAGATGCGTGATGTGGTCTCGCGGAAGAAGCAACTCCTGCCCTATCTCACGCACTGTTTGCAGCGGATGAAAACACACGGCTGAAACCCCTATCGGCCTTGTTGATCCTGCTTATCTCTAATGCTCTGCCGCAGCACAGGCTCCTGCGGGTAGAGGATTTAAGGTGTATGCAAACACAGGCAAAATCAACAGGCTCATTTTCTCTCCAATCAGTCACCGGACTTGTTAAACTGCAAACCCGGTGGCAAAACCAATCTGGAAACAGGCCGTGCCAGCGGCGCTTGAATAAAGTCTGAGGGCGGGGGCGATAAGCCCCACTCCCCATTCCGGAAGAGTCAGTCCTACAGGGGCGATTTACAAGCACCTTTCTCTCTGGAGGTCTGAACCGGGGCTCGGAATCCATCAGCGGGTGCGCGGGTCGGACATGGACTCAAGAGGGAAGCTGAATCAATTGGGAAGCTGGGCCGGCGCGGGGCTCTTGAGTTGTCGTAACACGGTGATGCGTGATTGAAGCCGGGCGGTGATTTGCTTGAGTTTGTCGGCCTGTTCCAACTGGGTTTTTTGAAGCCGGCTCCTGGCCTCCAGTTGCCCGGCTTGGGAATCGGCCTCCTGTGCGTTTTGCAGCGCGCGCTGCGCCTTGCTGATCTGTTTTTCCATCTCAGCTCCGGCTTCCGCCAAATCTCTGCCGGCTGCCTCGCGCAAAGCACGAACACACTCATCAAAGGGTATTTCCTTGAAGTTGGGGATCAGGCGCCCAATGGCAAGCGTGCCGCTGGCAACTTCATCCGGATCCAGTGCCGGTCCGGGCAAGGGAATGGTGCGCTGTGCCGACAATCGCTCCAGCGCCCGGGCCAGATCCGATTCAAGAGCCGACTCCCATGCCGGTTGGAGCCGGGGAAAGGATTCTTTGCGGTCCGCGCAAACCAGCGTCATACCAAGAAAACAGGGCTCGCCCTTCTCCAGATTGAACGCCGTCAATCCTTCGGCGGCGGCGGCGGCGGCATGGGTCGGCTGGCCCAGCACGCTGGTTTTTACAAGGCCTGCGCTTTCCTTTCCGATCAAATTCAGCAGGGCCGCCACGCGCCGGCTGTAGGCCTGGAGTGATTCCGGTGCCGTTGGTGCGGGGAGCAGCGAGAACAAACGGATTTCGACAGGAGCGCCCAAGTGCCGCAGAACGGAGCGGGTTTGCCCGGAAATTTGGATGGTTTGGTTTTCAGGGGGGTGTCCGGATTTGTGCGGATAAAACCAGAAGGCGCCCAAACCCAAGCCCAGCAGGAAACAGAGCGACGGCACAAACACGGAGGGTGCTTTGTTTTTGGTTGCGCTTCTGGCGGACCCGCATTTTTCAAGAGGGGTTCTGGTCATAATGTTGTTTTTAACTTCCCCCCAAATACTGCGGCCTGTCTGGCATCTGTCAATTTTTGAAATGTTCCGACGATGCCGCTTTTGTGCCGGGATATCGAGGTTTGCTTGAGGTCTTGGCAAACCCATGACACACCCCGGCGGCCGGATGGCATCTGAGCGGTTTACGGTCAAACAAAGGTTGGTGAGAGTGCGGCAATTTCCGAGAAGTTCTAAGCCGCCGGCTGGTTACACTTTTCGGTGGTCCGGGGCTTTTTTTAAAGGGCTTTGTGGAGCCTTCCGGATCCCGGCGGCCTTGGGCGTTTGGAAGCCTGGTTTCCAGCCCGACGGAGAGAGGTGAGGCCAGCCTGACCTATAAATTATGAGCGTGATCGCAGCACGAGCGATTTTTCCGCGCGGCGGGCCGGGGATTGCGCCCGGCAGTCTTAGGGCGCCCGTCTTTGGGGGCGTTGTGGCTGGGGGCCAGGGCACGGGCGGCAGGAAGGGCGGAAGGGCAAGGGCTCTGTTCATTGCGGCATTGATCTGGCTGGGGCTGGCCCGAAGCCAGGCGGTGCAGCATTTGAGTGTGACTCAGCCGGGCGGAATGCCGGGGTTGCCAGTGATGACCGGAATCACTAAAGGGAGCAACGCGATGCAGCTGACCTGGGAAGGCCCCCCGGCGTATTATCAGATCCATCAAAAGTCCAACCATTTGACCGCTCCGTGGGAGGCGCTGGGCAAAGCGACGAATTACCAAGGTAGCGTCCGCGTGGCCGCCCTCTATCCCGATGCTTTTTTCCGGGTTTCCTGCGCCGCTCCGCAATATGCCGGGGCGAAAGTTTGCGTCTCGTGCCACCTCAAAGTGTGCCGCTATGAAACGAATACGCCTCATGCTATGGCGTTTCTCAGTCCAGCGTTCAAGGGGGCCGGAGGCCAGACCAACAGCAGTTGCCTGCCCTGCCACACCGTGGGTTACGGGTTGCCAAGCGGATTCAGCCTGACGAACCGGAGCGGTTTTTTCTCCTACACCACCAACCTGGCCGGAGTGCAGTGCGAGAACTGTCATGGCCCGGCCGGCAATCACGCCGCCAACGAAACGGATCCCGTGGTACGGCCGCGGGTGGACATCGCGGCGCAGGTTTGCGGAGGGTGCCACACCGGGGCCCGGCAGCCCACCTATGAGGAATGGTCCTCGAGCGGGCATGCGGCAGTGGTGCCGGAGGCGGCTGCGGTCATGGCCGCAAACCCGGATAATATCAGCACTTGCGGCCGGTGCCACTCCGGCACCGCGCGGCTGGCCTTGATTGCCGGGCAGAATCCCGCAGTGACCCTGAAGGACGACTACAATGTGCCCATCACCTGCGTTGTTTGCCACGATCCGCATCAGACCAATTCGGTTCCGGGCCAGTTGAGGAATCCTGTTTATTCGACCAACGCGTTTCATCTGGCCGCGGCGGACAGTTTTGCCGCGAAATACAACGCCAACATCAACCTGTGCGCGCAGTGCCATAACGACCGGGGCGAAAGCTGGAGAAGCGCCGCAACCAACGAGGTGGTTTTAAGAATCAACTCGGTGGTCTACACGAACAGGATTGTGGTTACGAATTATCTGGACGACCACGCGCCGCATGGATCGGCGCAGTATAATTTTATGCTGGGCTCGGTGGGCGAGCTGGCCGGCGGACCGGCGGACTTTAATCCGGGCACACACGCAGGTCTGCCGTCCAGCGCCGGCAACTCGCTCTCCGGGGCGTTTTATCTCACCAACCAATGTGTCAGCTGCCACATGCAACAGGACCCCGAGTCGGCCCAAGCGCTGCACAGCCACAAGCTGGGCATGAGCAATTACGGGGTGTGTCTAAAGTGCCACAATTTCGAGCCCGAGCTCTTGGTGCAATACGTCATGGTGCCTGCCGTATCCAATCGGGTTTACAACCTGAAATACGCGCTGGATTTGTGGGGCGACACCACGGCCGCGGAGCGGTTGCGCGCCCCGGGAATTGTTCCCTGGGAATACATCACGCCCGGCGGCTTGGTTTGGCAGACCAACAGCAGCGGGGGCATCGCCGGCTGGACCCAGGCCCGCGGGGTCCGCTTCAGTGGGCCGGCTGCGGCCGGGCAGTCGATAATCCCGGACAATATCAAGAAGGCGCGCTTCAATCTTTACCTGGTCCTCAACGACGGCAGTCATGGCGTTCACAACCCCTACTTCGCCCTAAGGCTGCTTGATACGGCCTACGACTGGGTGCTGCAGGAGCTGGGGTATTGACAGCCGGGCGGCTGGAAAGAGACGGGAAACGAGAGACAACAAAAAAGCCGGCATGACACTTCATCAAACCATCAGATTTTCGTGGCTGCTGGGCCTGGCGGCCGTGCTATCGGCTGCGATATCCTGTCGTACGACCCACCGGGCCGTTGTGGTGCTGCCGGAGGTTCCCGGCGCGAAATACATCGGGGCTAAGGAATGCGAGCAGTGCCATGAGGAAATCAGCCGCAGCTTCAAGACCGCCGATCACGCGCGGCTGATTGCCGAGGGTAAAAACGGCCTAGGCGCCGGATGCGAATCTTGTCACGGCCCGGGCAGCATACATTCCGATTCCGGGGGGGAAACCAAGCCGCCTTACAGTTTCACCTCCGGCCGGCCGCTACCCAATGGGCAGGGGGCGAGGCTTGCGCTCACCACGTCACGCTCGGTCGAGACGGTCTGTTATGAGTGTCATCTGGATATCCGGGGACAGTTTAACCTGCCCAATCATCATCCCGTTCCCGAGGGGCGTATGAGCTGTGTTCAGTGTCACCCGCCGCACAGGGGAATAGCCCACGCCGGGGGAAGCACCGCGCTGCTGTCCCGGGAGGAAAACTGTTTGCAATGCCATCCTTCGCAGCAGGGGCCCTATGTTTTCGAACATGAAGCGCTGCGGGAAGGATGCACTTCCTGCCATTCACCCCACGGCAGCATCAACGCCAAGATGTTGACCGCGCGCGACGCCAATCTTTGTTTCAAATGCCACTTCCAACAGTTTAAAAGCGGCAGCCTCTTGATCGGCGGCGTGGACCATACCCTGCGCCTGCCGCAGGGCACCTGCTGGACCGCGGGCTGCCACGAGGCGGTGCACGGCTCGCGCGTCAATCCTTCCCTGAGGTTTTAAACCGAAACCCGGATGCCGATGAAAAAACAAACCATCTTGAAAAAGGCGCCTTGCGGGAATGCGAACAGGAGGGCGTTTGGCCCGCGCTGTATCGGTGCAGCCCTGATGCTTAGCTCCGCGATTGCCAGGGCGCTTGACGCCGTCTCCCCGGAGCAGCAATACGAAGGCGGGACCAACACGTTCATCAACTGGATTGAATTGTCCTCCGGCGTTCTGCTGACCGGTGGCTATGCCGGTCAGGCTCAGCAGCGGCAGCGTCTGAGCACGGGAATATTCGGAGGCATTGAGGACTTGCATTACCAGCGCGAGGTGGCCAAGAACACAACCTTCAGTTTGGACGGGCGTTCCGTTGCGGACAACCACGACTACAAGTTTGGCCTGGGATTGAGGCGGGAGGATTACGGGTTTGTGCGCTTTAATTTTGAGAATTTCCGGACTTGGGATTCCGGGGTTGGCGGGTTTTCCTCCACCGACGCACTTGCCTACGCGTTGCCCGGAGCCGCCTCGGGACTGGATCGCGGGCAGATATCTCTGGAGGCCGGGTTGACGAAAAAGAACCTTCCGAAGGTCACTTTCAAATACACTCACCGCTATCGCGAGGGTGAAAAAAGTTCAACCAGCTGGGGGCCGGACCACACCTCGGATGGCACGCGCGCCCTGTTTCCTGGGCTTTATACGATCGACGAAAAAACCGACATCTTCCAGATCGACGTGACGCAGCGCGTCAGGAAAACCGAGGTGGGGGCGGTCGGGCGGCTGGAAATCGGAACGGTCAATGACACGCGGGGGGTGACGTTCTGGCACGGGGAACCGGTTCAGCAACGGGCCAGCGACCGTCAGGAAACCACTTGGGATACGGGAAGCGTGCATGCGTTCAGTGAGACGTGGCTCAAGCCGGGCCTCTTTTTCTCCACCGCTTTTTTGTTCGCCAGCCTCGATGACAACTTGGCCGGCAGCCGGATTTACGGGGACGATTTCAACGTCGCCTATTTGCCCGGGTATCCGGCCCTAGGGTATGGTTACTACAACCTCAACGGCGGCGCGCGCAAGACCGAGTATGTGGGCAACCTCAATCTTTTGTCCCAACCGACCCCGTTCTTGAGCGTCACACCCTCGCTGCGCATTGAACAGAAGGATTGGGATGCGCACAGCGGCGGCATGGGCACTCTGGGGGCGTTCGCCCCGGAACCTTTCACTGCGCAGAGCGAGCGCAATTCACTTCAGGTGCGCGAGCGGCTGGACTTGCGCTACACAGGCATCACCAATTGGGTGTTTGGTGTCGGAGGCGAATGGACCGAAAGCCAGGGCAGCCTGCGGCAAAGCGGAGGTCTGAGCCAGATCGCCGGAATCGGGCCTGCTCCACTGCTCAACGAAACCGACGACTCCACTTTTTTCCAAAAATACTCGGTCAATGCGCGATGGTATCCGGTCAAGCAGGCCAGCGTGGATTTCGGCGGCTATCACAAAGCAAACCGCTACAATTACACCAACCCGCTTGACAGCACACCCAACAATCTGAGCAGTGGTGACGCCTACCCGGGGTTCCTGATTTATCAGGGGTTTGAAACAGAGGACGGCAACGTGCGGCTCACGCTGCGGCCAGCCGCAAAAATCACGCTGGTAACCCGTTATGAATACCAGATTTCCGACATCCGCACCGGTCCCGATCCCGCGTCCGGTCTTGATGGCGTGGAGGCTTCGAGGATGCGCAGTCATGTTCTCGGGCAGAATGCAAGCTGGACGCCGTTGAGCTGGCTAAGCCTGCAGGCCGGGTTGAATTTCGTTTTAAGTGCCACCCAAACACCGGCCTCCGATCACACCCAGGCCCTTCTCAATGCACGGAATAATTATTGGACGGCCAACTTCAACTCCGGGTTCGTCCTGGATGCCAAAACCGATTTGAATCTGGGCTATTTTTACTACCGCGCCAATGACTACCAGAATATCATCGTCCAAGGAGTCCCCTACGGGGCCGGAGCGGAGGAACACAGCCTTACGAGCTCACTTACCCGGCGGATCTCTTCACACCTGCGCCTGAATTTGAAATACGCCTTCACTCGCTACTCGGATGCCGCCTCGGGACAACAATTCAGCTATGATGCGCACGTTATTTTCACCAGCCTGCAATATCGTTTTTAGCCACCGCCGCGCATTCCCCGGCCTTACGTGTTTTCCGGAGGCGGAGCGTTCCGGCAGGTAGCGTGGTCAAACCCCTGCTGCCAAGGGCGGATGTAGGGTGCAGGGTGGATCGTCACTTCCTTTTTGTTCCCGGCCTTTTGCGGGCGGAGCGTTCTTATGCCCGCTGGAAAGCTTATGAATTGTTCACCTTGGCCGCCGGGCTGCGGGGCTTGGTCGGCTGGGTAATCGGCGGCGCTGCGGGCATTGAGTTAACGGGTCTTTCTTTGGAAAACAATAATATGCTGCTGGGGCATGGACTCAATGGTCTCCACCCAGACAAGGGGATGAAGCGACATTTCTTTGCGGACCTGGGCTTCGGACATTTTATGAACCAGCTTGATGGGCACGTTGGGATCCTCGCCCCGGAACTCGACGAAAACGATCCGGCCGCCCGGCTTCAATGACCGGCACATGGATTCGACCATTTCAAAGGGATGATCAAATTCGTGATAGACATCCACCATGAGAATTAAATCGAGTGAATCTTTAGGGAGTTGAGGATCGGTCAGAGTGCCGAGGATTGGACTCACGTTGGTGATGCCGGCCTGAATCATTTTATTGGTGAGTATGTCGAGCATTTCCGGTTGGATGTCCTCGGCATAGACGCGTCCTGATTTGGCTGCGGTTGTTTTGGTGGACACGGCGGTTGCGAGACGGCGCGTGTAGTATCCGGTGCCTGCGCCGATGTCCGCTACGATGTCGCCCGGCTTGAGTTTTAAGGAGGGGACCAGCAGGTCGGTGCGCTCTTCCCGCTCGCGTTCCGGCCGCTCCAGCCAGTCTGCGGCTTGATGCCCCATCACGTCGGCGATTTCCCGACCGAGATGGAATTTGCCAATTCCGTTGGGGTCGTGTTGTGTTCTGACCTCGTAATGTTGGGCTGTGGTCGGCTCGATTGTGCCGGCCCGTGCTTGCGGCCCTGCGGAATGAATCAGCGAAAACAGAAGCAGGAGACCTGGGCAAAGCCAGAGGCCCGGTAGCTGGGGCATGGCCGGGAAGGGCAGGGGGCGGCTCGTGCGGGGTGAACTGGTTCTGAACTCCGGCCTGGTCTGGGAGCGGGGCGGGAATGGTTTAGGCATACGAGGATTTTGCAGCAGCAAAGCCCCGGCGGCCAGCATTTATAACAGACTGCAAAAGTCCGGTGGAATAGAGGCACATCTCTTGAACCGGCATGCCCGCGGCGGGCAGGGCAGAGTAAGATAGTCAGCCGGGTGGTTTTTCAAGGATCCCAGTGGCAAAGGGCGTTTGAGGCCGCTCTGCTTTGCCTCTCTTGCTGTCTGGTGGGGGATTGGTAATCTGCGCTATGATCTTAATCCGATCTCTTTTGCTGACTTTCCTGTTGGGGGCTTTTACTTTGTTTGCCGTCCAGCCGCTTCCCAGCGTTTATGAGCGGGAATGCGCCAAGCTGGCGACCAGCTCCCGCGCGGACGCCGAGGGCTTGCAGGATTTCTTCAAACTGGATTGGGAACACTCACTTTCCGAGAGTCCGGAGTTTGCCACGTCCGTGGGGCATCCGGGGTTGAATGACCGGTGGAGCGACAGCTCGCTCGAGGCCATTGCCCGCCGCCAGCGCGAATTGCAGGCTCCGCGTAAAGTGCTCCAGTCCATCCGCCGTTCCAAGTTGACTGCGGCCGATCAGCTGAACTACGACCTCTGCCTGTGCGGAATCCAAGAGGGTATCGAAGGACTCGCATTTCATGGCGAATATATGCCTCTGACCCAGATGAACGGTGTGCAACAGGATTTGGCCCAGACCTTGGAGATTTCACCCCGCGCGAACATCAAGGATTACGCCGACATTCTGGCCCGCCTCAATGCAGTGCCGGAGGTGATCGACCAGACGTTGGTGCTCTTGCGCAAAGGGCTTCAGGCAGGTATCACCCCGCCCCGAATCACCCTGCGCGATGTGCCGGATCAGGTGAAGAACCAGATGAATCCGGATCCGGACAAAAACCCACTGCTCAAGTCATTCACAGAATTTCCCGGTGCGATACCCGGGGCGGACCGGGAGCGGCTCCGAGGTCTGGCCGCCGTGGCGTTGAAGGAAAAGGTCCTTCCCGCCTTTGCAAAGCTTCATGAGTTTCTTGTTCTCACTTACCTGCCCGGTGCGCGGGAAAGTATCGGCATGAGCCAGTTGCCAAACGGGGCCGCCTGGTATGCCTATAACGCCCGGACCCAGACCACCACCAAGCTCACGCCCCGGCAAATTCATGAAATCGGGCAGTCCGAGGTCAAGCGGATTCGTGCCGAGATGGATGAAGTGATCAGACAAACCGGGTTCAACGGGGACTTTGGGCAGTTCACCAGGTTTCTTCATGAGAGCCCGCAGTTTTACTATACCAACGCGGCCGATCTGCTCATGGGATATAGGGATATTTCCAAGCGGGCGGATCGGGGGTTGCCCGGGCTTTTCGGGAAGTTGCCGCGCAACACCTATGGGGTGGTGGCGGTGCCGGCTTACGCCGAGAAATCCCAAACCGCGGCCTACTACGAGCCGGGGTCGCCGGATGCCGGGCGGGCGGGGGATTTCTTCGCCAACACCTGCGACCTCGCTTCCCGCCCCAAGTGGGAGATGGAGGTGTTGACCTGTCACGAAGCAGTGCCCGGCCATCACCTGCAGATTTCCCTAGCCCAGGAAATGGAGGGCGTTCCGGAGGTCCGCAAACATGCCGGATACACCGCCTTTGTGGAAGGCTGGGGACTCTATGCCGAGTCCCTCGGATCCGAGCTGGGCTTCTACAAAGATCCCTACTCGCATTACGGTCAGTTGACTTTTGAGATGTGGCGCGCCCTGCGCCTAGTGGTGGATACCGGCATGCATTCGCTGGGATGGACGAGGCAGCAAGCCATCAATACCCTGCTGGCCAATACCAGCGAGACCGAGCATGAGGCGGTGGTGGAAGTGGACCGCGATATCGTTTGGCCCGGGCAGGCCTTGGCTTATAAAATCGGGCAGTTGAAAATCAAGGAGCTCCGCGATCGGGCCGCTCGGGTTTTAGGCCCGAAATTCGACCTGCGACGCTTTCACGACCAGATTCTGGCCCGGGGCGCTTTGCCTCTGGACCAGCTTGAATTTCAGATCGATCTCTGGTTGCGCAGCCACTAGAAGGCTACGGACTGTTAAAGCAGAAACTTAAAAACTGCCAAAAAAGATAGGGTAGGGCAGCCAATCCTGTGAGCGCCGGATAAATCCAACCGCCTGGCGGGCTGAGCATTGACTTGGGCCTAGAGCAAATATCCGAAAAAACCAGCCGGCAAAAAACCACGAAGTGCCTTGTGGATTCGTAGTGTTGAAAGGACCCTGTTCGACGGGTGGCCTAGGGCAGGGTGCCCGGGCAGGGTGCGGTCAGGCAACATGTCTGTCAGCCACGGCATCCACGCAGCGATCGCAGAGGGTGGGATGCGCGGAGTGTGAGCCGACGGATGTTTCCCAATGCCAGCAGCGTTCGCATTTCTGGCCGTCAGCCTTGCCGACACCGGTTGAAATGTTTTCACCGCTTTCATCGGTTAGTGCCACCTGGGAGACGTTCAGAAGTTCGCGCAGGGGATCCAAATGCAGCCGGGCGTCCTGTAACGATTGTGCGGAGCCGCCCAGAGTCAGCTTGGCCTCCAATGATTTGCCGATTTTTTTGGCTTGGCGCGCCTTTTCGAGCTCCGGCAAGGCCAGAGACCGGAGGCTGAAAAGATTTTCCCAGGATAAAACCTCCCCTTCCGGATGAGGCAGGCCGCCGGATT
The DNA here is from genome assembly GCA_903873415.1 of uncultured Verrucomicrobiota bacterium. GTDB lineage: Bacteria > Verrucomicrobiota > Verrucomicrobiia > Limisphaerales > CAIQOK01 > CAIQOK01. The sequence continues at coordinate 38,184 of CAIQOK010000019.1, read as the reverse complement.
TCCAGATCGATCCGTGAACGGAATTGGCGGGTTTATCCGGGATAAAGTCCCAAGCCTCATCTGCCGTGAAGGCCAGAATAGGAGAGAGCATCTGGCACAGGCCCGTCACAAGGCGGTGCAAGGCCGTCTGGGTTGAGCGCCGCCGCGGACTGTTCGCCGCATCGGTGTACATCCGGTCCTTGATCACATCGTGGTAGATCGAGGAGAGCTCCACCGCGATGAACTGGCTGAGTTTCTGGTAGACCACGTGAAACTCGTAGGCGTCGTAGGCCTCTATGACTTCGATTTCCAGTTTCGCAAACTCCCCCAGAATCCAGCGGTCTAGACCGGTGAGCTGGTTTTCGGGCATAGTGTGCAGCGGGGGGGAGAAGTCGTAGAGGTTTGAGAGTTGATAGCGCAGGGCGTTGCGGATGGCGCGATAGGTTTCGCCGACCTTGTTGATGCGATCCTCGCTGACGACGATGTCGTTGCGGTAATCCTGCGAGGCCACCCAGAGGCGCACGACATCGGCGCCGTATTTTTTTACATAGGCCTCGGCGGTCTGGGGTTTTTCGTAGGAGCCCTGCTTGCTCTTGGAAATTTTCTCACGGTCGGCATCCACCATGAAGCCGTGAGTAAGAACGGTCTTGTAAGGCGCGGCGCCGTTGCCCGCCAGCGAAAGCAGGAGCGAAGACTGGAACCACCCCCGGTGCTGGTCGCTGCCCTCCAGATAGACGTCGGCTTGGAAGGGGGTTTGCCGGCCGCGGATTTCCTGGCGGCGTGCGATTACGGCCCGGGACGAGCTGCCCGAATCAATCCACACATCCAGAGTGTCGGAGGATTTTGCGGCGGCGTCCCCTCCGGACCAGGTGGCGGGTTTGACCAGCGCCCAGAGTTCCGCGGCGGACTTCTCGAACCAGATGTTGGAGCCGTGTTTTTCTATAAGGTCTGCGGTGTTGCGGACGGCTTGGGCGTCCAGAATCGGCTCGCCTTGGGCGTCGTAGAATGCGGGGATGGGGACGCCCCAGCTGCGCTGGCGGCTGATGCACCAGTCCGGGCGTGATTGGACGGCCCCCTTGATGCGGTTGACACCCCAGTCGGGGATCCATTTGACGCGGTCGATTTCGGCCAGTGCGGCGGCTCGGAATTGGTTGTGATCGATCTTGATGAACCACTGGTCCATGGCGCGGAATATGACAGGGGTTTTGCTGCGCCAGCAGTGGGGATAACTATGGTGATAGTTTTCCTGATGCACAAGAGCCTGCCTTACCCTCAGTTCGTGGATGACCGCCTCGTTGGCGTCGCTCTTGCCGTGTTTTTCGAGAATGGATTTGCCGGTCATCTCTGCGGGCATCTGTTGATCCACTGGCAATTCATTGGTGTGGGTCAGCCGGCCCTCGTCATCCACCGGCGAGTAAATGGGCAGCCCGTTTTGGCGGCCAAGATTGTAGTCGTCCAGACCGTGTCCCGGGGCGATGTGGACAAAGCCGGTGCCGGTGTCTTCGGTGACGAAGTTGTCGCCGGTGAGTAGTTTGGCGGTGCGCGCACAAAATGGGTGCTGGCAGGTGAGCTGAGCGAGGTGTCCGCCATCCAAGCTTTTGACCAGTTCCGACTCCGACCAGCCGCACTTTTCAGCCAGGCGCGGGAGGAGTCGGGTTGAGACGATATACTGTTCCTGACCGACCCGGACCTGAGAATAGCTGAAGGTGGAATTATAGGCCACGGCCAGATTGGCCGGCAGGGTCCATGGGGTGGTTGTCCAGATGATTAGAAAAGTGGAGGGTTGGCCGAGCACGGGAAATTTGACAAAGACGCTTTGGCTGACGTGATCGGCGTATTCGACCTCGGCCTCGGCCAAGGCGGTGTGGCAGGGGATGCTCCAGTAGACGGGTTTTTTGCCGCGGTAAACAAAGCCCTTGGCGACAAGGTCTGCGAACATCCGAAGTTCGTCGGCCTCGTATTCCTTGTTGAGCGTCAAGTAGGGGTTTTCCCAGTCGCCCAGCACGCCCAGGCGTTTGAACTGGGAGCGCTGAAGGTCGATGAACTTGCGCGCATAGGAGTGGCAGGCGGTGCGGATGGCGGCCGGGTCGGCCGAGGTATCTCCCGCCTTGCGCATTTCCTGAGACACCTTGAATTCGATCGGTAGCCCGTGGCAATCCCAGCCCGGAATGTAGGGGGCCTGGAACCCGCGGAGTGTTTTGTATTTAACGAGGATGTCCTTGAGAATCTTGTTCAGGGCGGTACCTATATGGACGTCGCCGTTGGCGAAGGGAGGGCCGTCGTGCAGGACAAACAAGGGGGCGTCGGCCGCGGCCCGGGCCTTCTGGATCTGGTGGTAAAGGCCGCCGCTTTCCCACTGCTTGAGGCGTTCGGGCTCGCGCGCAACGAGGTCGGCTTTCATCGGGAAATCCGTGCGCGGCAGGTTCAATGTGTCTTTGTAGTCCATCTGAAAGAACGCGCACAGTAGCAGCGGTTCTCCGCAGTGTCAACGCAGCGGCGCGGCGGATTCGGATCTGCCGGCGCGGCGCTTCTCTTTCAGTCCCTCATGTTCAAAGGCGGGCGTCAGAAAAACAACGCGAGCCTTTGTGCCCGGTTGGCAAAGGCAAGCCGTTCCGGGATTGGACGCGAAATGGAGCGCGCAGATCCGCTGTTTTCAAACTCGACACCGGCGGCGCGTTGCGGTTTGCTTAGCGGGGTTTTACAAATGAACGCTGAACAATTAGCCAAAGCCAAAGCGCTGGGTTTTTCCGACCGCCAAATCGCCCATTTGACCGGTCAGTCCGAGGACGCGGTGCGCGCAGAGCGCAAGAGGATCGGGTTGATACCCAGCTACCGCCTAGTGGACACCTGCGCCGCTGAATTCGAGGCCTACACCCCCTATTACTACTCCACCTACGACCGGGGCGATGATGAGGTGAAGGGCAACAGCGCCAGAAAGGTGATGATCTTGGGCGGCGGGCCCAACCGGATCGGGCAGGGGATTGAGTTTGACTATTGCTGTGTTCATGCCGCCTTCGCCCTCAAGGAAGACGGTTTTGAGACCATCATGGTCAATTCGAATCCGGAGACGGTCTCGACGGATTATGACACGAGCGACAAGTTGTTTTTCGAGCCGCTGACCCTCGAGGACGTGCTGCATATTTACGAGCGAGAAAAGTGCTGGGGTGCCATCGCCCAGTTTGGAGGCCAGACGCCCTTGAATCTCGCCCTAGCCCTCCAGAAAAACGGGGTCAACATCATCGGCACCTCTCCTCAGAGCATAGAAATCGCGGAGGACCGAAAGCTTTTTGCGGCGATGCTTAACAAGCTGAACATTCCGCAGCCGCCCAACGGACTGGCAACCAACGAGTCGGAAGCCTTGGTGGCCTCGAAACGGCTGGGATATCCGGTGCTGGTCCGGCCGAGTTTTGTGCTGGGGGGGCGCGCCATGCAGATTGTCTATTCCGACAGCGAGCTGCAGCATTACATGCGGTTTGCTGTGGAGGCCTCGCCCGAGCGGCCGGTGCTGGTGGACAAATTCCTCGAGGACGCCACCGAGGTGGATGTGGATTGCATTGCCGATGTGGGGCAGTTCGAAAATCCCTCCGAGGGCACGGTGGTGATGGGCGGAATGTTGGAGCATATCGAGTTTGCCGGCGTGCATTCCGGGGATGCGGCAATGGTGCTGCCTCCCCATACACTTTCGCAAAAGGTCGTTCAAACCATCCGGGAATACTCCCACGCCATGGCCCGGGAACTGAGGGTTGTCGGCTTGATGAATGTGCAATATGCCGTCAAGGGTGACGACGTTTACGTTCTTGAAGTCAATCCGCGCGCATCGCGGACAGTGCCCTTCGTCAGCAAGGCGATCGGATTTCCTCTGGCCAAGCTTGCCGCCAAGGTGATGGCGGGCAAGACGCTCAAGGAGCTGGGGTTCACGTCGGAGATCTGGCCTGCCTACTGGGCGGTGAAGGAGTCGGTTTTTCCTTTCAACCGCTTTCATGGGCAGGATATTTTGCTCTCTCCGGAGATGCGCTCCACCGGTGAGGTCATGGGATTGGATCCCGATCTGGGGGTGGCTTACGCCAAATCGCAAATGGCAGCCAACTCGCCCCTGCCGCTGGGGGGCAAGGTGTTCTTGAGCGTGAGCGACGCACACAAGCCCGAGGTGGCCCAGGTGGCCCGTTTGTTCGCCGGGCTGGGTTTCGAACTGGTGGCTACCAGCGGCACCGCTTCCGTTCTGGAACGGAGCGGTTTGAAGGTGGAGCGCATCCTCAAACTCCTTGAGGGACGCCCCAACGTCATCGACCTGCTTAAGAACAAGGAAGTGCAACTGGTGATCAACACGCCCAGCGGCGCCGTTCCCCGCGTGGACGAAATCAAAATCCGGACCACGGCGGTTTACACCGGAACCCCGATCATGACCACTCTTAGTGGCGCTAAGGCTGCCGCCCTTGGGATCGCCGCACTTAAAAAGTCCGGCTACGCGGTGAAGACCATACAGGAATATCATTGACCGGATGGCTTTCAAGGCGCGGAGGCCATCAGCCGGGACTGAAGACATGACCGGTTTTCGAGGTTTTTTTGCAGCACGCCTCCACATGCCGGCAGCCATCAGGCCCATGAAACGATTTCCAAACGGATTCAAATCCCCAGCTTGGCTGATGTATCTGGCTTGCCTGCTCTTGATGCCCCTTCTTGAGGCGGCGGTGGAGGTTGTTGCGGCTGAATATAAACTGCCAGCTCAAACCGGGCCTGTTCAAATCACCCGCTTTGATTGGATCGACGTGATTCGTGATCGCAAGGTTCCGGTGAAGATTTACAGTCCGCAGGCCGGCAAAGGCCCGTTGCCGGTCCTGCTTTTTTCCCATGGCTTGGGAGGCTCGCGCGAAGGTTACGAGTATCTTGGCCGTGCCTGGGCCGGACACGGTTACATTTCTGTTCATCTGCAGCATGCGGGCAGTGACAGTGCCGTGTGGCAGAGCGGTGGAATGCAGGGCGCAATGGCCGCGTTGCGGCGCGCGGCAGCCAACCCGGCCAACGCCACCAACCGGCCCATGGATGTCAGCTTCGTTCTGGACCGTTTGGAACAACTCAACCGGTCCGACTCCGGATTCAAGGGGCGGCTTGATCTGACACGGGTGGGGTTGGCGGGGCATTCTTTCGGCGCATTCACCACCTTGGGCGTGGCCGGACAGGTGTTCCTCGGCACCTCAGGGGAGCGGCTTTGCTTTGCCGATCCGCGTGTTAAGGCGGCCATCGCAATGAGTTCGCCCCTCCCTGCGATCAGGACCCCAGCGGCTTTGGATCGGGCCTTCGGCAAAATCCGGATTCCCATTCTCCACATGACCGGGACGGCGGACGCAAGTCCGATCGGCGGGACGGGGGCGGCTGAGCGGCGATTGCCCTTCGATCATATTTCCGGCGCTGACCAGTTTCTTATCACGCTGCAAGGGGCGGATCACATGGTGTTTGCGGGACGCTATGCCAGTCGAACGCCGGAACGGGAGCGGGTGTTTGAAGACCGGATTTGTGAGTGTTCACTGGTTTTCTGGGAAGCTTTTCTCAAGCAGGACGCCCGCGCAGGAGCTTGGTTGGCCGGCGGCGGCTTTGGGCGTCAACTAGGCGGGGATGGAACCTTTGAAGTTAAACCGGCCACCCGACGGATAGAACCATAATTCAAACCCGGCAAGCCGTAACCAAAAGTAACTTTATCCTGCAGCCGGCTTTCGGCTCATCAAGGATCGTCGGAAAAACGTTCGTTTTTCGACAGGGATAACACCCTGTCCTGCTGCGCTTGGGGCGGAGTGCGTGCCCGTTTGCGCCCGACACAACACATTTGGGAGCCGCTGAAAAATCCGGGGTTGGTTGAAGTGCCCGGTTGCGGGTGAATCATTGGACTTGGGATTTCGTAGAACGCCGCCACAGGATCCGGTTGAGGTATATCGCGCCGGGCGAAGGGGCTTTTATTTTGCGCCACTGGCGGTCACATCCTCACCCATGGCCCGTTCGAGCCGGGCACGGGCGGTGGCGTAATCGTGCAGGGCCTGCACTTGGGTGGTTCGGGCTTGGGTGAGCGAGGTTTGGGCGTCTAGAACGTCGAGCTGGGTGCCGGTTCCCGCTTCCGCCCGGGCCCGGGCCAGGCGCAATGATTCCTCGGCCTGCTCCTGTACTTTGAGTTGGGAGTCGAGCAGCTCGCGGGCTTCGCTGAACGTGGAATAAGCCGTGCGCACCTCGAGCTCAATCCGGCGGCCCGTGTCGTCCACATCGATGTTTGCGCGCTCGTAATGCGCCTTGGCCTCGATGACTTTGCCCCGGGTCAACATTCCGTCAAAAAGGTCCCAGCTGAGTTGACCGCCGAAATTCCAGCCGTGAATGTCGTGATCAAGGGTGACTGGCTGGGTGAATTGGGCGTTAAACCAGCCGTAGCCGGCAAAGGCCTGCAAGGTGGGTTTGTAGCCGGACCGGGCATTAATGATGTTGAGTTGCTGCAGTTCTGCGGTTTTGCGCAAAGCGGCCAATTCGCTGCGGTTGGCCAAGGCGCGTTGGAGTGCGTCGGGCAACTTCACCGAATACGGCGTGGCTGCCAGAGTATCGGTCAGCCGCAGAGGCAGGTCTTCCCACACCTCGGCCGGCAGATGATAGCCCAGCAGGTTGGCCAGGTTGTTTTTGGCCAGTCGGTCGTTATTGTGGGCGCGGATCAAGGCCGGACGCTGGTTGGCCACAGCCACCTCGGCGCGGAGCACATTGAAACGCGGCACCGTGCCGGCTTCGTAACGGTGCTTCTGGTCGTCCAATTCTTTTTGAAGCAGGTTGACCGAAGCCTCGTTGACCACGATTTCCTGAGCGGCCAGGAGATCGTCATAATAAGCCAGACGCACGCGTAAAAGTGTGTCGGCGATCACGGTTTGGTATTGTGCCACGGCTTGCTTGGCGGTGGCGCGGCCGGCGCGGATCGCCGCCGTCATGCGGCCGCCGTCGTAAACCGTCTGGACCAGTTGCAGTCCGCTGTTCCAGTCCTGCTTGGGCAAGGAGAAGTTGGCAAAGCCTTCAACGGCCCGTCCATCGGTCTCCTTGAACTGGCCGGTAGCCTTCAAATGGGGCAGGGCGACCGCGCGGGTTTGAACCACCACGCCGTGCGCCGCCTCCAGATCGCTCTTGGCTTTGAGGATGTCGGCGTTTTGGGTCAGCGCCAGATTCAGGCAGTCCACCACCGCCAGAGGCTGTCGCAGCCAGCCGGTTTCACTTGCATTCGCGCCGGCATTGCCGGATTGGGCGCGGACAGGTCCACTCAGGGCGAGGTCGACCAGAACTACAGCGGTCAGGACGCAGCGTGCGGCGGCACTCATTCCAAAAGAAATCGGTTTCATAAAATCAACGGATCGGTTCAGTCACGGAGAACTCTTGCGGGCACCCGTACGAGGAGACAGGCTCGGTGAGATTTTGCATGGCGGCAAGCGAGAAGCGGATGATGTGGGCCGCGAGTTTTTCAACCGACCCGGCATCGAAGTGTTGTTGCGGGAAGATCCGGGCGAGCATCGGGCGGCAGTGATGATAGAAAACGCACTGGCTCACGACGCTCAGCAAGCAGTGCCTCACGAGATCCTGCTCCGGGGAACATTGCAGCAGTTCGGCGACAATGCCGCGCAACTGCTCCGCCATGGGTTGAATCCGTTCTTTGGCAAGGGCGTCCAGGGCGGAGGTGGGTTCGATCATTTCCCGGGCCATCAACTTGCCATGCCAGGCGACCGGTCCTTGATCGAGCAGGCGCAGGAGGAGCGAGCGGACAAAGGCGTTGAGCCTCTGGTCGGCCGGGGCGTCCTGGCCCACCTCTAGCAGGGGGGGATATTTTTCGACAGCCTGGGTCTGGGCGAAATGCAGCACTTCGGAGTAGAGGGTTTCCTTGTCGCCGAAATGGTAGTTCACCGCCGCGATGTTCGCCCCGGCGCGCGCGCAGATTTCCCGCAGGGTGGCGTGGCGGAATCCAGTCTCGGCAAACACCGCCCCCGCTGACTCCAGCAACTGCTGCCGGGTTGGGCCCCCTCTTGCGGAAGTGTTGGGTGAGGTGATCCTCAAGCTCATGTTTCAAACGTATAATTGAAACAGATGTTTGACGGGTCAACTCTTTTCTGTTTTCCTCCACCCATGCCCCGCAAGGTGGCATAAAACTGGATGACTAAACACCGGATTTTCACCTGCATCGCCGCCGGACTGGCGTCGCTTTTTTTTTCTGGCTGCGGAGGCCAGCATCCCGGCCAATTCCAAGGCTATGTGGAAGGCGAATACATCTATGTCGCAGCACCTCTAGGCGGGGCTCTGACCAATCTGGCCGTGGCGCGCGGGGATCATGTTTCTTCGGGCCAATTGCTCTTTGAACTGGAGCACGAGTCCGAGGCAGCCTCACTCCGACAGGCGGAGAAAAACCTCATCCAATCCCAAGCCCAGTTGGACAATCTGACCAAGGGGCGGCGTCCAACCGAGATTGCGTCTTTGCAAGCCCAACTGGAGCGGGCTCGGTCCAGCCTAGCCACGGCGCAATCCGAGTTTGCCCGCCGGGAAAAACTCAGGGGCGGCCCGGAGGTCATCTCCGCCGAGGAACTCGACTCTGCCCGCGGCGTCCGCGACGCCAATCTGGCCCAGGTTTCCCAGCTTACGGCCGATATTGAAACGGCCAAGCTCGGTGCGCGTGAGGATGAGCTGCGAGCCGGGCAAGCCAACGTGGAAGCTCAGGCCGCCGCCGTTGCCAAGGCCCGTTGGGCGCTGGATCAAAAGCGCCAGATGGCCCCGGCCGCCTCCGCGGTCCACGACACTCTTTATCGCCAGGGCGAGTGGGTTGAACCCGGCCGGCCGGTGGTGGTTCTTTTGCCGCCCGGCAATCTGAAGGCGCGCTTTTTCGTGCCTGAACCCCAGATGTCCAGGGTCAAGTCGGGACAGAGTGTTCAGCTGCGCTGCGACGGCGAGGGACGGGTTTATTCCGCCACGGTGAGTTATATCTCCAATGAGGCGGAGTTTACGCCACCGATGCTTTACAACCGCGAGAACCGGGCCAAGCTCGTTTTTATGGTCGAAGCCCGTTTTTCCCCGGGGGAGGTGGCCTTGCATCCCGGCCAGCCGTTGGATGTGGAACTGAAATGAACGCCCTCCCCAAGAACCGAAAAGCTGGTTGGTCCGCAGGCACGGGATGCAAAATCATTCTTGCAGGTTTCAAGACCGGATTTTCCGGCTGCGGACATTTTTGCTTCAGCCACCTCTGAAATGGATTCCCCACTGGTCATTGATGTCGAGGGCATCAGCAAGCGCTTTGGCGGGCGCACGGTGGTGGACAATATTCCGATGCAGGTGCGACGCGGCGAGATTTATGGGTTTCTCGGTCCGAACGGGAGCGGCAAGACCACCTTCCTGCGCATGCTTTGCGGCCTGCTTATACCGGACGGCGGCAGTGGCCGCTGCCTGGGATTGGATATCCGGACGGAGGCGGCCAAGATTAAGAAACAGGTCGGCTACATGACCCAGAGGTTCAGTTTTTACGAGGACCTGACGCTGGAGGAGAATCTTGATTTTATCGCGCGCATTTACGGTGTGTCCCGGCGCAAAGAGGCGGTGGAAAAAAGTCTGGAGCGCCTCGGCATGACGGCCCGGCGCCGACAGATGGCCGGATCCTTATCTGGAGGGTGGAAGCAGCGGTTGGCCTTGTCCGCCTGCCTGATTCATGAACCTCAATTGCTCCTGCTGGACGAGCCGACGGCGGGGGTTGATCCCAAGGCCCGCCGGGAGTTTTGGGAGCAGATCCACCAACTGGCCGCCTCGGGGCTCACGGCTTTGGTGACCACCCATTATATGGACGAGGCGGAGCGGTGCCACCGGCTTGCCTATATTGCGTATGGACGTCTGCTGGCCCGAGGCACGGTGGGGGAAGTGGTGGCGGCGGGCGGGTTAAGCACCTGGCAGGTGGCCGGGCCGGATCTGCCGGCACTAGCCGAGCACTTGCGCGCCCTGCCGGCTGTGGAGCAGGTTGTCGCTTTCGGCGCCACCTTGCATGTCAGCGGGCGGGATGCCGCACGGTTGCGCTCCAGCCTCATGCCCGTCATGACCCCGGGCCACCGCTGGGAAGAAATCGAACCCGGTTTGGAGGATGTGTTCATCAGCCTTATGGATGCGGCCAAGGACAATTTCGTGTGAAAATCCGCGAGTTTAACCCGCGCCGCTTCTGGGCCATGGTCTCCAAGGAGTTCATCCAGATGCGCCGTGACCGCGTCACCTTCGCCATGATGATCGGGATTCCTATGATCCAGCTGATCCTCTTCGGGTTTGCGATCAATTCGGATCCGAAGCATTTGCCCACGGCGGTGTATTCGGCGGATAACAGTGTTTTTTCGCGCACCCTGGTTTGGGCTTTGCGCAACAGCAGCTACTTCGACATCGTGCGGGAGCCTCGCAACGAGGGGGAAATCCAGCGCATGCTTGCGCAGGGCTCCGTGCAGTTCGCCGTGCATATCCCGGTGGATTTTTCGCGCAAACTTCTGCGCGGTGAACAACCCGAGCTGCTGCTTGAGGCCGATGCGACCGATCCCTCGGCGGTGGGCTTTGCGATTTCAGCCATCAACTCCCTCACCCAGAGCGTATTGAATCGTGATCTGACCGGGCCCTTGAACCGATTGCGCCCCTCTCCCGCCCCGTTCCGCCTGGTCACCCATCCCCATTACAATCCAGAGAATATCACCCAATACAACATTGTCCCAGGCCTGATGGGAGTGATGCTCACGATGACGATGGTTATGATCACAGCGCTAGCCATCACCCGGGAGCGCGAGCGGGGAACAATGGAAAATCTGCTCTCCACCCCGGTTCATCCCGGAGAGGTCATCCTGGGCAAGATTGTTCCTTATATCGCCGTCGGTTATGTCCAGGTTTTTCTCATCCTGCTGGCCTCCAAATACCTCTTTCATGTGCCGATAGTGGGCAGCGTGCCCCTCCTTTTGTCCCTGGTATTGCTTTTCATCACCGCCAATCTGGCCGTAGGCATCATGTTTTCCACGGTGGCCAAAAACCAGCTGCAGGCCGTGCAAATGGCCTTCTTCTTCTTCCTGCCCTCCCTGCTCCTTTCCGGCTACATGTTCCCCTTCCGCGGTATGCCGCTTTGGGCCCAGCGGATCGGCGAAGTCCTCCCGCTGACCCATTTTCTGCGGGTGGTTCGCGGGATTTTACTCAAAGGCAACGGCCTCTCCGAGATTGCTCGGGATCTCTGGCCCATTGCCCTCTTCGCTCTGGGGATGGTGGCGCTGGGGATCAAACGCTACCGGCAGACGCTCGACTGACCTGACGAATAGGGGGCGTAACCGGGGAATTGGGCGCAGCTCCGGATTCAGTCATTGAAATGCTTTTCCGACAGCGTCTTGGTATCGGTCGTTGCAGGAGTCGCGGGTCATCCGGCGCGTTCACCGGACGCTGGGTGCCTGGTTGCATGCCGCACGGGGATGTGTGATGAATCAAGCCGGATCAGCTTCCACTCCGGAAGAAATCCGCTTTTCATCCGGGGCCATGGCTTCTTATTGCCTGACAGAGGCTCCCAGATCTTTGGCCATCACGAAGTCGTCCAACAGGAAACCGCCTCCGAAATCTGTGACCACGCCAGCGGTCACCTCAAAGCCGTTGCGCGTGTAGGCGGCAATCCCCTTTGTATTCCGTTTGTTTACCGTGAGAATAAGTTGCCGCATCCCGCTGCGCCGGGCCTCATCCTGGCAGTGTTGCAGCAACCGGCTGCCCAGTCCGCGGCCATGCCAGTCTGGATGCAGATAGAGTTTGTGCAGCCTGCCTATGTGGTGAGCCGGCCCCGGGCCCCAGGCGGCGAATCCGATGAATTCGCGGCCGGCCAACAACCTTTCAAAATGGATTTTTCTATGGGTGAGTTCTTCCTTCAGGACGGCCGCAGCATACATCTTTTCCAGCATGAACTCGATCTGGGCCGGGGAAATAATGCCTGGATAATGCGCCCGCCAAATAACGCCGGCCAGGGCCGCCACAGCGGGGATGTCCTCCGTCGAGGCGCGGACGATTTGCAGATCCCGTGGGGGATGGGGTTTGGTCATACTTGGGTGAGGCTCGGTCAGGCGTTGGGGCGGCGCAAGGCTGGAGTGTTTGCGGAGAAAACCTGTTGAGTTTGAAACGGCAGCCGGTAAATTGGCCGACGTGCGCCGATCCTTTTTCCTATGTTTGTTCTGTGCCTTGACTGCGGCGGCCTTTCCGGCGGTGGCGGCGAGTGCCCGGGTGCTCAAGGTTCTTCCTCAATTTCTAGATCTCAATGGCAAGCACACGCTTTCCCCCAGCCTCTTTGAGCGCGACGCATATCAGGCGATTCTTCGGGAGCATCCGGAACGCCGCTCGGGCCTCCGGTTCGACGTCTGGTGGAAGGCCCGAGGCCCTGCCCGCGCTCCGCTGAAGCTTCGGTTGGAATTGCGCGGCACGGCCAATGGACAGCTGCCCACCCAGATGGTTCTGGAAACCGAGGTCAAGCCCGGCTTCTTCAGCCATTGGGTTTCCTTGCCGATGACCGGCGAGGAGTTCCGGAAATTCGGCGAGGTCACCGCCTGGCGCGCCACCATCTCCGAGGATGGAGCCCAGCTCGACGAGCAGAAGTCATTTCTATGGTGAGTCGTCCGGTCGCAGGCATCTTCGGAAAACCGGTTGAAATCAACGACCCTTCGGCCCATTCTCGACGTGATGAATTCCATCAAACACGCCCGCCAAGTCTTTGATATTGAGCTGGCCGCAATCAAGGCGGTGCGGGCTCAGCTGGATGGGGGCTTTGATCAGGCAGTCTGCGCCATCGTGGCGGCGCTCGGGCGGCGCGGTAAAATCGTGGTGGTGGGTGTCGGCAAATCCGGCAACATCGGCCGCAAAATCGCCGCCACCCTCACCAGCACCGGGTCGACCAGCGTGGTCTTAAATAGCGTCGACGCCCTGCATGGCGACCTGGGATTGGTCAGCGACGGCGACGTGGTTCTGGCCTTGAGTTACTCGGGCGAGTCGGAGGAATTGCTCAACTTGCTTCCGGCCTTGAAGCGTTTTTCCGTCACCCTCATTTCGCTTACCGGCGACCTCAAATCTTCTCTGGCCAAGCACAGTGAGATTTCACTGAGCGTGAAAGTGCCCCGCGAGGCGTGCCCCTTCAATCTGGCCCCCACCGCAAGCACCACGGCCACCCTCGTCATGGGCGATGCCTTGGCGATGGCGGTGCTGCAGGCGCGCGGATTCAAGCAGGGCGACTTTGCCAAGTTCCACCCCTCCGGCGCCATCGGTCGCGCCCTTCTGCTGCGGGTTGGCGACATCATGCGCACCGGCAATCGCAACGCCGTCGCGCCGGAAACCTTGTCCGTCAAGGACGCATTGATGGTAATGACCCGCTCCCGCTCCGGCAGCCTAAGCGTGGTCAATTCACGAGGCAAACTCACCGGCGTCTTTACTGACGGTGATTTCCGCCGCCACATGGCCACCGAGTCGGATCTGCTGGCGCAGCCGTTGAAGAGGGTGATGACCGTCAACCCGATTTGCATCCGTCAGGACGCCCTGGCGGCGGAGGCCCTGAAAATTTTCAACGAACGGAATATCGACGATCTTGTTGTTGTCAACGCCAAGCGGGAGCCGGTGGGCTTGGTGGATTCCCAAGACTTGCCGAAGCTTAAAATCATGTGACCCATGCGAAACCTCAAGCCGTTTTTGCTCCTGCTGTCCCTGCTTGGATTGCCTGCCTGCACTGGTATGAAACAGACCGCCGCCACGATGCCCGGCCAAGTCGCCCGGCACTTCTCCCTCGAACGCAAACAGGTGCTCGCCGCCCAATATCTGCTGTTTCTGCCGGCCGGCTACGGCGCGGATTCCGCGAAGCGCTGGCCTTTCATTCTCTTTTTGCATGGCGCCGGCGAACGGGGCTCGGATTTGCAGCGTGTCGCCCGGCATGGTCCGCCAAAGATTGCCGCGGCCGACGCCAGTTTCCCTTTTATTCTGGTTTCGCCCCAATGTCCGGAGGGCAAGATCTGGTCCAACGACTTGCTGCTCGCCCTGTTGGAGGAAATTGAGTGCAAATATGCCGTCGATGCGCACCGGGTTTACCTGACCGGCCTGAGCATGGGCGGGTTTGGCACGTGGAGCTTGGGCTTAAGCCATCCTGAGCGTTTTGCCGCCATCGCCCCAATCTGCGGTGGCGGAGAATGGATCACCCCGTTGCTGGCCGACAAAGCCAGCCTAGTCTCTCTGCCTATCTGGGCTTTTCATGGGGCCAAAGACCCGGTCGTCCCGGTCGGGGAATCCGAGCGCATGGTGGGGATGTTGAAAAACAAGGGTGTGAGGGAGGTGAAGCTCACGGTTTATCCCGAAGCTCAGCATGACAGTTGGACCCAAACCTACTCCAACCCGGCGCTCTTCGAGTGGTTTCTGCAGCATTCACGCTGACCAAACTTATCCCTGCCGGGTGAGGTGTTGGAATCGGTTTGAGGAGTTGGTTTCACCCGGATCATTCCAGCCCGGCGGCCTTGCGGGCCCGTTTCAAAACCGTTTGGGCCAGTATCCGGGCCCTGATTGCTCCGTCCGCAAGGACCTGATTGACATAGTCCAAGTTGGCGGCCAACCCGGCCCGCCGGGTACGCGCCTCGGCAAACGTGTTCCAATAGTTTTCAAACAGAGCCTTCTTCAAATCGCCATAGCCCAATCCGCCGGCTCGCAAGCGCTCCTCCAACTCCGCCGCCACGGCGGGCGGAGCGACTAGGCGAAGCAGTTGGACGGCCAGATTTTTATCCGCATCGGGTTTCGGCTCGGCCGGAGTCCGGCTGTCCATGAGGATGCCCATGATTTTCTTGCGCAGCGCCTTTTCCTCGCCGAACAGGTCGATGGTGTTGCCGTAGCTTTTGCTCATTTTTTCCCCGTCGGTGCCGGGCACTTTGGCGACTTCCTCCCGTATGCGCGGTTCGGGAACCACAAAAGTGGGACCGTAGATCTCGTTGAATTTGATGGCCACGTCGCGGGTGACCTCCACGTGCTGCTTCTGGTCTTGGCCGACCGGGACGAGGTTCGAGTCGTAAATCAAAATGTCCGCCGCCATGAGGACCGGATAGGCGAACAGGCCGTGGTTGATCGGAATGCCCTTGGCGGACTTGTCCTTGAAACTGTGGCAGCGCTCCAGCAGGCCCATGGGCGTGACGGTCGAGAGCAGCCAGGCAAGTTCCGTCACCTCCGGCACATCCGACTGGCGGAAAAAGACCGATTTCTTGGGGTCCAGTCCGCACGCCAGAAAGTCCAGCGCCACATCAAGCGTGTTCTTGCGTCGCTGCGCGGCGTCGAAGAGCGATGTCATCGAATGGTAATCGGCGATGAAATAGAAGGCCTCGCCCTGGTTTTGCAGTTCGATGGCGGGCCGCATCATCCCGAAATAATTTCCGAGATGCAGTGTGCCTGAGGGCTGGATGCCGGACAAAATGCGCATGGGGAAAAGTAGCAGCGAACAGACGAAACAGGGAAGCAGGAAAACACGGGTGCGGAAAGAAAGCATGTCGGCATCCGGGGCGCAGGATGCTCTATGGGAGGCTGGGCTATTTGTTTGTCGGCCTTGCGCCCCCGCGTTGAGTGCTGGGATTTGGCTCAGCCCGCTTCCACTTGAGTGGTTCCCTGGGAGTCAGTCACCGGCAGCCGGGCCGAGACCACGGTCCCTTGGCCGGGCGATGAGTGGATTGTCAATCTGCCGCCGATGAGGTTGACGCGTTCCTGCATCCCCAGCAAACCCAGCCGGTCTCGCGGGTCAGAGGTGCGGAGAATGGCGTCGGGTTCGAATCCGCAGCCGTCGTCGCGAACTTCCAAGCAAAGCTCGTCACCGGATAGCTCGAGTTGGATCCGCACGGTGTTGGCTTTGGCGTGTCGGGAGATGTTGGTCAGGGCTTCCTGGGCCAGGCGATAGGAAATGGTTTCAAGCTCAAGGGGCAAACGCTGGGCGGGGAGGGGAGGCAATTTCAGGCTCACCGGGATGTTGTTTTTTGCAGACCACTCTGCGGTGAGGTTTTTGAGCGACAGTGTCAGCCCCAAGGCATCAAGAACCCCCGGTCTCAACTCCCAGGCCAGCCGCTGCGTGGTGCGCATCAGTCCGTCGGTCATGCCGGCGATTTGCCTGATGGCTGCCAGTTCCTCCGGCCTGTCGGTGTTGCGCTGTTCCAAAAGATGAAGATGGAGTTTCACCGCTGTGAGTTCCTGCCCGAGTTGGTCGTGCAGCTCGCGGGCGATGCGGCTGCGTTCCCGCTCCTCGGCCAGACCCAACTGGTGGAGCAGTTTGCGGCGGGCCAGCTCGGCGGCCTGGCGCTGCCGGATTTGTTCCTCCAGGTCACGGTTCAGACCTGACAACTCCGCGGTGCGCTCTCGGACCCGTTTTTCCAGTTCATCCCGTTCCTTTTGCAGGTCCTTGGCTGCCTGCTGGCGCTGCTTGCGGACCATGGCGTCGCGCAGTTCGCGCTCCACCGCCGGAGCAAGGCGGGAAAGTTGGTGCTTAAGAAGAAAATCATGCGCGCCGGCTTTCATTGCCATCACGGCCAGTTCCTCCCCTACCGCACCAGAGATCAGGATGAATGGCAGGTCTCTGCCGGTGGCATGTACGGATCTGAGCGCCGTCAGTCCGTCAAACTCCGGCAGCAGGTAGTCGCTCAGGATGATGTCCCACTCGTCCCGCAAAGCGCTGGTCAGGTCTGCGGCTGTTTCCACCCTAAGGCTGACCGGATCAAAGCCGCCCTGCCGCAGCTGGCGCAGGAGCAGTTCCGCGTCGTTTTCGGAGTCTTCCACCAGCAGGACACGAAGTTTTGTTTTCATTCCCATTGCCTTTTACCGTGGGGCTTTTATTTGCGCCGTGGCACGGCTTTGATTTCGTTTTTCGGCTCCTTGGGCGGCGTGAGATAAACAACAGCCCCTGTGGCGGGTAATGCCTCAGCCCAAATCCGGCCGCCGTGGCGCTGGAGAAAGCGCGCTGTTGGAGCCGGTTCACTACCAAGGCCGAAAAAATCCCGCACGGCATTCAGGCGCCCAAAGGACGCGAACAACTTGCAGGAATAACTCATGTCGAATCCGATCCCATTGCCGCCAATCAAGAGAGCCTGCGGCTTACCTTGTGGCTTTTCACGGCCGGACCGGTGAAACGCGTCGGACCGTGTTTCGGGAGGGTCACAGGCGCTTTCCTCCAGATTCCCCAGTGCCGTTTTCAGCAGCCCACTATCTCCGGTCACCCGGATTCCCTCCTCGATTTCAAAGCGGGGGTAGCGCTTGGGCTTCGGCATACTCAAGTCCCTAGTTATCTTTTGAACCAAGGCGCAAAGAGACATCCCTTCCAGATTCATCGGCGCGGGCACTGCTCGGGTTGGCTGAACCAGGCCCCCGCTCATTCCGCTCATTTCCAGGCATCTGGTGCGCAATTCGTCGGTATAATCCCGAGGCGTCAAGTCCAAACAGTCGCCGCACTTTTCCGCAAGGATTCGGCTGCACCACTTGAGGCTTCGCAGTCCTCGAAGATCATCCGAGACACAATGAGGGAGGGTTTTCAATTCCTGCCGGTTTGTCTCCAGTCCCCGGGTTTGCCCGGCGCGCTGGTTGTTAAGCTTGGTATTGAAACTGTTCATGCTTTCCCCTTTCAATGCGCAACGCCGGTTTGAGTTCTCCCTTCCGTGCCCGACCGGGCCTGGAAATTCCCACCTGTATTCAATTCCTAACGAGGCTCTCAGCTTCTGAGCCCTGACCAACTGAAATTATTTCCCCTCACGAATGAGGAAATGAAAGCAGCGTGATTTTTTGGTGCGTCGAGGTGTTTTTCCTTGATTTTAACCCTGCGAAAAAAACTGAAACTCCTCCTGAGACAGACTCTACCGGTTGTTGCCTGGGGTGCGCAAGTTTTTTGGCGCCAAAACCGATCAGCATGTGATTCAGGTGCGTTATACACCTCAGAAGGCGTGGCGTGGCCCACTGCTTGGTGAGGCCGCCAATCGTTGTAATTACCAAACCAGATCCCAACGCCCCGGCGCAATGCCAGTCCGTTTTCATACTCTCGCAGGTAGATGTCCTCATACCTCAGGCTCCGCCACAACCGTTTCCCAAACCGGTTGTCCATCCACGGCCCCGACATACTCGGGGGAGGTGAACTGCCCTTATCGGTGTTGGAAATCAGTGGGGGTTGGGTTCCTCTGGCCAGCGCCACTTGCCAAGCCTGGAAACAGAAAGCCGCCTCCAGCGTGTTGCTCAATTCCCACGCCAGCACATGGCGACTCCACCAATCCATCACCGCCATCAGATACATGAACCCTTGCTTTATCGGGATAGAGGTGATGTCTGCACACCAAACCTGGTTGGGACCCGTAATCGCCTTCCTCCTCAATAAATAAGGTTAGATCTCGTGTCCCGGCTGGGGCGCACTCGTCCCAGGTTTGCAATAGATCGCGTTCAGATCCATCACCTTCATCAACCGCCCAACGCGCTTCTCCTTCACCGGCCAGCCTTTCCGCTGCAAGGTCGCTGTCAGGCGGGGGCGTCCATACACCGGATGCTTCAAATGCAACTCGTCGAGTCGGCGCATCAAGCGCAGGTTTTCGGGACTTTCGGGACATGGCGCGTAGTAGTAGCCGCTGCGGCTAACCCCCAAAAGGACGCACTGCTGCAGCACACTCAGACCGGCCGCAGGAGACACCAACTCCAGGCGTTGACCACTTACAGCCCCAGTTGTCCGGACTTTTTTTAAGCCAGTCCAGCTCCATCGTCAGTTGTCCCACCTTCTGCTCCAGTCGGGCGACTTCACGTTCGAAGGACTGAGCTTGCGCCGCGGTTCCGTGTTCAAACACTTCGGGCTTGCGATCCAAGATCGCCCGCTTCCACTGGCTGACCTGTGTCGGATGCACCTGATACTCCCGCGCAATCTCCGCCACCGTCTTGACTCCTGTCAGCGCTTCTAATCCTACTTTGGCCTTGAAGGCCGATTAATGTCGCTGTCGTTCCGCTCTCATTTGGTTGTCTGTTTCTCTGCCGCCTTCCTAGGCTGAATTCCATCAGACACCAAAAAGTCTCACTTAGCCGGTGGTCCGAATTTGGGGGATAAGCTCACCGAAACTGTCAAATCCATGCGCATCCAGAAACGCCTTAGCTTGCGTGAATTCTGCGAGCAGCTGGGGCAAAGTGGAGCGCGGCGTGAACCCACCGCCCGGCGATGCGGATGTGCTGGAGCGTTTGTCTGATTTTTTTGACCTGACGCCCGCAGACAGGTTGGCGCTAATTGACGAGACGTCGATTCAACGTCGAGAAATCCCCGAGGATGTGGCGGGCAATGTTATTCTCCAGCAAGCCTTGCCGGTCTTTTTTGCGCCACGCGTGGTCATAATCTGCCGCCCAAGGAATTAAAGAGTCTCGCCGCCGGCATCAAAAAATTGCACATGCCCGACCGCAAATAGATTTCACCGTATGAAGCACGTCTGGCGGAGGATTGAGGAATGGGCATATGCACTTGACGCCTGTTAGCTCATTGTGTTTTAGCGGCGGTCTATGAACTCCGAACACCAAACACAACAACGGCGATCATAGAGCGCCGTTAGAAAATCGGATCGCTACTGGGCGTCACCAATCTCACATCTCAGGTTTCCGCCTTCCTTCTTGTCTTCAAAGCTCCGGAGGATCGACCTGTCTATAGAAAACCGGCGCAGCACCCCGCCCCTTCGGGGTCATGGGATGGAGCTGAGAGATTCGCATGGCTAATCCTTAGGCCTTTATGCGAGCGGTGGTTTCTGCGCCCGGGGTGGGCGCGCTGCACAAGCGGTATCAGATTTTTGCCGCCTGTGCCTTGGCCTGGCGCCACACCTTGTTGAACGCATCGGGATCGTTGGCATACGCCGGAGCTGTTCTCCAATCCACGCCAGCGTCGTAGTTGTCTCGCGCCTCAGCTTTTGCGCGATCCGCGCATTTAAGAATCCGATACCCTCACCGACGACGCCGGAAAAACTTTGCCGACCTCATTATTGCCAATCCGCCCTTCATGTCGCCGAAACAACCTTCGGCAATCATTATATCTTCAACCACCGAATTGCGGAGCCGCAGAAGGGAGTGCTGGCAGGGATTCGAGAATCACTTTCGTTGTCGTGCGCGGCAGAAGCGCCGCCTTGGATTGGTTTCCAGGCTTGAATCCGATGTGAAACCACAAGGTGAAGAAGTTGTCTGCCGAAAAATCCCTCTGCCGGTCGGGGCGGTTTTATTGCATTGCCAAGCACTGTCGGCGATTTGGCCCCGGGCAAGGAAATGGCTTTTGAAATGGATTTGGATGTCGTGGTCAAAGACGTTCACTGCAGTCCGTTTTGGTTCGGAACCGCAGGTTTCCTTTGTTTTCGGGGGGGATTCTATGTCTTGCGCATTCCTTCATTTCGCAACGTATCGTGTCGGGTATGCAGCGGGTCACTGGGGCGCTGGAATGGAGGCCGGGGGGACATAGTTACGGTGCCAATACTGATTCCATAAATTAAAGAGTTTCACCACTTCCACGTGCCCGTCGAAATAGCCCAGATTGATTGCGCCGCTCATCCCTCCGCCGCTGGTGCTCCGCGCACTTTGCCTGATTGGAGTGCTGTGCCGGGCGATGCTCCAGCGCCCCATGCCTCCGCCAATGGCTCCGCTGCCCACATTCCCGGCATAAAGGTTCAGGGCGGGAGGATCCTGAGCCTCCGCCCAGGCATCGACCCAGATGGCATCTCCGAAAAAGGGAGTTTGAGCGGGTTTTTGGACCCCGTTTTCCGTGCCAAACCCGAATTGGGTCGGCGTCCCATACGGATCGCTAGAATCATAGAGCCATCCGTTGAGGGCGTAACTGCCGCGCATTGGCGGTGTTGAACCCCATAGCCAGGCCACATCGGCACTGCCCACACCTGTGGTTGTCGTGTTGGTCGGGGCCGCTGGGCAGTAGCGCACCTTGGTCACCGAGGACTGATACTGGATCAGGCTGCCCATCCAAAGGGTGGACACATAGGTTGGATCATATGGGTAATACGAAATAAGTTTGCGCGTATCCTGAACATACATGAAGCCGCAGACGCTGATTTGCTTGAGGTTGTTGACGCAATTGACTTCCAAAGCCTTCCGCTTGGAGGCCGAGAGCGCCGGGAGCAGCAAGGAAGCAAGAATGGCAATGACCGCAATCACTACCAGCAGTTCTATCAAAGTGAAAGCCCTCTCGTTGATGGAGCCATCGGAGCGGGAGGCTTGAGGGTCGGGAAGCAATCCTTTCATGCGACGCGGTTGATTCGTGACTGATTCAGACATTGTGACGGGATTTTGATGGAACTGTAAGTGGGTGTTTCCATCCAGGTCAAGGTTTTCAATTGTCGCTTTTTCGGCTGTATTCTGTGCGAGGGGAATCAAGAAAGCAGCGCTGCGCGGCGGTCGGGATTTGTTCCGGATAGCGCGCTGCCGGGCCTCCGCTGGTTTGGGGCGGGGCACACCGGCTTTAGGAGGGGAAGTCTGGTCGGTTCAGCCTGTCAATCCAGCGCCCTGCTGGATCAATCGCCGAACCCCAACAAGCGATTGAAAGGCGTGGTCATGGCGCGCAAGGGGATGGTGCGTGCATAGAATTGAATGGATGGCCAAGGCGCACGGCCGGGACGCGCCGATGGTGTCCCCAGTTCTGGTGACTTTGTAAGGGGCTTGTGTGTGGCTATGGTGGGGGCGTTAGAAGGCGTTGCGTTCTCAGCGCCGTGTGTAAAAAGCCGGACTTGTTATCCGGCTTTTTGTTTGTACACGGATGGGGTCGGGAATGGCGTTGGAGGGGCTGAGGCTATCAGAACAGTTTCCCGAATTTTTCTGAATTACGTCGGTTTTTGATTTTGAACCATCAAGAAACCAAGCATCCGAAAGAAACTTCTGAGGACTGCGCGGTTCCCTTTTTCAAATGTGGTTAGGGTTTCGTTTGGAGTGACTCTTGCACCGTTGTGCTTGTGCGCAGGCCTCGTTCGTCTGTGAGGCAAATGTAAAAGCTTAGCGGGCGCTGATCAGGAAGGCGAGCTGAGATGGTGCCTCCCGTCAGCAGGGCTGGAACGGCTCTCCATGCGCGCTTCTGCCAAACTCCCGTATCCGCGGTGTAAATCAGTTCGGCCTTTTTGACCCCGCTTGTTCCTTGGACAGGGGCAGAGACCATCCCATCGCGGAGTGTGACCGGGCCCGGTTCCGGGAGTGGCAGGAGGCCGCGCAACGCGGTGTCCACAAAGGCGTCCACCTCGCCGAAATCCCAGATATGACCATGAGGCAGGTTGAGGATGATGCTGGTGTGACTATAGGAGTGTTGGACCAGGTTGCTGGTTTTCTTAAGGCTGTCGAGGGGATAGGCGAAGTCGTTTGAACCATCCAGAAACAGGATGGGGCAGCGGGTTCCGCCGACATAGTTTGAAGGATCGAAGGTGGCCAGCCAGAGGTGCCGCGCCGCGGGCCGCATTGCGGCAAGGGATTTATCGGTCCAGTAGCTGTTGTCTCCCAGAAAACCGCAACCGTAGACCGGCACAGCCACCTTGAAGCGGTGATCGATACCCGCGACGATGCAGGCCAGATAGCCGCCCCAACTGATGCCGGTCAGGCCGATGCGATCCCGGTCCACTTCAGGGAGGGATCGTAGGAGTGAATGGGCGCGAATCACTGCGGCCACCGCATGGTAGGTCCACATCTGGGGGATTTCGGCTGGGGAGAAGTCGCGGAATTTGAGTTCGTCGCTCTGGTCTGGTCCGCCGTCAGGAAGGTGGCCGTTGGGGCCTGCGCCTGCGGTGTCCATGGCGATGGCCACATAGCCGCGGTCGGCCCAGTGTTGGGCCCAGTTTCGGAAAGCCTTCCCGCCCCCGCCGTGCACCAGCACCATCGCTGGAAATGGGCCCCGGCCCGCCGGACGCGCAAGATAGGCAAAGATCCGGGTGGGTTTTCCAGCGAAGGGCTCTCCCTGATAGAAGACCTCCTGCACCAGACCGGTGCGGGCCCCCCATTCGGTCACCGGAGACTGCTCGAGCTGCGGAAGGTTCCAAGGACCGGATTGAACGGTTGCGGGGTGCTTAGTGGCGCAACCAGAGAAGAGCACCCAACATGCAAGCGGCAATATTGCTGCTATCGTCAGGGGCAAGACACGGAGATTTTTCATCGGTGGCGTTGGACAACATTGGGTTCGGAATTGGACTCGAATAGGCAGGTGCCGGTCAGAGCGCAGTTTTATTACGGGAACGTCGGAATAGTCCGATGCCAAGTCCTGCGGCTGCGGCCACTGCGAGCAGAGCATAGCGCAGGCGTTTGGGGCCCGTGTCTTGCTTCCTGTAGTGTTCGAGTTTTTCCTCGAAGCCTTGACCGTGCTCCGCCAGATGCCGCACGTTTTCGATTCGCGCGATGCGTTCGAACTCCTTCACCACGCTTCCATAGTTTGCATCGGTGAATCCGGGGCCGCGGGCGCACTGCAGGTAGAGCAGAGGCAAGCGGGCCCGGTCCACCCGGCGGATGAGCTGGGGGTCCCCTTCGGCCAGAGCGCGGGCCTTTGCAAAGAGCTCCGTGGCCCGCATGGCGAATTCCCGGGTCAGGAATGGGGCGTCCATGTGGTAGTGAATACCTCCCGCCGGTTTGTCCATTTCGGTGGCGAACTGGGAACGCATTTGGTCCAGAAGCTTTTCGTAGTCCTCGAGGGGCTGGGCGGCTTTGCCATAGTGCCCCCAAATGAAGTCCTTGGTCAGGGCCTTCTCGTCTAAAGCCGGGTTCCAGAGCAGCTTGCTGGCAACCCAGCTCTTGAGCTCATCCCGTTCCGCAGGCCCCTGATAACCGCCCTGAAGCATGACGCCTTCGGCATGGTTGGTGACCCAGAAGCGGATGTTCGAGGCGATGATGTCCAGGTTGGGCATGGGTGCCAGGTAATGGCTGAAGTTGACGTTGTAATCCCAGATGTAGATGCGGTTGTGCACCTCGCTCCAGGCCTTTACCAGTCGGGCCACGTCGCATTGGGCTGCTGGAGTGAAGGGTTGCCGCCATGCGCCCACGTTGTCATTGCACAGTCGGATCGCCACATTTTTGCGGGGACGAATGGTCTTAGGAACGCGGATGGTTTCCAGATACGCCAAGGTGTCTATGGTGACTTTGGGGTAGTCGGATTCGATCGCTTCGGCGACGCGGTTGACGAGGACCAGTTGATTGGCCATATCTGATCCCTCCTCGGTTCGCAGTTTTGAACAACGCTCGCAGTGGCAGACTGTGGTGTTGTCGTTTTTGGAGATACTGATCAGTTCGGTGTCGGGGTTTTTCTGCAAGACCTGTCGGACATAATCGATTGCGATAGCAGCCACTTCCGGGTGGGTGGGGCAGAGCTGGCGCGCGGTGCGGGTGCCGTTGGTGAGTTGGGCGAAATAGTCGGAATACTTGGCGAAATATTTGTCCGGTGGAACGAGCTGTTCGGCGGTATGGACAAACATGTTGGCGTAATCCATATGGCCGCCGCTGACCTCCGGAACTGCGGCGTGGGGGGCGCTTGTCCGGTTCCGCAAAGACCAGTCCGCATCGAAAGCGCAGTGATAAAAGGGATCCCGCAGTCGCAGCTGCGGGGTGTAGCGGCGGCCAACCGGACTGATCACCAGTGTGTTGGTTCGGGGGATGCGAATGGAATCCGGTGTGTAGAACCGGCAGCCCATGTCCTCCTCCAACAGTGCATATACGGCGTTCATCATGCCGCGGTGGGTGCCGCCGGTAAGCCGGATGTGGGAGTAGAGATTGGTGATGGTGTAGCCTCCGTCACCAAGTGCCGGGTCGGTGCGCATGAGGATGAGATTGCCGCGGGCACCTCCATAATTGATGTCCAGAGTGACCCCCGTGATCTCCCGGATCCACTTTTGTAGTTCGGTGGCGGCAGCCCTGTCCTGAGGCGTGGCGTTGTCCGGGCATACGATGCCGGACATGGGTTTGCCGTCGTTCACCAGGACCAGCTGCCCACACGGGTTGCCGGCGGGCTTCAGGGAATTCCGCCATTCCGCCCGGGCCGGAAAGCCGATCAAGGAAATCAGGAGTGAAATGCCGAGTGTTCGTTTGAGTGACAAGCGCCGGGGCGACCGGCCTGCGATAGCGGTTTGGGGTGGTGTTTTGTCGTTCATGCTTGGGTTGAAATTGATGAAAAAATTGGTTTTTTACAATTTTTTTTGATCCTCAGGGCAGGGCCTGATCACAAGGTTCAACATCATATCCAGGAAGGTTCGATTTCCGTGTCTCCGATGGAGGTTCAGTTTCCAATCGGTTTGATGCGGAGCAACTTCACGCCATGCCTGGGAACCGGCGCGCCGAAGGATTTATCGAAGGATCCCAGATCCAGTTGACGCCAGAGATCGCGCACGGTTTGCTTGCCATTGACCCCGAGTTGGCTCCAGCTCACGGTGACGGAATTCCCGAACTCTCCGCGGTTGAACAGGCCGACTGCTTTGCTCCCATCTTCCATGTCCTTTGCCCAGACCTCCACATTGTCGTCTCTGGAAATCCGGCGGGCCTGTCTGCCCAAGGGATCCTGATTGACCTCGATGACTTCATCGTTGCTGAGGAGGTTGAGCGTGAATGCGTCGAGTTGAGTCATGTCACAGCCGATGAGGAGCGGGGAGGTGAGCAGGCACCAGAGGCTGATGTGTGTGTATTGCTCGTTCGGGGTAAGGCGGGTGGGATGGAGTTTGCCGCCGCCCAGCTTGCCCACGACAAACATGTCGCAGTCGTTCCAGTGTCCCGGGCCGGCATATTTCTCGCGGCCGTTCTGGGTGAACCCGATGGCGTCATAGCTCTCCCACGTGTCGGAGATGTCGCCGGTGGTGCGCCAGGAATTGGCTCCGGTGGACTCTGCCCAGGACCACATTTCCAGGACCTGGCTCAGGCTGAAAATGATGTCGCGGTCCACTTTTTTCAGGGCTGCCGCCATGGTGACCCAAGGCTTTTGCTGTTCGGAAAAACCGTGATCCTTCTCAACGCTGTCGTAATAGCACCAGTCATATTTCAAATAGTCGAACCCCCACCGGGCATATTGGAGGGCATCTTTTTCCTCATGCTGATAGCTTCCGGGAAATCCCTGGCACGTGTAAATGGCGGGAGACGAGTAGATCCCCGCTTTGAGGCCCTTGTTGTGGATGTAATCGCAAAGCCCTTTCATGTCTGGAAACCGCTTGCTCGGAACGATCATGCCGTCGGCGTCGCGCGGCTCGCCTTCGTTGAGCAGGGGATCCTTGGAGCCGGGTTTGCGTTCCCAGCAGTCATCGATGTTGATGTAGGTCCATCCGTGGTCGATCAGTCCGCTGTTCACCATGGCATCGGCGGCCGATCGGACCTTGAATTCGTCCGGCTCGCGCAGGAAAACATTCCAAGTGTTCCAGCCCATTTGGGGGGTAAGGGCGAGCTGGTCTCCGCAGACAATTTTGAATCTCCGCTCCGCGACGCCCAGGGCATTGTCGGCCCGGAGTGTCACCAGAGTTTCTCCGCGCTTTTTCAGAACTCCGGTGATTCGGCCCGAATTTGGGTCCAGGCTTAAGCCCTTGGGAAGATTTGCGGCTGCGAACTTGATGGGGCGCTGGCCGGTTGCGGCGATGGTGAACAGAAAGGGGGAGCCGGGGCGCACGCCGAAAACGGAAGCTCCGTTGATACGGGGTTTGGGGGAAGTCTTTGGGGTGAGGCACTCGGCCTGTTCCACCGGAGGTTCAATCGTTTTGGGTTTGGCTCCGGTGACTGTGAAATAAGCATTGGCCCAGTCGGCATGATCAAGCTTTGGACTGTCTCCTGCACTGCTTGCCACCAAGACCAGGGTGTGGATTCCGACCAGATTCACCTCAGCCTTCTCGGCCGGAAAACAGGTGCGTAAAATCCCGCTTTTCCAGAGCAGCCGGCCATCGCCATAAATCTGGAACACCACACTCCCGTTGATGTTGGTGACAGGGTGCCCCTTTTTTCCGGCAGCGATGAGTTCGCGCTGAACGGTTGGGGGCACCACTTCGTCATCCACTCCGACCAGAGCCGAAAAGTGGCTTGAGCCGCCCTGAAGGTCGATCCAGAGGACGCTTCGTGCGGCGGTACCGACTCCGTTGGTGTATTTCACACCTCCGATTTGCATGGGATGCTGCCCGGTGGATCGGTTCGCTTGGACCCAAAGATCCTCCTGGTGGAGTTCCTGCAGGTTGAGGGAACTGAGTGCAACGGTTTGCGCAGTTGCAGAGTCTTTCTTGGGTGCGATTTCTTGCGCGGCTGCAAGCAGGCTCAAAAGCAGACAGTAGATAAGGATCAGTTTTTTCATCGGGATCAGGTTTCAGTTTTTTGGTGTTCAGTTGAGTGAAATCTTTAGGGTCTGTCCGGCTGTGATTTGCAGAGCTTCCTTCAATCCGATTGCAACCCTGCCGTTGTTGCGGTGGAAGGATGCAGAAACGGTGTTTCCATTCCACGCGAGGCCCGGGGTGGTGAGCGGGATTCCCGGCGGCAGGGCCAGAGCGATGCGGCTCAGGCGCAGCTGGCCGTGTTTCAAGGAAATCTCGGCCTCCATACTTTGGCCCTCGATTTTCTGAGAGAAAGTCCCCCAGCCCTCAGCCGCTGTGAAGGGGGCCCTGAAATTATCCGGCGTCAGGCGCGGGGCAAAAGCGATGTGACCTTTCGGTCCATGATATTCAAAGCCGCAGGCCGCCAGAAAGGCGCCGTAGCTTGCCATACTCCGGGCGTAGTGGTCGCCGTATTCCACTTCATTCCACGGATTGCGCTTTGACCCATGGTATCGGTCGCGAACCGAATGTTCGATTGCCAGTCCCTCCGTGACCAGGCCTTTCCAGATCATATGTCCCGCGACTTGATGTTCGAAGCCATTCATACACTCGTTGAAATAGCCGGCAACACCTTCAGAGGATCCCCCCTGACCCTTGGCCTTGTTGTAGTCCCAGTCCGTACGTGGGAATGTGCACATCAATAATCCAGCCTCGCCAGCCATTGCATACCGGCGGCCCGGTTTGTTGGCCGCCCGGTAGGGCCCCAAGTCCGGGGAAAAGTTGTAGTGCCAGAGCGACTGCAGCGCTCTGCGCGTTTCGTGTTCCGGAAGGATTCGCTCCAGCCCCACTTTACAGGCCCAGCCCCCAAGTTTCACCTGTAATTCACCATTTCTTGGATTGCGGACGGTGAATTCGAGAATGGTGGCCGGCAGTGACGAGTCGTCTGTTTGAAGCGGAGTGAACGGTGAGAATGCCTCCAGACCGATGGTGATTGGGATTTCCGAGTCGCGATACTCCACATAGCCGACGGGATATTCGCCGGTGAAAGAGACATCGTTCCATCCTGTTTCGTCAAGCAAGTGCATCCGTGATTTCCCGCCGCCAGTGGTCACCTGCACTGCGAATCCATGCTGAAGCGGTGAAGAGGGCGAAGGCGGTTGGGAGTAATGCCCGTCGCCCGTGCCCATATGCCGGTGGAAAATATCCCAATGCCACAAACGACCGTCTCCTCCGAGATAGAGTTGACCGCAGGTGAAACCCCCGACGGGCATGCCGATCCATTTTAATTCCGCGCCTCGATACGTGGTGCGCTCGCCCTGGGAAGTCAGGGACTTGACCCACTCCGGGCGCAGCTTTTTGTCCGCAGGGACGAGTTTGTCAAAATCCTCCCGTGTGAAAGGTCCGGCCATGGAGGGCAACCGTGAGAAGGAGAGGCCTGCGGCCACCAGCGCCGAGGACTTCAGGAAATCGCGTCGATTGACTCCCAGTGCCGCGGCAAAGAGTTGGGACGATGATGAGGGCTTCATGGTGGGCTTGAGTTGTATCGGTGGGGCTGCCGCTCGTTAGCGTGGGATTTCAGAGCTTGGATACGACAAGCGCGTCGAGGCCGAAGAAATATTTAGATCCGGTCGCCGCCGGATTGCTGCCTGTGACTTCGATGCGGATCACATACTTTCCATTTTTTGGCACATGCAGTCCGAGGTTGATCGCGCCCGATGGAGTTGGAGTGCCGGCATAGCCGTCAAAGATCGTCTGGACGTGTTCGCCATTGACCGTGAATCCAAGAGTTCCGTAATCGGGAGCTCTAGTGGCGTGGAGGATGATTGATTTTGGGGTGGCGCTTCTGGATAGGATTTCCAGTTCAACGAAGTCCCCGGGTTTCTGTGCCTGAACGAAGAGTTGGGCTCCGCCACTCCAGCCATTTCCGTAGGCGGTCAAGTCTTGGGGAGCGGCGGAGAACGAGGAGGAGCTGGAAGTGGATTTGAGGGATTCGCACTCGATGGCTCCCGGGATTTCTGTTGTGCCCGGCTTGGGTTCCCACAGGCGCTCGGACAGCGAGGGGAGCTTGGGAAAAGGTGTATGAGGTTCGGTCTGATACCAGTAGGCGACGGAGGCGATATTGTCAGAGAGCTTGAGGTATTTGCCGCCCGATCCCCAGCCAAGCGCCTGAATGGTGACCTTCAAATCCTGCTCGAAGTTGACGGGGTCCTGGATGTGCCAGCGGTAGAGGCTCCAGAAATTGGGTGGGACCGCGTTTTCGGAGGCCGGCAGCACCGTCCCTGAATACGCTGTCGTGTAAGGTTGTGGAAATCCATAGCTGCCCTGAAAATAATCCTCCGTGCCTGTGCCGCAGATGGTGGGGAACTGGCCGTCCCCATCCAAATAAAACTTGATCTCCCCTTCGCCGAACCAGCCTTTCTTCATTTGCGTCCATGCCAGGAAAGTGCCCACATAGCGCCCGTTGCCCTTCACCCCATCGAGTATCACGTAGGGATTGCGCTCAGCGGTTGAAGCCCGGCGGTATTGGGCGTGAAAGGTTCCCGCGTTGGCGGGGACTTCGGTTTCGAGATAGGTGATCTGATAGGCAACCAGCTCGACATCCTTGTCGGTTTCGTTGGAGAGGGTGATCCTAGCATGCTTATGAAAGGGCATTGGCCAGTAGCAATTCAAGGCATTGGCCGGATTCACCACCACGGGCAGGGAGTTGACCGGTGCGAACCGGCCATGACCAACGCAGAAAAAGTCCGGCACCGGCGATTCAATCGAGGGCGTCTTCTCATCATCCCAATAAAACCGCAGCACCAGGCCGCGATTCAATCCTTCGACGATCCACATGTGCTGGATGATGCCCGGGCCGGCCACATCCATGAGAAGGGCTGTCTGGCCCGCGTTGACGCGCAGGAAAGGGCGCACCTTCCAGCCTTGGCCGAGAGTGTCGGCAGCTCGGCCACTGGCCGCCGGCTTCGGCTCGGTGGGATTGGGGATGGCCATGCCGCCGCGTCCCTTTTCGCCCGTCGGATTTTCGGCGGAGACCGAGCGCGTGCGGCCCCGGCTCAGAAACGGCAGGCTTCCAAGTCCGGACTGGAGTGAGGCAAGGGAATCGTGGTTTCCATCGCCCGGCTTGACTTGTGAGTCGGATGCACGGAGGACGGGAATCACAACCAAGGCGAGGAGGACGAGTGCAAAGGCTTGCGGGAGAAATGTGCGGACCGGGATTGGGTGGGCGGGTTTGCAAAGTCCGGTTCGGCCGGATTGGGGTGAGGTTTTCACTTTGATGAGTGCAGGCTAACAAGGGCAAGATCCGCGCCCAATAGCACATTTGTGTTTGGCCGGCGCGGGGCACCGGTGGGACCGGGTGCGCGAGCCGAGGATTACCTCTCGAGCCGGCCTGCCGGGAGGGAGGGAGGGCGATGAGTGCTGGAGGCGCGCTTGTCCGACATGAATTTCAACATGGCCTCGGCGCGTGAGCGGACGTGGAGTTTGTCGTAGACATGTTTCAAATGGACTTTGACCGTGTGATAACTGATGGAGAGCCGGTCGGCGATTTCCTTGTTCAGCATGCCTTGGGAGAGGAGCTCAAGGATTTCCTGTTCCCGTGATGAAAGGGTGACGACTTCCTCAGTCGGCCCGGCTACTGCCCCTTGAAAGGTCATGATCACCTTGCGGGCCACCTCCCCGGTCATGGGCACACCGCCTTGGCGCACGGCGTTGATGGCATCGAGGATTTCGGCAGGCGAGGAGCGCTTGAGCAGGTAGCCGCAGGCGCCGGCTTTGAGCGCGTTGAAAATACTTTCCCCGTCCTCGTAGACGGTCAGCATAATTACTTGTAATGCAGGTAGTTGCTGTTTCAGCTGGACGGTGCAGCCGATGCCGGAAATGCCGGGAAGATTGATGTCCATGAGCACCACATCCGGGGTTGCGGCGGGGATTTGCAAACAGGCATCCTCGGCGCTGCCGCAGGCGCAGACACATTGGATTCCGGGGGCGCCGTCCAGCAGTTGCCTGAGTTGTTTGCGCAACGGAACGCTGTCCTCCACCAACGCCACCCGGGTCGGTGAGGCTTCCGCAGGGGTTGCGCGGCTTGCTCTAGTGTCTGTCACAGGGTTGAACATAATCAATTCCCGCTCCGGGTGGAAAGGGTTTGTGGCTCTGGGGATTGTTCATAACGGCCCGCCGGATTGCAATAACTCCGGAGGATTAGGTCATCTTGGCCTCAGGCAGGTTGTTCAGAGGCAGTTCAAAAGTGACTGTGGACCCTTGTCCCAAGGAACTGGACAGGGTGCAGACTCCTGCGATCTGGCTGAGACGGCGGCGCATATTGCCCAATCCATCCGCCTCGCTGCGTGCTGTGGAGGGATCAAACCCGCAGCCGTCATCCGCCACCACCACTATCAGCAGGGGCGGGCGGGTCTTGATGATCAATTCCACCTCTGTGGCCCGGGCATGCTGGAGGGCGTTGTGCAGCGCCTCTTTGACCGCCAGAAACAGATTGTGCCGCTCTTCCGCATTGAGCGGCACGGCTGGCAGGTTGCGGTCAACCCTTAAGCGCAGGCGCAGTCGGGTGGGCTTGAGGAAACGCTCGGCAAACTGGCATAGGTAACTGGCCAGGGAAGCCACCGTGTCATTCTTCGGGTTCACAGCCCAGACGATCTCATCCAAACTTGTCACCAGTTCTCTGGCCCGGTTGCCTATCTCCCGAGTGTGCCGACGCCGGGCCTCGGCTTCCAAGAGTGGATCAAGGGCGAACTCGCTGCCAAAACTAATTTCGGTCAGTCCGGCGCCCAATTCGTCATGGAGGTCTTCGGCGATGCGGGTCCGCTCCCGTTCCATGGCGCGCTGACGTTCCAGTTGCTCGATGCGGCGGCGTTGTCGCAACCGGACCCGCCAGGCCACCAGCCCGGCGAAGAGGAGGCTGGCGCCGGCTGTGGCCAGGATTCGAAAGCCCCAGGTTTGCCAGTAGAAAGGGAGGATTTTGAGACGGATTTTCGCTTCGGTTTCACTCCGGATGCCCTGTTCATTGAAGGCGGCGACGCGGAAAACATAGTCCCCTGCGGGGAGATGCGGGAAATAAACCTCTCGCTTTGTGCCCGCATCCAACCAGCGCTTATCCAGCCCCTCCAGTTTGTATTGGAACAGGATGTTTCTTGGCGAGGTGAAGCTGGGGGCGGTGAATTCCAAATCCACCCGCTCGTGATCCGGGGCAATGCGGATGGTGGAGTTCATCTGGCCGGGATTTAGTCCCGGCATTGCACCCGCCTCGATCAGCGGTCCGCCTGCATCGATGGTGGCCACCGTCCGGCCATCCACCGCCACCCGGGTGATGAGAATGGGGGGGGGCTTGGGGTTGTCGTTGGGAGTGATCGCAGCCAGTCCGGTCAGTGTGGGGATGTAGAGAGTTCCGCTGCGGTCCAGCAGTGCTCCGGGCCAAAAGCCATGACTGGCTTTGAGGCTGGGCAAACCTTCGTTTCTTCCCAGAACAATGGAGCGGATGCGGCCTGCTTTCCCTTGGGCCAAGGCATCGAATTCTAGGGTTGGCACATGGAAAACACCCTGGTTTCCGGCAAACCAGAGTTCTCCCTGTCGGTCGGCCACGATCTGGGAAACATAATTGTCATGCAGACCCTCTTCGGCGCCGAATTGGAAAAACCCCTCCCGGCCAAGCCTCCCAACACCCCGTCCGGCATATCCAATCCACAGGTTTCCCTCGGGGGTGGCGCACAGGCAGTGGATGGACTCGGGTTGTGCGAGGGTTCGGTGGGTTTGATCCACAAGGCTGTCCTCAACGGCTTGCAGCAGGAACCCTCCGGCCGTGCCGACCCACACCCTGCCTGCGGCATCCACCACCATGGCGGTGATGATTCCGCTGCCGGCGGGCAGAGGGAACGGACGGAATTTTCCGGCGCGCATCCGTTGCAGCGAGTTTGCCGACTCTGTGCCGATCCACAGGTCCCCGTTCTGAGTGGCCAGCAGGGTGCGGATGGCATCAGGACTCGGAGTGGGGGGGCGCCCCAAATTGCTGATCCCCCTGCGGTCCCAGTGGAATAACCCAAGATATTGGGTGCCGATCCATACACCACCCTTTGGATCGGCGGTGATGCATTGGGCATATTGGATGGGCCAGTTGGCGTTTGTGGAGAGGTCGATCCAGCCACTTCCGCTGTTGCGGGTCACGCTCCCGCTTTGTGTCGTCGCCCAGAGGTCGCCTGTGGTATCCAGGCAAACCGAGCGCACGGCCTCGGCGCTCAATCCCGAAGCCACATCCAGCAATTCCACAGTGCGCCGCCCCACCCGGTTAAGCCCCCCCCCCCCCGTGCCGACCCAGACGTTGCCTTCCCGGTCTCCGGTGATGCTGAGAATATCGTGATGAGAAGTCTGGATGCTGCGGAATCCGGAGCTGTCATGCCGGAAGAGGCCGCTCTCCTGGGTGCCGATCCAGATGGCTCCCAGAGAATCCTCGTAGAGCACGGTGGCATTGACGGTGCGCCTGCTGACTGGCAGATCGCCTGCTTTTACCAGTCCGTTCGCCTCCGAGAAGTGGAAGAGTTGTGCGAGGGCGTAAATCCAAATGCCACCGGACCGCGCCGCGGCGATGCGTTGTGCGGGGATGTTCAACAGCTTATTAAACTTGCCGTGGCGGAACACCCCGATCTGGCCCGCTTTGGCAAACCAGATTTGCCCCCCTTTGTCGCACGTCAACTGACAGGTGCCCCCGTCAGGCAGCCCTTCGCTTGAGGTGTAGGAGCGGGCTTTCCCATCAAATATCCGCGTCACTCCTTCGTTCAGGTAGGAGA
The DNA here is from genome assembly GCA_903873415.1 of uncultured Verrucomicrobiota bacterium. GTDB lineage: Bacteria > Verrucomicrobiota > Verrucomicrobiia > Limisphaerales > CAIQOK01 > CAIQOK01. The sequence continues at coordinate 4,187 of CAIQOK010000019.1, read as the reverse complement.
CCCACAGCCCCCCTTGCCGGTCTTCCACCATCAGGTGGGTGGTCAGGTCCGGCAACCTGTTTTCCGGGATGAAACGGCTGATCCGTCCCTGTTCCAAGCAAATCAAGACTCCGTGATCCTTGGCAATCCAGAGGCGATCTTGCCGGTCCAGAAACAAGGAGTGCAGCGGGGTGCTCGGCTCCCCCGCCGCGTTGAGCGAGGGGAATTCCCGGAACCTCACCCCGTCGAAACGGGCCAGACCGGACTGGCTTGCGACCCATAAGAAACCATCCGCCGACTGGGCCAATCCGACCACGGTATTGTCCGGCAGTCCCTCATCTGACTGCCAGGAGCGATAATAATAATCCGGTTGGGCCGTGGCGGCTTGGGCTGCTAAGGTGACCATCCAGAGCAGGCACGCCCACCATCGCCCCATCGACCTGAAACTCGGCACTGGGAACATGCTGAAATTTTAGTTCCCCCTCCAGGTGAAGCAAGATCAGAGAGAAAACCCGCCCAGGAAGCCCCGGGTGTCCTCGGTCAACGGGTGTGATACGGCGCGCGGCTGGCGGTCGTTTTAGACTGGACCCAATCGACATCATCCGCGGTAAAGGGATTGTCCCCGCGCCATTTGTGGATTTCGGAATGGCCGTCGACAAAGGAAAAACCGGCGGACCGGTTATGGTAGGAAGCGGGTTGATCCCCAAAGTGTTGGGAACTGGGCACTCGCGGATCGTAGCCGCCCATGTCCGCCATGAACCACCCGTCGTTGATGCTCGGACCCTCATCCAGAAATACGAAGGTGTTGGCCGGACCGGGGCGGATAAAATCTCCCATTTTCATGAATTGAAGAAACATGTAGCCCGGCCCGATCTGCGTCGTGAAGTAGTCGCCGATATGGTTGTTCATGGAATAACTGCGGGCGCAGACCTGCCCATAATACTGCGGATCGTTCAATGTGCTGCGGCGGGTGTTCCCCGGGCATTTATACACCTCCACATTTCCGTTGAGGTAGGCGGTTAGGGCCGATTGCTGGAGGTGCCCATACCCGTTGACGAATTCCATGCTGGCAGGATCCGCCACCCCATCCTGCACCCAACCCATCGATGTTAGAAGTCGGTCCTTGTTGTCGGTCGCATAGAGAATCCACGCCAATGTGAGCTGGCGCGAGTTGCTCATGCAGATGGTGGCATGCGCCTTCGCCTTTGCCTTGGAAAGGGCCGGCAGGAGCATGGCCGCCAATATCGCTATGATGGCGATAACAACCAACAGCTCGATCAGAGTAAAGCCACTGCGGGGCTTGGCAAGGCCGGCGCGGGCTTTGATACACAATTGGGGAGAACGTAGTGAAAACATTCTGGATTGATCGGTATGATTTTCGGGCCTGTTCAATTTTCTGGTGCCAATGCCTGACCATGATTACTTATCGGCTCAAGGCTTAAAATCAAGAATATCAATCTGGCTTCCAGAGTCCATACCTCTGTGGAGGTATGGGGGCGGTGCCTTTGGCCAACTGTCTTGAATCCAGGTTAAACGGACAACGCCCGCAGCTTTTTAACTTCCCGCCAGTCTCGGATATGACCGATTAACCACCACAACAACCAAATGAAAGGAAACATGACCTATACATCCAACGTCATGACACCTGAAATAAAACAACTCATTGATCGCACTAGGGGCACCCCTTGTCCGGCGTGCCATAGACTAAACAGAACTGCGGCTGGCACTGTGGCTCGTGGCATTTCCCAGCACACTGACGCTGAATCCGGTGACGAATTGGGAAGGCATGAAGCCGTGAGGGGGGGATCTTCATGTTTTCCTGGCTTCCTTATTCCAACCATCGGCGTCGGGATGCTTTATTCAAAACCTGCGCCCGAACAGCAGGCGCAGGTTCATGCGCTCGTGGCCTTCGAGTTCGAGGTGATGATCGCCGTCGGGGGCGCCGGAGAAATTCGCGCCGTAGATTTGCGGCATCACGGAGAGCGTCCCCCACCAGATTGTCCGCCGATACGCGATGACCGGCCCGGCTTAGAACACGGTGTTTTCCCAAGACCTGTATTCGGGGAGTTCGTTCTGGTTGCGGAATTCAATGCCCACCGACCAGCGGCGGGTCAACTGGCGCGCGAGGCCGAAGGAAAATTCCAGTTCGCCCTCGATGGTGCGGAAGTTGTCCTCCCATTCTGTCGCCTGCGAGATGTTGAACGCCCACTTCCAGTCCCCGTGCCGCTGGCCGAGGATGATTTTTTGCTCCAGCTCGAAGTTGCTGCCGTCGTAGGTTGGTTCGAGATAGAGCGTCAGGCCGACGGCGTGTTCGGTGGGGTTCAGCACCAGGTGGCGGTTCTCCAGCGAGACGCCCGTCCACTCGTGGTGCGAAGTCGTCGCGCTGCTGACCGGGTTGGTGAAATGTTTGTAGTCGTGGTTGAGGTAAAGCCCGACGGTGTAGTTGTCTGTGACGCCGTGCTCGATCTCCTCGCGGAACTGCCAGTGTTGGTAATCTTCCTGTCCGACTCTCGCGTTGCGCCCGGCGCGGAGGGTGACGGATTGCTCGTATTCCCAATCGCCGCGTGGTTCGGTCTCCGGCTCGTAGGCGTAGGTGAAGATGCGGTTGTCTGCTCCCGCCGTATGGGCGAGCAGTGTGGCGCCGAGGGTGATGGTTCCAAGCAGATTCAAATTTTTCATGGCTCGATGTTAAAGTTGTCGCTATGGCATTGAAACAACGCTCTTCACCGGCGCGCAGGAATGTGCGGCAAACCCCTGCGGATTCAAGTTCGTTCTCAAGGATGTGATGACGTGAAAATCAATTTAAGTAACGGTCGATTCCGTAGTCTGTCGACAGCTGGATATGGAAGTGGATGAAAAAGATCTGGCGATTTGCAACGCAATCCGTCAGGAATAAAGGAATTGTAATGAACTCAGCACGAACCTCCTTCTCAGATGCCATTGCAGCGCCCCGTCAGGCTTTACTGCAACATGGCCTCTACGCGCGACTGCGGACGGTGGAAGACATGCGGCTTTTCATGGAGCACCACATCTTTGCGGTCTGGGATTTCATGTCGCTGCTCAAGGCCTTGCAGGGCCACCTGACCTGCGTGCAGCCCCCTTGGATCCCGACCGGAAATGCCCGGACCCGGCGACTAGTCAACGAGATCGTACTTGGCGAGGAGAGCGACATCACCCCGGACGGGCGGACGGTTAGCCACTTCGAACTCTACCTCCAAGCAATGGAGGAGGCGGGTGCAAACACCGGACAGGCACTGGCTTTTGTGGAACGACTGGGCGCCAGCTCACATGTGGAATCGGCGCTTGCGGCTATTGAGGTACCCGACTTTGTGGTCGCTTTTGTTCGCCACACCTTTCAGGTCATCCACGGAGGCAAGCCCCATGAAATCGCCTCTGCCTTCACCTACGGCCGGGAGGATCTGATTCCGGACATGTTCGGCGAACTGGTGGCGCAACTGCAGCGTGATTTTCCGGGCCGGTTCGACACCTTCCGCTACTACCTCGACCGCCATATAGAACTCGATGGAGACGAGCACGGAGAACTGGGGCGTGAGATGGTGGAGTTGCTTTGTGATGGCAGTGCCACGCGGCAAAATGAAGCGCGGGCTGCGGCCGTGGCAGCGCTTGAGGCGCGACTGTCACTCTGGGACGGCATCGCTGCGCAGATCGCAACTCATGGCGGCTGATTATGGCCGAGGTTCCTTCGGTGGGATTCCTCGAGGTGCAATTGGTCAGCGTCATAGCCCCGTTTCTTCTGAATGCCCGCCTGAAGCCCCCTGATGCTCCGCACCCCGGAGCACAACGACCACGCCGTGAACGTCTCCGATGTGGAGGGGCAGTCCCACCGAAATTTCAAGACCACCCGGCATTCTCACACCAACATGGCCGGAGCCGCGTTAAACAGGATGAATCTCGGCTAAGCCCAAACCGTATTAGCTCACTGACCTAGGCGAAGGACGGACCGGAACCCCAGACCATAGCCGCTGAACGTCGGATCGTCGCCATACCGACACGCCAACCGATAGCCGAAGGCGAGGTCGTTCCAACTGCCGCCCCGATTCTTACGGGAGAAGCCCGACCCAACCCCGTGAGGATCGTATCCGACCGGCGGATCCACGCCTCAGGGCGCGCAGATTTCCTGATCAGGAAGGTTCCGAGGGCTTGCCCCGCGACTTGGCCCAGGCTTGCGGTGTGAGGTTTTTCACCCC